>NZ_JAECZP010000003.1:0-396022 GCF_019691255.1 Pseudomonas sp. USTB-Z
GGCAGAAGCCTGGCGCCACTATGCCCCCTGGCGAACCGGCGAGCCCGGTGAAATGCAGGGCAAAAAGAACTGGCAATTGCCGTTCTGGGCCGTGCTGTTTCCCTACAACCTCTCCGTCGCCATTTGCTGGTACGGCATCTGCCGCCTGTTCAACGTCCGAGCAGCGCCACCGCCACCCGAAGCATTTGAGGAAGCCCCCATTCAACCCGGCAAAAGGAAGCGCAAATGAAACCCATCGTACTGGTAGGCCATCGTCATAGCTGCCCGCTACATGGCGAAGGCACTGTGGAAACCGGCGCAAGTGCAACATTCGTGGATGGCAAGGCCGTCGCTCGTATGGGCGATCGCATCAGTTGTGGCGCCGTTATCGAAACCGGCGCTGCCTGCACGATCATCGAGGGCCACCCCGCAGCAAGGGAGGGTGACACTACCAGTCATGGAGGGACCTTGATCGAGGGGGACCAGGGTTGGCTCATTGATTGAAAGCCACTATCGGTCACTGAGCCGGATACTGAAGCCTGTCAGTCACCCGGTTGGGATCGTCCAGCGGCTGCTTCGCGGGTGCCCCGTTCTCACACGCATGGCGCCATGCCCGCAAACTGCGCCATGTCTGCGTCAATCCAGCACTGGCCGAAGCAACGCCTGTGCCTCATACAGGGTCGGTAAATACCGCAACCGTATCTCATCAATACTCAACCGCGAAGCATGAGTCGTGATGGTCAGCGTCGCTTTCAACTGACCGGCCCGTCCCAGCAATGGCACCCCCAGCACCCGCATACCGATTTCATATTCCTGATCAACGATACAGAACCCCTGCCCCTTCACGCGCAACAGCTCAGCGTCCAGCTGCGCCCGGTCTGTCAGTGTGTAAGGCGTCAACGCCCGCAGCGGCTGACGGGCAAAGTATTCGTCCCGTTCCCCCTCATCCAGCCAGGCCAGCCAGACACGCCCGCCGGCCGTGCAATACATGGGTACCCGCGAGCCCGGCCTGATCGACAAAGACGCCACATGGCTATACCGGCTACGCACCAGATGAATGATCTCATCGCCATCGCGGGTACCCACCGATACGTGCTCCTGGGTCTGCCGCGCCACCTGTTCAACAATCGGCCGCAGCATGCGCGGCAGTTGCGCCGAGTCCACATAGGCCTGGCCGATGCGCAAGGCCTTGGGGGTCAGCCAGTACTCCCGGCTGTCAGTTTCGGCAAAGCCCTCGTGCACCAAGGTCAGCAGAAACCGCCGCACCGCACTGGGCGTAAGGCCAGATAACCTGGCCGCCTGCGGCACACTCAGGCGCGGCTGCTCGGCGCTGAACAGTTGCATCAGCGCCAGGCCTTTCTGCAAGCCCGCGATCAAGTCACGGGGATGGATGGCGGGTGTGTTCATGCATTCGACTCGCTACCAGAGGAACAAAAACAGCCGATTACTGCGATAACCGGATCATGACTGCGATTATCGCATTAAGTGGCCGCTTGACGCATTGTTGCACGCGTCCCTCTGCCTCACCCTTGCCTCCATAACAACGCCAATAAGGAGGTCAGCATGATTCGAGGTTCCACTGAACTGGTCGCCATCGTCGGTTCGCCCATCGCCCAGGTGAAGTCTCCGGAAAACTTCAACACCTGGTTCAACCACAACAACTGCAACCTCGCCATGCTGCCCTTCGACCTGCACGAGGCGGCGCTGGACAGCTTTGCGGATACCCTGCGTGGCTGGCAGAACCTGCGCGGTTGCGTGGTCACCGTGCCTTACAAGCAGGCGCTGGCAAACCGCGTGGACGGCCTGAGCGAGCGCGCAGCTGCCCTGGGTTCGGTCAATGTGATACGTCGCGAGCGCGACGGACGCCTGCTGGGCGACAACGTGGACGGCGTCGGCTTCCTCGGCGCTGCGCACAAGCATGGCTTCGAGCCGGCGGGCAAACGGGCACTGGTGATCGGTTGCGGCGGTGTTGGCAGTGCCATTGCCTATGCACTGGCTGAGGCAGGGATCGCCAGCATTACCCTCAGCGACCCCAGCACAGCACGCATGGATGCTGTATGCGAACTGCTCGGCAACGGCTTCCCCGGGCTCACGGTCAGCACACAGTTCAATGGGCTGGAAGACTTCGACCTGGTGGCCAACGCGTCCCCAGTCGGCATGGGCACCCGCGCAGAGCTGCCGCTGTCCGCCGCCCTGCTGGCTACCCTGCTGCCAGACACCCTGGTCGCCGACGTGGTCACCTCACCCGAGATAACCCCGCTGCTGAACCGCGCGCGGCAAGTAGGTTGCAGGATCCAGACTGGCCCGGAAATGGCCTTCGCCCAACTGGGCCACCTTGGCGCCTTCATGGGCGTCACACCGTTGGAGATCTGAAGCCATGACGACTCTGGAGCACACACACAACAGCTTCGACCTGGTTGTGCTGGGCAGCGGTGCCGGTGGTTTTGCCGCTGCCGCCACCGCGGCCCGCCGCGGGCTGAAGGTGCTGGTGGTGGAAAAGGCCGAACGCTTTGGCGGCACCTCGGCGATTTCTGGCGGCGCGGTGTGGCTGTACGGCACCGACCAAGCCCGTGACGCGGGCGCCAAGGACTCCCCCGAGGCAATGCGCACCTACCTCAAGCAGGTCATCGGCGACGGCTACGATCCCGCCTTGGGCGATGCCTTCATCGAGCATGGCCACCAAGCGCTGCGCTGGCTGGAGCAGAACACCGAACTGCGTTATGCCCTGCGCCCACTCTCGCCCGACTATTACCCGGATGCACCCGGCGCCACTCAGTTCGGCCGGGCGCTGGAAATGGTCGAATACGACGGCAAGCACCTGGGCACACGCTTCAAGGACCTGCAGATGCCACCGCCCGGCATGCTGCTGTTCGGCGGCATGATGGTCAACCGGGTGGATATCCAGCATTTCCTCAGCATTCGCCGCTCACCCAGGTCGCTGTGGCATTGCCTGAAGCTGATGGCGCGTTACGCGCGCGACCGCCTGCAGCACCCACGCGGCACCCGGCTTACCACCGGCAACGCATTGATCGCCCGCCTGGCCACCAGCGCCTTCGCCCACGGCACGCAGTTGTGGTTGCGCAGCGAAGCCGTGGAGCTGATCGCCGAGCACGGCGTGATCACGGGCGTGGTCGTACAGCGCGAGGGCCGCCGTGAGCGGGTAATGGCCCGTGGTGGCGTAGTGTGCGCCATGGGCGGATTCGCAGCAGGCGCAATGGCCGCCGGCTACCGCCCTGCTCAAAAGGCGCCGCACCTGACCATGTCACCACCGGCCAACGACGGAGCCGCCCTGCGCCTTGCCCAGGCCGTGGCAGCAGCCGAGGGCGAGAGCCTGGCGGCCAACTTTTTCTGGGCACCGGTTTCCGAACTACGTCATGCCGATGGTGAACGTGAGCGCTTCCCGCACCTGGTCACCGACCGCGCCAAGCCGGGCGTGATTGCGGTAGACCAAGCCGGGCGGCGCTTCGTCAATGAGTCCGACTCCTACCACCACTTCGTGCACACCATGTTCGCCAACGGCATTGCCAGCTGCTGGCTGGTCTGCGATGCCGAGGCAATGAACCGGTACGGGCTTGGCCTGGCGCGGCCCAAGCCCGTCAACAACCAGGCGTTGATCGACGCAGGCTACCTGTATCGGGCCACCACATCGCAGGCACTGGCCCTGGCCATCGGCGTCGATCCACAGGTGTTTGCGCAAACACTTGCACAGTTCAACAGCGATGCCAGCAATGGCATCGACCGCGCATTTGGCAAAGGCGGCAACAGTTACAACCGCTACATGGGCGACCCGCAACATACGCCCAACCCATGCTTGGCCCCCCTGACCAAGGGGCCGTTCTATGCCATCCGCATTCACACCGGCGACCTCGGTTCAGCCCGTGGCCTGGTGACCAACGCCGATGCCAACGTGCTGAACCGCAGCGGTTTGCCCATTCCCGGGCTCTATGCGGTCGGCAACGACATGAACTCACTGATGAAGGGCACCTACCCCGGCCCCGGCATCACCCTGGGCCCTGCCCTCACCTTCGGCTGGCTTGCTGCCAACCACATCACCGCGCGCCTGCAGGCGCCGGCTACCCCTACGGAGAAACCGGCATGTACTACGAACTGAGAACCTACACCCTCGACCCATTGAAAATGGCCGACTGGCTGGCCCTGTACCAAAGCCACGCACTCGAGGTGCAGAGCGAACACCTGGGCAACCTGGTGGGCTTTTTCACCAGCGAGTTCGGCGACGTCAACCAAGTGGTGCACATCTGGGGCTATGCCAGCCTCGACGACCGCATGGCGCGCCGCGCAGCCATGGCGGCAGACTCGCGCTGGGCGGAATTCTCGCGACGCAACCGAGAGCTGGGCGCGGTACTGCGCCTGCAATCGCGGCTGCTGCGCCCGACCGGTTTCTCACCACTGCAGTAAGCCACACACCACCTCTTCCAACAGCCGAGCGGACCCCTTCCATGCCCCCCCTTGAATGTGACGTACTCGTCATCGGCTCCGGCGCCTCTGGCCTGGCTGCCGCCGTAACCGCCGCGCATCATGGCCTGACAGTGGTCGTCGCGGAAAAAGCCAGCCAGCTGGGCGGCACCAGTGCCTGGTCGGGGGGCTGGTTGTGGATACCGCGCAACCCTCTGGCCATCGCCGAAGGCATCGTCGAAGCCGACGATGCCCCGGAGCGCTATTTGTGTGCGCAAACCCACACCCGCGAGCTGGACCCGCGTCAACGCGCCTTCCTGCGCCATGGTCCGGAAATGGTGGCGTTCTTCCAGCAACACACTGCCGTGCAGTTCCAGTGCGGCAGCCGTATGCCCGACATGCGTGAAGGCGATGGCAGTGCACGCGGTGGTCGCTCGCTGTGTGCATTACCTTACGACGGGCGACGGCTAGGGCCTTGGCTGCACACGTTACGCCCACCGCTGGACATCGTCAGCCTGGCCGGCATGGGCATTGCCGGAGGTGCCGACATGGCTGCCTTCTTCAACGCCACACGCTCGCCGAAGGCAGCGCTGCATGTTGGCAAGCGCCTGTTGCGCCATGGCCGCGACCTGCTGCTGCACCGTCGCGGCCTGCATCTGGTCAATGGCAACGCGCTGGTGGCGCGCCTGCTGCGCAGCGCCCTTGATCGTGGCGTGACATTGCTGACCGAGAAAGCGGCCAGCCGTCTGTTGTTGTGCGAAGAACGGGTCAACGGCGCGCTGTTTGCCGATGGCCAAACGATCTACGCACGGCGTGGTGTGGTGCTGGCCTGCGGTGGCTTCCCACATGATCGCCAGCGTATCTCGCAGCTGATGCCGCACGCGCCGGACGGTGACCAGCATTACTCCGCTGCGCCCAGGGAGAATAGCGGTGATGGTTTGCGCCTGGGCGAACAGGCGGGTGGGCGGGTGTCTGCGGCAGGCGCCCACGGGGGCGCCTGGGCGCCGGTCTCGCAGGTACCGCGCCGCAATGGCCATTTCGGCCATTTCCCACACCTGATCGACCGTGCCAAGCCCGGTTTCATCGCCGTGCGCCGCGATGGTCGGCGCTTCGTCAACGAAGCCGATTGCTACCACGACTTCATGAACGCGCTGTTCGCCGCCACGCCGCAGGCTGAGCAGCCGGAGGCCTGGCTGATCTGCGACCATGCTGCGCAACGGCGCTATGGCATCGGTTGGGCCAAGCCCTTTCCCTTCCCTACCCGCTTCTATCAGCGCCGTGGCTATTTGCACAGCGGCGCTACCCTGGCGCAACTGGCGCAGCGCTGCGGGATCGACGCCGAGCAGTTGCAGCGCACGGTGGAGGGCTTCAACCATCATGCGGCACAAGGTGAAGACCCTACCTTTCTACGTGGCGCGTCGGCCTACAACCGGGCCCAAGGCGACCCGCAGCAGGCACCTAACCCGTCGCTTCGGCCGTTGCTGAAGGGGCCGTTCCATGCGGTGAAACTGCTGCCAGGCAGCCTTGGCACCTTCGCCGGCCTGGACACAGACGCCTCAGCCCGCGTACTGGACCACGCAGGGCAGCCGATACCCGGGTTGTTTGCAGTGGGTAACGACATGCACAGCGTGATGGGTGGGTACTACCCGAGCGGCGGCATTACCCTTGGCCCTGGGATGACCTTCGGGTATCTGGCCGGTAGAGCGTTGAGCGGGAGCTGTGCACATCATTGATGTCGGTGTTGCGCGCATCAGGCAACCAGGGCCAAAGCCTTCTACCCTTCAGTGAGGTGAATACCTGCCGCGCCCGCAGGCCAACGCAACCGTTCGATAACCGAACAGTAGCCCGTCTCTTGAATTGACGCTGCCGTCTTCACTGCTCACCATGCACCGGCCTTGCGTGCCCCCCCTGCCTGGGAAACGGTCACGTACCCGTAGCACCGCAGCTGAATACAATTTCAAGAAACGAGCAGTCTATGAACCACTCCAAGATCCCCCCCGCCGCGCCCCGGATGTCCCAGGGCTCGATCGGCGACAAGCTCCGCGGCGCCTTCGGCGTCGGCAAGACCCGTTGGGGCATGCTGGCCCTGGTGTTCTTCGCCACCACCCTGAACTACATCGACCGCGCCGCCCTCGGCATCATGCAGCCCGTGCTGGCCAAGGAAATGAGCTGGACGGCGATGGACTACGCCAACATCAATTTCTGGTTCCAGGTCGGCTATGCCATCGGCTTTCTGCTGCAAGGCCGGCTGATCGACAAGGTCGGGGTCAAACGGGCCTTCTTCTTCGCTGTACTGCTGTGGAGCCTGGCCACGGGTGCCCACGGCCTGGCCACCTCGGCGGCAGGTTTCATGGTCTGCCGCTTCATCCTCGGCCTGACCGAGGCCGCCAACTACCCGGCCTGCGTCAAGACCGTGCGCCTGTGGTTCCCGGCGGGTGAGCGGGCGATTGCAACGGGGCTGTTCAACGCCGGTACCAACGTTGGTGCCATGGTCACCCCCGCGCTGTTGCCGCTGATCCTGGCTGTGTGGGGCTGGCAGGCTGCGTTCATCGCAATGGGCAGCCTGGGCCTGGTGTGGGTCGTGTTTTGGGTGCTGAAGTACTACAACCCTGAAGACCACCCCCGCGTGCGTCAGAGCGAGGTGCAGTACATCCAGCAGGATGACGAGCCCGAGCCGACCCGCGTGCCGTTCAGCCGTATCCTGCGCCTGCGTGGCACCTGGGCTTTTGCAGTGGCCTATGCGATTACCGCGCCGGTGTTCTGGTTCTACCTGTACTGGCTGCCGCCGTTCCTGAACCAGCAATACAGCCTGGGCATCAACGTGACCCAGATGGGCATCCCGTTGATCATCATCTGGCTGACGGCAGACTTCGGCAGCATCGGGGGTGGCATTCTGTCGTCGTGGCTGATCGGCCGTGGCGTGCGTGCCACGACAGCGCGCTTGGTGTCCATGCTGATCTTTGCCTGCACCATGCTCAGCGTCATCTTTGCCGCCAACGCCAGTGGACTGTGGGTCGCGGTGGCGGCCATCTCGATCGCGGTAGGTGCGCATCAGGCATGGACGGCGAATATCTGGAGCCTGGTGATGGACTACACACCCAAGCATCTGGTGAGCACCGTATTCGGCTTCGGCAGCATGTGTGCGGCAATTGGCGGGATGTTCATGACGCAGATTGTCGGCAGCGTGCTGACCGCTACCAACAACAACTATGCCGTGCTGTTTACCATGATCCCCGCCATGTACTTCCTGGCGTTGGTGTGGATGTATTTCATGGCACCGCGCAAGGTCGAGAGCGCCTGAGAGCGCTAGCTACTTACCTCTACGGGGCCCTTGCGGGCCCTTTTTTTTGGCTTGGTATTTCTTGAGAAACAACAACGACAAGGCAATGTTCGGTGTGGGAGCGGGTTCACTCACGAACGTGACGCAGCCGGCGCCATGCGCCACGTTCGCTCGATCAGACGGTGGCCAACACCGCCTTGGCTTTCTCCAGCGCCATGCGCGCGCGCTGTTCGCCGCTGATGCCCTGCTCCAGCAATTGCCGCGTGGGGATTTCCAGGCTCAGCGGCACGCTCGGCGGCAAGGCGCGCAACAGGCCAATCAGGTCGGCGTCGCCATCACCCGGGAAGCGTCGCTCGTTACGCGCCTGGCGCAGGATCTCGTCCATGTCAGCCGGTACCGGGCCAGCAACGTCACACAGTTGGGCATAGCGCATGCGCTGCGGCGCCAGCTGCGCCAGGTCGTCCAGCGAAGAGCCGGAGCGGTTGAAGTGAAAGGCATCCACCAGTACGCAGCCATTGCCGCGGTCGGCGTTGGCCACCACCCGCATGGCCTGGCGCAGGTCACGTACGTCGGTCCAGGGCATGAACTCCAGGTGAGGGTGAATGCCGTATTGCGCCGCCAGCTCGCACAATGCGGCAAAGCGTTCGGTCAGGCGCGCTTCGTCGGGGTCGTTGCCCGCTACCAGCAATTCAGTGCCACCCAACCCGGCGCCCACCGCCAGGATCGCTTCGAAATCGGCCACACAGGTGGCCGGTTCAAGACGCAGGATCTCCAGGTCGAGCACCTTGATACCCGTGTCGCGCAAGCGCGCCTGGGTTTGCCGGCGCAGTTCGGCATCGGCGACCAACGGGAAATGGCGCTCCTGTTCGGTGGCTGGCACCAGCCGTAGGCCGACATGGCTGTAACCCGCCCGGGCGGCGGCCTCGACCATGTCCGGAGGAGACAGCTCGAGCACCGTCAGGGCCGCGAGGGAAAAAATTCGATCAGTCATTTATCATCACCCGCAATAGTAAGGTTGTATCAGCCAATGTGCTCGGGCGCGCAAGCCCGACCGCTTTGGGCTGCCTGCCTTATCGCTTCGATCAGCGCCAGTGTGCGCCCCCCGTCGGCAGCGTCGATCAGCGGCGCCTGTTCACCCCGGGCAACCCGCACAAAATGTTGCAATTGCAGGGTCAATGCCTCGCCGGCGGGGATGCTTTCCGAGCTTTGCAACAGGGGCGTATGCCAGCCCGAGCCTGCCTCGGCGTAATGCCAGCGCTTGAGCTGGGGAATGCTCAGTGCTCCTTGGGTACCGGCCAGCAGATAGCACGGCTGGCCATCCTGGCGCGGGTACACAGGGCTTTCGCCAGCGTCCAGCTCCCAGCTCCACGGTGCAGCCACCGCGTCGGACCCGGTCAGGCTGCCCAGGGCACCGTTGGCAAACTGCAGCAGCACCGCGGCGCTGTCTTCGTTGGCAAAACCGCGGACATCGTTGCGGGTGAAGGCCTGCACCTGCACCACCTCGCCGCACAGGTAACGCAACAGGTCAAGGTCGTGGATCAGGTTGGTCAGCAAGAAACCGGCCCCTGGCTCGCGGCGCCAGGGCGTTTCGAAATAGCTGTCGGGCTTTTGCAGCTGCCACAGCGCGGTGACGTTGATCAAACGGCCCAGCTTGCCTTCGTTGATCACCTGGTGCGCCTTGGCGATCAGCGGATTGTGTCGGCGATGGTGCCCTACAAGCACCGGCACACCTCGGCGGCGTGAGGCTTCCACCAGAGCACGCACTTCATCCAGGTTCACGCCCACCGGTTTTTCCACCAGCACCGGCACCCCGGCCTCGACACAATCCAGGGCGGTGGCGACATGCAGGTTGTTGGGGTTGGCGACGATCACTGCCTCGGGGCGCACATGCGCCAACATTTGCCGGTGGTCGGCAAAGCAGGGCACACCGCACTCGGCAGCGAAGGCCTCGGCCTGCGGGCCGGGGTCGGCTACCGCACACAGTTGGGCTTGCGGCACATTGCGCAAGTGCTGGTAATGCTGCCGGCCCATGATGCCGGCGCCAATCAAGGCAATACGAAGGGGTGCGTTCAACAGCCTGTCCTCTTGTCATTGTTGTTATGAAATTCTGAAACCGAGTTCCAAAATTCATACTCGACAATCTAGAACCAAGTTCAGCTTTTCAGAAGAACGGGCGCAACAGACTGTGCGGTAATCGACCGGAATATCCTCTCAGGCAAACAGCTCGCTGGCGGGACTGGCCGCCGACAGCTCTTCTGCCGCCGACAGCAATAGCGGTGCCAGCGCTGTAAGGCGGCTCTGTGCCAGCCGCGCGCTGGGCCCGGCGATGCTCAGCACGCCGATTACCTCGTCGCTTTGCGGCCGGCGCACCACTGCGGCCAGGGCTGAGGTGCCGATGGCGGAGGTTTCCTCGACCCAGGCATAACCACGCTCGCGGGCGCGGTGCAGGTAGGCGAGCAGCTCGTCGGTGGAGCGTGGCGCATTCGGGCCGAACTGTTCGGGGTCGGCAATACCTTGGCGCAACACCATCTGCAGCGCCTGCTCATCGTCCAGGCTGGCCAGCCAGGCATGCCCGGAGGCGGTATAGAACAGCGGCGCGTCGCGCCCCATATCCGGGTCGTAGCGCAGCCCGGAGCGGGCCCCCTGAGACTTGGCGATCCAGGTTTGCCGGGCACCGTCGATCACCCCAAGGCGCACCAGCTCACCGCTGTCCTGGGCCAGGCGGTCAAGAATCGGCTGGATGATGTCGGCACCGTTGCTGGCGAGGTAACGAAAGCCCAGCGCTACCAGCTTGGCCGACAGCTGATAGCGGCTGTTTTCCCGGTTCTGGCGCACGTAGCCCAGCCGCACCAGCTCAGTGAGCATGCGGTGGGCAGCGCTTTTGGGAATGTCCAGGCGCTCGGCCAGGGTTTGTAACGGCAGCCCTTGGGGTTCACCGGTAAGGCTTTCTACAAGACTGAAGGCGCGTTCGATCTGACTACCAGCCATGTCACAGGTCCCTGATTTTTTGCGGATTCTAGAAGATGATTCCACATCGTCGCTAGCCAGCGCAGCTCGGGCCACCTCGAATGTCCGATGATCGCCCAGTTCTTGCCTGACATGACCAACCTGACCTTGCAGGACCACCCGCTGCCGATAAGAATGTGGAACATTGTTCTAATAAAAGCACACAGGAAACCCGCAATGCCTTCCGCTCCTCTCGAAACCGAATGCGATGTACTGGTCATAGGTTCTGGCGCCGCCGGGCTGGCGGCGGCCGTCACGGCTGCCTGGCATGGGCAGAAGGTGATCGTGGCGGAGAAAGAACCGGTGTTTGGCGGTGCCACCGCCTGGTCCGGCGGCTGGGCCTGGGTGCCACGCAACCCGCTGGCGCGCAGGGCCGGCATCGAGGAAGACATCGAGCAGCCGCGGACTTATCTGCGCCATGAGCTGGGGGCAAACT
Organism: Pseudomonas sp. USTB-Z; assembly: GCF_019691255.1. Classification (NCBI taxonomy): domain Bacteria; kingdom Pseudomonadati; phylum Pseudomonadota; class Gammaproteobacteria; order Pseudomonadales; family Pseudomonadaceae; genus Pseudomonas; species Pseudomonas sp. USTB-Z. The sequence goes on from NZ_JAECZP010000003.1 coordinate 11,115, forward strand.
ACAGTGCCGAGCGCGTCGATGCCTTCCTTGAGGCGTGCCCGCACATGGTGGCGTTTTTCGAGAAGTACACGGCGTTGCAGTTTGCCGACGGCAACGGCATCCCGGACATGCATGGCGATACGCCGGGGGCAGCCCTTGGCGGCCACCAGGTGATCGCCGCGCCCTACGATGCCCGCGAGGTTGGCGCCCTGCTGCCACGCTTGCGCAAGACCATGCGCGAAACTTCGTTCATGGGCATGCCGATCATGGCCGGAGCCGACCTTGCCGCCTTCCTCAACATGACCCGCTCACCCAAAGCCCTGCTGCACGTGTGCAAGCGCTTTGGCCGACACCTGTACCACCTGGCCCGCCATGGTCGGGCCATGCACCTGGTCAACGGTGTGGCACTGGTGGCGCGCCTGGCTAAATCGGCACAGGACCTGGGTGTGCACCTGCAAGCGTCGGCGCCGGCCAAACGCCTGCTGATCGAGGGTGGCCAGGTACGCGGGGCGTGGGTCGCGACGCCACAGGGTGAGCAACTGATCCGCGCCAAGGCCGTGGTGCTGGCGGCAGGTGGTTTCCCCAATGACAACGCCCGGCGCCAGCAACTGTTCCCGCGCGATGCCAGCGGCCACGACAACCTGGCGCTGCCGCCCAAGGGGTGTTCTGGCGATGGCCTGCGCCTGGGCGAATCCGCCGGCGGTGTGGTTGCCACCGACCTGAAGTCGCCGGTGGCCTGGGCACCGGTTTCACAGGTGCCGTATCGCGACGGCAGCGTCGGCCACTTCCCGCACATTATCGAGCGCGGCAAACCGGGCGTTATCGGCGTGCTGGCCAACGGCAAGCGTTTCGTCAACGAAGCGCATGGCTATTACGACTATGTGTCGGCCATGGTCGCTGCAGTGCCGGAGGGCCAGGAGGTGTGCTCGTGGCTGGTTTGCGATCATCGCTTCTTGCGCCGCTATGGCTTGGGGCATGCTCGCCCGGCACCGCTGCCGGTAGGGCCGCATGTGCGCAACGGCTACCTGAAACGCGGCGCCACGCTCGAGCAGCTCGCCCAGGCCTGCGGCATTGACCCGTCCGGGCTGCGCGCCACGGTCACTGACTTCAATAACCATGCCCGTAACGGCCAGGACCCGGCGTTTGGCCGTGGTTCCACGCCGTTCAACCGCAAGCAGGGTGACCCACAGCACAAGGGCCCTAACCCTTGCGTGGCGCCCATCGAGCACGGGCCGTTCTATGCGGTGAAAGTAAAGCCCGGCTGTTTTGGCACCTTCGCCGGGTTGCGCACCGACGGCAATGCCCGTGTACTGGATGAGGCCGGGCAACCGATTGCAGGCCTGTACGCAGCAGGTACCGACATGGCCAGCGTGTTTGGTGGCTGGTACCCGTCGGGTGGCATCAACCTGGGGCCGGCGCTGACCTTTGGCTATGTCGCCGGGCGGCACATTGCCGGGGTGCAGGGGTATGAGTGAGCTGACCCACAATACCCGGGTGGTCGGCGCTCTGCAGGAGGACGCAGGGAAAGGCCGTGGCGCTTGAATCGAGCGCCACGCGGTCTGATTTTTCAGCGCTGTCGCCCCTCAGCGCACAGGCCTCGCGGCGCTGCGCTCCTGAAGTTGCGCCAGCCAGTAGGCCACATCCACCTCGTCGATCTGCTCGGTGCGCAGGAAGCGCTCGGCATATTGGCGGTATACCCCGCTGCTGAGGAACAGTTGTAGCAGTTGCCCGTCGACGTGCCCCTCGCGGGCCATGGCCACCAGGATATTCACCGATTCGGACAGCGTCTTCGGGGGTTTGTATGGCCGGTCTGCAGCCGTCAGTGCTTCGAAGATGTCGGCAATCGCCATCACCCGCTCGGCGATGCCCAGATCCTGCCCGCCCAGGCGGCGCGGATAGCCGCTGCCGTTCATCTTTTCGTGGTGGTTGCCGGCGATGTCGGGTACCCGCTTGAGCTGGCGCGGGAGCGGCAGCGCACTGAGCATGATGATGGTCTGCACGATGTGTTCGTTGATCTTGAAGCGTTCTTCGTCAGTCAGCGTGCCACGGCGGATCGACAGGTTGTACAACTCGCCGTGGTTGCTGGCGTGGCCTGGCAGGTGCATGTCGAACCCCCAGATATTACGCGGGTCATCCTTGACCACCGGCGGCGTGCGGGTGCCCCAGGGCACGCAGTGCTCGGGGCGATCAGCCAGCAATGGCTCCTCTGTCGGCAGTGCAGGCTGCGGCACGCCGACAAGGCGTTCCGCCTCGTCACGGGAGATGCCCAGGCGGTTATCGAAATGGCGCAGCCAGCGGCGCTTGCCGATCACCTGCAAACGCTGGATATCGGTGTCCTGCATGAACTCGCCGCCGATGTTGGCCTGGGCGACGAAAGCGAAGTCGTCCTGCAGCTCGGCCTGGCTTCGCTGCAGTGCGGCTTTCAGCACCTGCTGGTCGGCGCCACTGGCCAGGCCTTGCCAGTAGGCCAGCTCCGCATCGCGCCACAGCACTTCGAAACGCATGCGGACTTCGTGGATGCGGTTGTACAGGGTCTCCAGCTTGGTCGCCTTGTCCACCACGTACTCGGGGCTGGTAACCTTGCCACAATCGTGCAGCCACGCTGCCACACGGAACTCGTACCGTTCTGCCTCGGTCATGCTGAAGCTGGCGAACGGGCCGCTGTCGGCTGCCACTGCCTGATCCAGCAGCATCTGCGCCAGCTGAGGCACCCGCTCGCAGTGGCCACCGGTATAGGGGCTCTTGGCATCGATGGCGTCTGCCAGCAGCTTGATCATGGCGTCCAGCAGGCGTTGCTGGGCTTCGACCAACTGGCGGGTTTCTATAGCCACCGCAGCCACTCCGGACAATTCCTCGACAAAGCGCCGGAATGGCTCGCCCACCCGCTCCTGCGCCTGCTCTTCGTCCATTTGCAGGACCAGGATGCCCAACAGTCCCTGGCTACGGTCATTCAGCACCACGGCCAGACTGCGCTCATGCAGGCCGAGGGCCTGGGTCATTGTTACAGCCAAGTGCTGCCGGGCGCCCTCATCCACTGCCAGCTCGCTTGGGTAGTGTTCACCGCGGCACGAGGCGGCCAGGCGCAGCAAAGCCTGTTCAGCGTCGTACAGGTAAACCCCGCCGGCGTTGCCCCCGGCAGCTTCTACCAGATGGTTCAGCACGCCGTCGAGCATGCGCTCCAGGTTTCGCTCACGGCTGAGCGTAAGGGTAATCGCCTGAAAGTGGCGAATGGTACCGGACATGCGGCTCAGCACGCGGCTCAACTCGCGCACCTCGGAAACCCGCGAGTGCACGCCCACCTCACGGCTGAAATCAAAGCAGGCCAAGCCTTGAACCTGCTCGCGCAACAGCCGCAGCGGGCGGCCAATGCGCCGGCCAAGCACACCGCCGAGCACCAGCAGTACGGCCATCAGCGCCACGGTCCAGAGCAACTGCTCGTACAAGACTTTGCGCGCCCCCACCAGCAACTCGTGGCCGGGTACGGCAATCAGCACGTACAAGTCGTGCCCGGCCAGGGTGGTCAGATGCACACGAATGCCATACCAGGTCTGGCCATCCACCTGATAAGGCTGAGGCTGGTTGCCCGTGGGCAGGTCAGCGTATAGCCGCGCCAGGCTGGGAGCGCCCAGCTCGGCGACACGCGACAGGCGCACGCCTTGCCCTTCGTGCACGATTGCCCGCTGCGGGTCCGGGTAGGCCACAACGTTGCCCTGGTCATCGACCACCACGATCTCGGTACCCGGGGTCATGCGCAGGTCCTGAGTCTCGCTGGCCAAGTCGTTGACCGAGACATCCAGGCCGATCACGGCGCCACCGTCGACGCTACGTTGGGCCATGGTCAAGCCGACCTCGCGGGTGGTGAAGAACACATAAGGGCGAGTCAGCACCGTAGAGGGTTGTACCGTGGCTTCAGCGAACCAGGGGCGCAGGCGTGGATCGTAGCGATAGTCAGGTTTGGCCTGGGCCTGCAACAGGTTCAGCGCCCGATCATAAAAACGCCACTCGCCCTGCACCTTGGCGCCCTCGCCATGGTTGACGCTCTGCACCAGAAATGCCGTGCCCGGTGGAGCGGCGAAACGCTGCATCAGCTGCGGGTCATGCAGGCGACGCACCAGCAGGAACTCGCCGCTGGGGTAACCCAGATAGGCGGCGCTGAGCATGCGGTTGGCGTCCAGCATTTCCACCAGCTGTGGCAGCCGATCCAGGCGCTGTGCCTGGGTGTGCACAGTCGGGTTGTGGGCAAGCAGGCGAATGCTGCTTTGCGCCGGCTCGATCAGGCGCCTGGCGCGCTCGTCGATCGTCTTGGCAACCTGTTGGGCGGCATCGCCAGCAGCAGCCACAAGGGTTTGGCGAATACCGCGGTACCCCTGCCAGGCCAGGGCAGCGCCGAGCAGCAGCATGCCCAGCACGATGGCCAGCGCCACCAGCCACTGCAGTGAAATACCACGTCCTCTATTGCCAACGACACGCCCCGTCGACACGCAGCCCATCCCAGGTACTCCATGTGCGGCACATTGCCTTGGCTGATGTCTGCAGCAGTGTAGAGTGCATGTGAGCGTTCTGCCGGGCCGGCAACACGTTTACAGACGATCGTGCAAGGCTTTGTACCGCGACGCAGGCGACGTGGGCCATGATCAGGACATCAGCCGCGCAACTGGTACCAGGTGGTCTTGAGCTGCGAATACTTGTCGAACGAATGCAGTGACAGATCGCGGCCAAACCCCGACTGCTTGCCCCCACCGAACGGCACCGTCACATCCAGCGCATCGACCGTGTTCACCGATACGGTACCGGCTTTCAACGCACGCGCTACCCGGTGCACCTGGTTGAAGTCGTCGCTCCACACCGAGGCTGCCAGGCCATAGATGCTGTCGTTGGCCAGGCGCACCGCTTCTTCTTCGGTGTCGAAGGCGCTGACCGCCAGCACCGGGCCGAACACCTCCTCCCGCGCCAGGCTCATACGGCCCTCGACACCGGCAAAAATGGTCGGCTCGATGTAGTTGTCCGAACCTTCGACGGTCAGGCGTCGGCCGCCACACACCAATCGCGCGCCCTCTTGCCCGGCACGCACGATGGCGGCCTCGATGCGGCCGGTCTGCTCGGCATCGACAATGGCCCCGGCGCGGCTCGCCGGATCCAGCGGGTTACCGGGCAGCCACTGGCGAGCCTTGGCCTGCAGGCGCTCGATGAACTCATCGTGGATGGCACGCTGCACGTACAGCCGCGAGTTGGCCGAACACACCTCGCCCTGGTTGAAGAAAATGCCGAAGGCGGCCTTTTCCGCAGCCAGGTCCAGGTCCTGGCAGTTGTCGAACACCAGGTTCGGGCTCTTGCCGCCGCACTCCAGCCACACCTGCTTGAGGTTGGACTGCGCCGAGTACTGCATGAAGTACTTGCCCACCTGGGTGGAGCCGGTGAAGACCAGGCAGTCCACATCCGGGTGCAGGCCCAGCGCCTGCCCGGCCTGCTCGCCCAGGCCCGGCACCACGTTCAGTACGCCTTCCGGCAACCCTGCTTCCAGCGCCAGTTGGGCCAGGCGCAGTGCCGAAAACGGTGATTGCTCGGCGGGTTTGAGTACCACGCTGTTACCGGCAGCCAGCGCCGGGGCCAGCTTCCAGGCGGCCATGTCGAGGGGGAAATTCCACGGCACCACAGCCGCGACCACGCCGAGGGCTTCGCGGGTGATGGTGGCCAGCGCATTGGCAGCAGTGGGCGCCACCTGGTCATACAGCTTGTCCAGCGCTTCGCCGTACCAGCCGAACACATGTGCCGAGCCCGGCACGTCAATGTTGTAGGCGTCCATCACCGGCTTGCCCATGTTCAGCGAGTCCAGCAGGGCCAGCTCCTCGCGATGGGCCATGATCAGCTCGGCCAGGCGCAACAGCACCTTCTTGCGCTCGCCCGGCGCCATGCGCGGCCAGGGGCCGTGCTCGAAGGCTCGACGGGCGCTGGCGACGGCCAGGTCGACCTCGGCCTGGCCGCAGGCGGTAACCTGTGCCATTACGTTGTGGGTGGCGGGGTTGATGGCTGCGAAGGTGGCGCCATCCTGTGCGTTGACGGGTTTGCCGCTGATAAGCGCCTGGGATGGCAGGTACAGATCCGAAGCGCGTTGTTGCCAGAATTCGAGGGTATACATGTGTACTCCTGGTAAGCATGGGAGCAATCTTTTGGATGGGGGCGTCGTCCCACGGATGGATCGCCGGGGCTGCTTTGCAGCCCAATCGCGACACAAGGCCGCTCCCACAAGAACAGCGTTGCCCCTGCAAGCGACGCGATTGCTGTGGGAGCGGCCTTGCGTCGCGATCGGGGCGCGAAGCGCCCCCAGAAGGCTTAGAGCTTGCCGACCAGCCGCGCCGTGCGGTCTACGGCTATCCGGGTCTTCTCCACCAGCTCATCCAGCTCGCTGTGGTTGGCGATCAAGGCCGGGGCCATGATCATCCGGCCCAGGGTCGAGCGAATGATCACCCCTTCCTCGAAACCAAAGGTGCGGCACTGCCAGGCCAGGTCGTTCTCGTTGGCAAAGCGCTTGCGCGTCGGCTTGTGCTCGGCGAACTGCAGCGCCGCCACCAGCCCGGCCCCTTGCACCTGGCCGATCAATGGGTGATCGGCAAACACTTCGCGCAGAATGCGCTGCAGGTACGGCCCCGTGTCGTCCTTCACCTGGCGCACGATGCCTTCGTCACGCAGCGCCTTCAGGTTGGCGATGGCCACTGCCGCCGCCACCGGGTGGCCGGAATAGGTCAGGCCGTGGGCAAATACCCCGCCGCGTTCCACCAACGCCTCGGCAATGCGCTTGCTCAGCACCAGGCCACCCATGGGCACATAGCCGCTGGTCAGGCCCTTGGCAATCGACAGGGTGTCGGGCTCGAAGCCGAAGTATTCATGGGCGAACCATTCGCCGGTGCGGCCAAAGCCACCGATCACCTCATCGGCGCACAGCAGCACGTCGTACTGGCGGCAGATACGCTGGATTTCCGGCCAGTAGCTTTCCGGCGGGAAGATCATGCCGCCGGCCCCCTGGAAGGGTTCGGCAATGAAGCCGGCAACGTTCTCGGCACCCAGTTCGAGGATCTTTTCCTCCAGCTGCAGGGCGCAGCGGCGGCCGAACTCGGCCGGGGTCAGTTCACCGCCCTCGGCGTACCAGTAAGGTTCGTCGATGTGTGCCACATCCGGAATCAGCCCGCCCATGTCGTGCATGAACTTCATCCCGCCCAACGCCGTGGCCGCCAGGGTCGAGCCGTGGTAGCCGTTCCAGCGGCCGATCATGACCTTCTTGCCTGGCTGGCCAACCACCTGCCAGTAGCGGCGCACGGTGCGGATCAGTACCTCGTTGGCCTCGGAGCCGGAGTTGGTGTAGATCGCGTGGCTGTAGTGCCCCGGCAGCAGGCTGAACAGCAACTCGGACAGTTCGATCACCGCCGGGTGGGTGGTGTGGAAGAACATGTTGTAGTAGGCCAGCTGATCCATCTGCGTGGCCGCGGCGGCCGTCAGGTCACGACGGCCATAACCGAGCTGGGTGCACCACAGGCCAGACATGCCATCCAGGTAACGCTTGCCCTCGCTGTCCCACAGGTGCAGGCGTTCGCCCCCGACGATCACCCGCGGCCCTTCGGCGTTCAGCGCCTTCTGGTCGAGGAAGGCATGAATGTGGTGGGCGGCATCGGCTGCCTGGTAGTCACGGGTCTGGCGTTGCGGGGCGAAAGGCGCGTTCATTGTTGGTTTTCCTTTGCGGTGGGGTTGCAGGGTAGCTGGCGCTCAGCGCAGCTTGCCCATGTAGCTTTCCAGCGGGTCCTTGCCCAGCACGCCCTGGGCATTGGCCAGTGCGTCGATGAACAGGGAGAACAGTTCGGACTGAGTGCCGATGTCGAGCTTGACGTAGACGTTCTTGCGGTGCGACTTGATGGTGTCTTCCGACACCCCCAGCCGCTCGGCCAGCGACCTGGTCGAGTGACCACGCAGGATCAACTGGGCGATACGGCATTCACGCTCGGTCAGCAGCGAGCTGCCGAAGTTGTTCAGCGCGGCATGGATACGTTGCTCGAGGATGTTCTCGAAGCGGCCTGCGCGGCTGTCCAGCCCGGCAAAATGCTTGCCGAGTACCGCCAGCACCCAAGGCGTGATGAGCCCGAACCGCGTGCGGCTTTGCTCATCCAGCTTGTCGGTGAAGGCCAGCGACACCGCCAGGCTTTGCCCGGGCGCCACCTGCAGGATGTAGTTGAGCTCATCCTCCAGGTGCGAGTGGCGGTAGAACGATTGGTAGTATTCGCTGACCTCGAAGTGATCGGGCGCCACTTCGAACAGGCCGTAGCAGCCGGATTCGACCTGTTCCACACAAGCACCGTAGAACGGGTCAAGCAGGTAGAAACCCGACAGGTAGCGGCTGACATTGCCTTCGGGCTGCCAAGGTGCCTTGTCATCCTGCTCGAACAGCGCACAGGGCATGCCGTCGTGCGGGTACAGGTACACCGTGGTCGCCTGGATCGGCCGTATCACACCCAGTGCAGCAAACAGGCTGGCGGCAAAGCCCGGTCGGCCAATCGCCTCGGTGACCTTGGCCTGGTGCTCGAACCATTGTGCTGAAAGCAATTGATTAGTCACTGTAAGCCTGCCGTTTCTTCTCAGTGGCACCGCCGCCAGTGCGGTGCGTCGTTGAGCAGATACTCCCACGGGCCTGCAGGCACCGGAATCACCCTTTGGGGTGAGCCGGGCAAGGGCAGTGGCCGCTCACCCCAAAGGGTGATTCCGGGTACCTGCAGGGTGTGGGAGCATCAACCCGCCCCAGCGCTGCGAGCTTTCCGCTCGACCTCCTTGCACAGCACCTAACGGTCGCGAGCCTGCTCGCCTGCCGCGGTGTCCTGCATCCCTTTTCAGGAGTTAGCAATGCATACAACAACAAGTACAGCCCATAGCCCCGCCCCGCATGCACCCTCGCAACCCGGCACCAGCACCGGCCGCTTCCGCAAGTCCATGAGCATGACCGCCCTGGTGCTGTTTGGCCTGGCCTACATGGTGCCCCTGGCCGTATTCACCACCTACGGGCTGGTCACCCAGATGACCAAAGGGCACCTGCCCACCGCCTACCTGCTCACGCTCGCCGCCATGCTGCTGACCGCCTACAGTTACGGCCGCATGGTCCAGGCCCACCCCTACTCCGGCTCGGTCTACACCTACACGCGCAAGGCCTTCGGCAGCCATATCGGCTTCATCACCGGTTGGACACTGCTGCTCGACTACATCTTTCTGCCGCTGCTCAGCTACCTGCTGATCGGCATCTACATGTCGGAATACTTCCCGACCATCCATGCCTGGGTGTGGGTGGCGGGCTCCATTGCCCTGGTCACCTTCCTCAACCTGATCGGCATCGAGTCGATCACCCGGGTCAACTGGATCCTGGTGGTGGTGCAATTGGTGTTCATCATCGTCTTCGTCGCCCTGTCCATTCTCAAGCTCAGCGGACAGGCGGAGCCGGTGTCGCTGCTGGCCCCCTTGCACCACGAAGGCTTCAGCGTGCCGTTGATCATGACCGGCGCCGCCGTGCTGTGCCTGTCGTTCCTCGGCTTCGATGCGGTGTCGACCATGGCTGAGGAAACCAGTAACCCGACCTACCGCATTCCCGTGGCGATTCTGGCGGTGTCGTTGATCGGCGGCCTGCTGTTTCTGGTGGTGTCTTATTGCGCACAGATGGTGTTCCCCGATTGGGGCAGCTTCGCCGATCCGGATTCGGCGTCGGTCGACGTGATGCGCCGGGTGGGCGGCGAGCTGCTGGTAACCGCCTTCACCGCGACCTACGTGGCCGGCTGCTTCGCTTCGGCCATGGTGTCCCAAGCCAGCGTGTCGCGCGTACTGTTCGCCATGGGCCGTGACGGCGCATTGCCGCGGGCATTCGGCCAGCTGGTGACGAAAAAGCGCGTGCCGGCCACTGCCATCCTGGTGGTCAGCCTGCTGTCGCTGATCGCCCTGGTGATCACCCTGGATACCGTGGCGAACATGATCAGCTTTGGCGCACTGTTCGCCTTTTCGGCGGTGAACCTGGCGGTGGTCAAGCACTACCTGGTGGACCAGAAACTGCGCGGTTGCCGCAACTGCCTGCTGTACGGCGCCATTCCCGGCCTGGGCTTTCTCAGCACGCTGTGGCTATGGAGCAGCCTGACCAGCCTGTCGTTCACCATCGGCCTGTGCTGGATGGGCCTGGGCCTGTTGGTGCTACTGGGGCTGACCCGGGCGTTGCGCGTGAAGCTGCCAGAGTTGCAGATGGCCGAGTGAGCCCTGACGCCTTGCGTGACCGCTCCTGCCGGGCATCGCGAGAACCCGGGTGATAACTGTTCGTTATCACCCGATCCGGATTAATCATTATTCAGCCCCCCGTTCGCCCCCCTACAGTCCTGACCAACGATTGTCATTGCCAACGGGAAACGAAATGTCCATCGAACACCGCCTGAACCACATCGCCGGCCAGCTCAGTGGCCACGGTGACGTGCTGCTGCACAGCCTCGACGCCCACACCGGTGAAGCACTGCCCTACGCCTTCTACCAGGCGACCGGCAACGAAGTCGAGGCCGCCGCCCAGGCCGCCGAGGCGGCCTACCCGAGCTACCGCAGCACCCGCCCGGACCAGCGCGCTGCTTTTCTCGACGCGATCGCCAGCGAACTGGACGCGTTAGGTGATGACTTCATCCAGGACGTGATGCGCGAAACCGCACTGCCTGAAGCACGCATCCGCGGCGAACGCAGCCGCACCAGCAACCAGCTGCGCCTGTTTGCCGAGGTGGTACGGCGTGGCGACTTTTACGCTGCACGCATCGACCGCGCCCTGCCCCAGCGCACCCCACTGCCGCGCCCGGACCTGCGCCAGTACCGCATCGGCGTGGGCCCGGTGGCCGTGTTCGGCGCCAGCAACTTCCCTCTGGCCTTCTCCACCGCTGGCGGTGACACCGCTTCGGCGCTGGCCGCCGGCTGCCCGGTGGTGTTCAAGGCACACAGCGGGCACATGCTCACTGCGGCCCATGTGGCCGCGGCCATCGACCGTGCAGTGACCGGCAGCGGCATGCCGGCAGGCGTTTTCAACATGATCTACGGTGCCGGTGTGGGCGAAGCGCTGGTCAAGCACCCAGCCATCCAGGCGGTCGGCTTTACCGGCTCGCTGCGCGGTGGCCGCGCCCTGTGCGACATGGCCGCAGCGCGCCCGCAGCCGATCCCTGTATTCGCCGAAATGAGCAGTATCAACCCGGTGATCGTGCTGCCGCAGGCTCTGCAGGCTCGCGGTGAGCAGGTGGCGACCGAGCTGGCCGCCTCGGTGGTGCTGGGCTGTGGGCAGTTCTGCACCAACCCGGGCCTGGTGGTGGGTATCCGGTCGCCACACTTCGAGCATTTCCTGCAAACGCTGGTGGCACGCATGGCCGACCAGAGCCCGCAGACCATGCTCAACGCGGGCACCCTGCGCAGCTACCAGAACGCTGTGCAGCACTTGCTGGCGCACCCGGGTATCCAGCATCTGGCCGGTCAACCGCAAACGGGTAACCAGGCTCAGCCGCAGTTGTTCAAAGCCGACGTGAGCCTGCTGCTCAATGGCGACCCGCTGTTGCAGGAAGAAGTGTTCGGCCCTTGCACCGTGGTGGTTGAAGTGGCCGATGCCCAGCAACTGGCCGAAGCATTGCGTCACCTGCAAGGTCAGCTGACCGCCACCCTGATTGCCGAACCTGACGACCTGCACGCCTTTGCCTCACTGGTGCCGCTGCTGGAACGCAAGGCCGGGCGCTTGCTGCTCAATGGCTACCCGACCGGCGTGGAGGTTTCCGATGCCATGGTGCATGGCGGCCCCTACCCGGCCACCTCCGACGCCCGCGGCACTTCGGTCGGCACCTTGGCCATCGACCGCTTCCTGCGCCCGGTGTGCTTCCAGAACTACCCGGACGCACTGCTGCCGGATGCGTTGAAAAACGCTAACCCGCTGGGGATTGCCCGGTTGCTGGAGGGTGTGAGCAGCCGCGAGGCGGTGTGATCTTTCATGGCTGCAACCCGTGCCGGCCTCTTCGCGGCTCAAGCCGCCAAGAGGCCGGCACGGGTACTTCGAGCTGTATACAATCAGTAAAAAGCTTGCTTACAATACCGAGCGCCTATGACATCGGTAATCGCCGATGCGTATTGCGCAGGCTTGCACCATGTCATCTACAAACCCTGCAAAAACGCTCCTCGTCAAAAACGCCGCACTGCTGGTCACCATGGACGGCGAACGCCGCGAAATCAAGAACGGCGGCCTGTTCATCGAAGACAACCTGATCAAGCAAGTCGGCCCCAGCGAAACCCTCCCGCAGCACGCCGACGTGGTTCTGGACATGGCCGGCAAGGTGGTCATCCCAGGCCTGGTCAACACCCACCACCACATGTACCAGAGCCTCACCCGCGTGGTACCGGCAGCTCAGGACGGCGAGCTGTTCAACTGGTTGACCAACCTGTACCCGATCTGGGCGCGCCTGACCCCCGAGATGATCGCGGTGTCGACCCAGACCGCCATGGCCGAGCTGATCCTGTCCGGCTGCACCACCTCCAGCGACCACCTGTATATCTACCCCAACGGCTGCAAGCTCGACGACAGCATCCACGCGGCGGCCGAGATCGGCATGCGCTTCCATGCCGCGCGCGGCAGCATGAGCGTGGGCCAGAGCCAAGGCGGCCTGCCACCTGACGCGGTGGTGGAAAAGGAAGCCGACATCCTCAAGGAATCGCAACGCCTGATCGAGGACTACCACGATGCCAGCCACGGCTCGATGCGCCGCATCGTGGTCGCGCCATGCTCGCCGTTCTCGGTCAGCCGCGACCTGATGCGCGAAGCTGCCGTGCTGGCGCGCCAGTATGGGGTGTCGCTGCACACCCACCTGGCCGAGAACGTCAACGACATCGCCTACAGCCGCGAGAAGTTCGGCATGACCCCTGCCGAGTACGCCGAAGACCTTGGCTGGGTCGGCCATGATGTATGGCATGCACACTGCGTGCAGCTCGACCAGCACGGCATTGAGCTGTTCGCCCGCACCGGCACCGGCGTCGCCCACTGCCCATGCTCGAACATGCGGCTGGCCTCGGGCATCGCCCCGGTACGCAAGATGCGCGACCACGGCGTACCGGTGGGCCTGGGGGTCGATGGCTCTGCCTCCAACGACGGCGCCAGCATGATCGGTGAAGTGCGCCAGGCCCTGCTGCTGCAACGGGTGGGCTTCGGCCCTGACGCGATGACCGCACGCGAAGCACTGGAGATTGCCACCCTGGGTGGCGCGAAAGTGCTCAACCGCAATGATATCGGCGCCCTGGCCCCGGGCATGGTCGCCGATTTCGTCGCCTTCGACCTGGGCCATGTGGCGTATGCCGGCGGCCACCATGACCCATTGGCGGCACTGGTGTTCTGCACCCCGACCCAGGTGCATACCAGCGTGATCAACGGCCGCGTCGTGGTGAAAGACGGCCAGCTGGCCACCGTCGACCTGCCGCGCGTACTGGAACGCCACAACCAGCTGGCCCATCAGCTGGTCAGTGGCACTTGAGGCCAGGCATCAGTTCGGCATCGCCGGGTTGAATGAAGGTCATGCGCAGCCCTTTGGGCTGCGCTGTCACATAGAGAACAAAGGCAGCAAGCCACCAACGTCAATCAAAGCGTTACCTGTTTTCCCATGAGGAAAGCCGGGTGCGTGGCTAGAAGCTGCGGGTAGCGCACACTACGATTTCACGTTCACTCAAAGGCCCATGACCATCTCATGCCAGGCCATGCCGCCGTGGTCCGACGGCGACGGTTTCACGTATCGGTAGCCCAGCTTCTGGTACAGGGCCACATGCTGCTCCTTGCACATCAGGTGAATGGTCTGCTTGCCCGCCGCATGCATGCGCCCGATGAATTCGTTCATCAACAGTTTGGCGTAGCCTTTGCCCTGGTGGGCCGGGTCTACAACCACCGACATGATCACCACGTTCGCTGCCGCCGGGTCATGGCCGACCAGCTCTTTGAAGGCCTCGTCGGACATCACGACCTCGTGGGCGCAGCCACTGTTGATGAAACCCACGATCTCGCCGTCACTTTCCAGCACCAGGAAGCCTTGTGGGTACTGCGTGATACGCGTGCGGATTTTCTCCAGCGTGGCCGCCTCATCCCCTTCATAGGCGCCAATTTCGATGGCGTAGCAACGCTCGGCATCGGCGGGAACGGGGGTGCGGAACTGAAGGGCGCTCATGGCAAGTATCCTTGGCAATGGTAAAGGCAGCCGCCATGATAAATGAGCCTCGACCTTGCGCTCCATCATTGCGAACTCGGTCAGGTCGGGCGTGTGACGCTTGATGCTTGCCAAGGATGGCAAGCATCATGGGGACCTTGCTCTATTGCCACGGATACGCCGATGACCGCTGTAACTTCCCCCTTCACCGAACCAAGCCGCTGCAAACGCCTGAAAGCGGCCAGCAGCAGGGATCATGACAGCGTCGATCAACTGGTAATGGCAGCGCGGCCCTTCGAGAACCGCGAGCGTTATGGTCGTTTCCTGCAGGTGCAGCACCGCTTTCATGGCAGCCTGCTGGCGTTGTATCAGGATGAACAGCTCAACCAGCAACTGCCGGGGCTGGCGGCGCTGTCACGTTTTGCGGCAGTCGAGGCCGACCTGCGCGACCTGGGCCTGTCGCTGCCAACGTCCACCCAACCGGTCTGTGTCAGCTCGGCCCAGGCCTTGGGATGGCTGTATTGCAGTGAAGGCTCGAACCTGGGGGCGGCGTTTCTCTACAAGCACACGCAACGTCTTGGGCTGGAGGGTGACAAGGGCGCCCGCCACCTGGCCCCCCACCCGGATGGCCGAGCGCTGCATTGGCGCGCATTTGTTGCCAGGCTGGACAGCCTGGTGCTGGGGGAGCAGGAAGAAGCAGAGGTGGTGAAAGGGGCGATTGCTGCGTTCGACAGTTACCGGCGGCATTTGCGTGAGGTGTTTGCAGGCCTATGACTGTCCAGTGGGGCACTCACGGCGGCTACTGCACAGCGCCAACCACCCCGGCAAAGTTCTTCAAGTTGTTGCTGTAGCGAACTTTTTCTTGATTCCCTGTCTATGTGTGAGGCACAGAAAGGTAGCGGAACGCGAGACAAGGTTCGCCCCACACCTGCTGGCCAGATGGCTCATTCGTTATCAGAGGTTGGCTACGCTCATGAAAATACATGTCGCAAGGTTGGTGCTGCTCGGCCTGTTCTCGCTCGCGGCGGTGGGCACGGCATCGGCAACGCAAATGAAAGCCGCCGAACCGGTTTCACCGGCTGTCCAGTCACCGTTAAAGCCAGCCGGCAACCCTTGGTCGAGCGTGGCCAGCGTGGCCGTTGAACAGCCAGCCACCCTCCTGGCGCATGATGACGATCGCTGGCACGACCACCGAAGCGACTGGCGCCGCGAACAGTGGCGGCGTGAACAAGCCCGCCGGGACTGGGAGCGGCGGCGCGACTGGGAACGGCGCCGTGATTGGGAGCGCCGCCATGAGCGCGCCATGCGCCAGCGTCATCATGACGCGCATCATTACTACCGCCGTTGAAGCCCAAGCGATCGGTTTTAGGGGCAGTGTCAGTCGGCCAGCTGCGGAGCCTCCCCCGCCGCCTCTGCCTCCATCTTCAAGCGGTCCGCCTTGCAGATGTACTTGGGCTTGCGTGGCGCCAGTTTGGCACTGGCCTTTTTGGCATGCGCCTGCAATAGCTGCTTGATCTTCTTACGACGGTTCATACTCTACGGGGCCTTTCAGGACGTTTCGCTGCCGCCATCATACCCCGGCAGCCTGGGAAAGCGCAGTGAACAGCCCAGCTTATGCCTGCTACGGCCACGCAGGTCACAGGATTCAACGCGTTGACGTATTTTTCACAGTCCGCAGATTAGCGTCACGCCCTTTCCGGTCACGCGCACAACCGCTGGCCGCCAAGGTACGACGAGGCATACGTGTCAAACACTACATCCCCCGCCGCGCACAAGCGCGTGGACTGGGCCGGGCTCGGCTGGCTCTTGCTGTTCTTCTGGTATTTCTCCGGTGTAACCCAGGCGCTGCTGCTGTTCAGCGGGACGACCGGCTTCGCCGGTTTTCGCGATGCGTTATTCCTCAGCAGCCTATGGCTGGCGCCCGTCCTGTTGCTGCCGCGCTTCACCCGCGCCACCGCGGCAATCATTGGTCTGGTGCTGTGGGCTGCATCGCTGGTGGGCCTGAGCTACTTCGGCATCTATCGCCAGGAATTTTCACAAAGCGTCATCTTTGTGATGTTCGAGTCCAACACCGCCGAGGCTGGTGAGTACTTCAGCCAATACTTCAGCGTGGGGCTGGGCCTGGCACTGGTGCTGTACACGCTGGTCGCGGTAATGCTGTGGCGACGCGTGCGCCCGGTCAGCCTGCCGCTGCGCAGCCGACTGCCGGTGGTCGTGCTATTGCTGGTGGCCAATCTGGTCATGCCGTTCTACAAGCAGATGGTCACCCAGGAGCGCAACTTCGCCGATGCGCTCGAAAAAGTGCAGCAGCGAATGGAGCCGGCCGTCCCTTGGCAGTTGCTGGTCGGCTACCGACAGTACCGCCAGCAACTGGACAACATGCAGAAACTGCTGGCCCAGAATGCCGCACTGCCACCGCTGCAAAACCTGCGAGACAGCAGTGGTACAGCGCCACGCACCCTGGTATTGGTGCTCGGCGAGTCGACCACCCGCGAGCACATGCACCTGTATGGCTATAACCGCGATACCACGCCCAACCTCGACGCGCTGGCCGCCAGCGACAAGGGCCTGACCGTGTTCCGCGACGTGGTATCGCCGCGCCCGTACACCATCGAAGTGATGCAGCAGATTCTCACGTTCGGCGACGAGCAGAACCCGGACCGCTTCCTCAGCGACCCGTCGCTGATCAACCTGCTGAAACAGGCAGGCTACAAGACCTTCTGGATCACCAACCAGCAGACCTTGACCAAGCGCAACACCATGCTCACCACCTTCTCGCAGCAAACAGACGCGCCGGTGTACCTGAACAACCAGCGCAACCAGAATGCCAGCCAGTACGATGACGTGGTGCTGGCACCGTTCGAGAAAGCCCTGCAAGACCCTGCGCCCAACAAGTTCATCATCGTGCACCTGCTGGGCACGCACATGGACTACCGCTACCGCTACCCGGACGACTATGCGCACTTCAACGACAAGCAAGGTGTGCCAGCCAAGCTGACGGCGGACCAGGTAGAAACCTACAACTTCTATGACAACGCGGTGCGCTACAACGACTATGTGGTGTCGACCCTGATCAAGCGTTATGCGGCAGGCAACCCCAACGGGTTCCTGATGTACCTGTCCGATCATGGTGAAGACGTGTACAGCTCCGGTGACCACGACCGCCTGGGGCGCAATGAAGGCGCACCGACCCGGCCGATGTACACCATCCCGTTCCTGCTGTGGACCTCGCCTAGCTGGCAGGCCGAACACCCGCGTGACTTGCAGGCAATGGCCAACCGCCCCTACAGCAGTTCGCATCTGATCCATACCCTGTCAGACCTGGCCGGATTGAGCTACGACCGCTATGAACCGGCCAAGAGCCTGGTGAGCCCACAGTTCGTGGTAGCACCACGCTGGATCGGCGACCCGTACCGCAAGGATGGCTTGCGCGAGTTCGATCAGCTGCCGCAGGACAAGGCCGACGGGGCACAGGAAACAGCCAGCACCCGGCAGTAATAAGGCCGGTTCATGCCCGGCAGCTACCCTGCAGGGCACTCCCCCGCACCGCCTCGGCCAACTTGCGCAGGTTGGCCTGGTGTGCATTCACCAGGCTGGTGATGCTGTTGTCCGCGGCAGTCTGCACAGACGTACGGCAGGTCAGCTCGGCCTGCCCTTGCTGCTTCAGGCGCCACACCGCCTCCAGCGAGGCATAGCGCCCTGGTACCGTGTCGAAGCGCTGCACATCCACCCGCAGCGACGCCTTGCCACCGCCTGCCGGGCCGCCCAACAGGTCCTGCAGGGCGCTGCGGAATTCATCCACCAGGTTGGCGCCCCACCACTCCGTCTCCAGGATGGCCAGGCCGCTCTGCCCTTGCCGCACCACCAACTGTGGGCGGTCGACCTGGGGCGGCACAGCCACCCTGACCACCTGGATGCGCTGGCCGCTGTCACGTACCGGTTCGCTCGGTACCAACGTGTGGTAGTTGTTCGGCGTACTGCTGCAGCCCCCGAGCCACACCAGCAGGCTGGCCACACATACATTGCGCAGTCGTTGCATCGGCTGTCTCCTCAGGGTTCAAGGTCTGCGGGGCCGGCCGCTTTCGGCCGGCCACGAATGAGCGACTCGGGGTGGCGGCCCAGGTAGTCGGCAAGGTCACGTAGCGACCGCGACATGCGCTCCAGCTCGTCCAGTGTTTCGCCCATTCGCTCGCGCTGCGGCGAATCTTCGGAAATGGCCGAGTTGGCCGTGCGCAGGGTCTTGTGCACCTCGTCCAGCGCCACCTTCACCTCCGGCAGCGTCTGGCCATTGAACTGCCTGAGGCTGGCGCGCAGCTCACGCAAGCTACCGTCCAGGTTACCGGCGATGCTTTCCAGCGGCAGCTTGGCAATGCGCTCCATCACCCGCTGCAGCTGTTCCTGCAACTGCTCAAGGCTGCCGGGCAGCGTCGGGATCATGATGGGGTTGGCAGCCATGTCGAAGGTCACCTTGGGGGCATCCGGGTAGAAGTCCAGCGAAATGAACATCTGCCCGGTGATCAGGTTGCCGCTACGCGCCTGGGCCCGCAGCCCATGTTCGACAAACGTGCCAATCAGTTTCCGCGCCCCTTCCATATCACCCTCGGTGTGCTTGAACACCGCCAGCATCTTGCGGTGCACCGGCCCTAGCCGCTGCGGGTAAATCACCGCATCGACCACTACCGGGAAGCTCTGCCGCGTAGCATCGTAATCGAGCTGGATCGAGGTGACCCGGCCAAACTCCACCCCCTTGAATTCCACTGGCGCGCCCACCGACAGGCCACGCATGGCCTGGTCGAAGCGCAACTGCAGGTACTGCGCCTGGCCATGCGGAGGCGACAGCGCCATGTCGCGGTCCGCGAATAGCTGGAAGCGGGCCTGGTCGGCAGCAGGCTCGGCTTGCGCGGCGAAATCGGGCGAGCCGAAGGCCAACCCGCCCACCAGAATCGACGACAGCGATTCGGTATCGACCTTCAGGCCATTGGCACCGATCTGCATGTCGATGCCACTGGCATTCCAGAAGCGCGTGTCAGCAGTGACGAAGGTGTCGTAGGGCGCCTGCACGAACACGCCAATCTCTACCCCCTTGCCATCGCCCTGGAGGGCAAAGGACACCACTTCGCCCACCGGGATCTTGCGGTAGTAGATCGAAGAGCCGATATCCAGTGAGCCCAGGTCGCTGGCGACAAGAACGAAACGCTTGCCCTTTTCGTCATAGGTGATCGGCGGTGGCAGTTCCAGACCGACAAAGGACTTTTCCGGCACCTTCGACTCGCCTGAATCGGCCCCGATGAAACTGCCCGAAAGCAGCGTGTCCACCCCGGAAACCCCGCCCACGCCGATGCGCGGTCGCACCACCCAGAAGCGCGCCCCCTGGGTAGCAAACGAACGGGCATCGTTGGAGAGCTGAACCTTGGCCACCACGCTCCTCTTGTCGTCGGCCAAGTCCACCGTGGTCACTTCGCCAATCACCACGCTGCGGTATTTTACCTGGGTCTTGTGCGCCACCAATCCCTCGCCACTGTGGAAAGAAATGGTAATCACCGGCCCTTGCTGCATCCAGTTGCGCACCACCAGCGAAGCGCCGATCAGGATCGCCAGGATCGGCACGATCCATACCAGCGACACACTCCAACGTCGGGTGCGCACTTCAACCTGCTCAGGGCCCTCGCGCTTGTCAGTCTGTTGCCCCATCAATGCGGCCTCCCCTCGTTGGCATGGCTATCCCAGATCAAGCGTGGATCAAAGCTCATCGCAGAGAACATGGTGAGCACTACCACCATGCCAAAAAACAGAATGCCCACACGCGGCTCGATGGTGCCCAGCCCGCGCAGTTGCACCAGCGCAGCCACCAACGCCACTACCATCACATCGAGCATGGACCAATAGCCGATCAGCTCGACGAAGCGGTACAGCTGCGAACGCTGCCGGCAGGCCCAGGAAGAACCACGCTGGGCAGTGAACAGCAGCAGGCCAAGGGAAAAGAACTTGATGGCGGGCACACCCACGCTGGCAATGAAAATGATCAGCGCGATGTCCCAGGCCCCGGCTTCCCAGAACTCCAGCACGCCACCGCCAATGGTGCTTTCTGTACCACTGCCGAGCATTTCGGTGTGCATCACCGGCAGCAGGTTGGCGGGAATGTAGAAAATCAGTGCGGCCAGCAGAAACGCCCAGCCACGGCTGATGGCATTGGCCTTGCGCCGGTGAATGACGGCGCCGCAACGGTTGCAGGTGTGCGCGCCACTGCGCGTGTCGCATGCCTGGCCACAGCCATGGCACAGACACAAGCCAAGGTCGTGCGCCATGGCTGGGACAGTCATACCTGTTCCCACAAATCGCGGATGTCCTTGCCGGCAATGTGGATGATCAACATGCTCAGTGCGGCCAGGGCCAGCAGGCCGATACCGGGGATCACATCGAGCAGCCCCGCCAGCTTGATCACCGCCACCATCGCCCCCAGCAGACACACCTCCAGCATGCTCCAGGGCCGCAGGCTTTCCAGGCCACGCATGCACAGGGCAAAGCCGGGGGCACGCTGACCGGCAAGGGCAAAACTCAACACCCAGCACAACAGGGCAATTTGCAGCAGCGGCGCAAAAATGATCGACAGCGCCATGACCAGGGCGATGAAGGTGATACTGCCGTGACTGAGGATCTGCACGGCGTCCCACAATGTGGCCGAGTGGGTCAGCCCCTGCATGCCGATGGTCATCACCGGGTAATAGTTGGCGAACACCAGCAGGACACCGCCAGTCACACTCAATGCCAGCCGCTGCTCGATGGTCAGTGACCTGTGCCGGTACAGCACGCCGCCACAGCGCTGGCAAAGGGCACGTTGATGTTTGAGCAGCGGTGCACGGTGGTACACCGTGTCGCAATACTCGCAGATGATCAGATCTTGCGTCTGGCTCATGGTTTGCCCGCAGGTAGCCTTGGATCAGGCCAAGAGGCTAATCGGAACGGCGTCTGATATCCGGTGTAGACCATCTGGGCAAAACTTCCATCACGACCTCAAAGGCGAACTATCCTGTGAGGCGGGCTTTCCGCCCGGTGGAGGTGTGCCATGCGTACGTTCACGTGGAGTTACCTGTTGATGCTGCTGTGCGCAGCATCGGCCGCCCAGGCGCAGTCGGTGGTGCCGCTCAAGGGCCAGAGCAGCCAGCAGATGCAACTGGATATCAACGATTGCAATACCGTCGCCACCAATGCCGCAAACGGCACGGCGACGTCCAGCGACCCCCATGTCGGTGGCCGGGTTCGCGGTGCAGCTGCGGGTGCCGCCGCCGGTGCTGTAGGCGCGCAGGTGCGCGGCAACCAGCATGACGCGTTGTATGACCGGGTGGGTGACGATGCCAAACAGCAATACCGGCAGAACCGTGCTGGCGAAGTGGCCGCCGCCGGAGCCGCGGTCGGTGGCATGCGCCAGCGTCAGGACCGGCGCCAGGACCGGCGCGGCCAGGACGAAGCCAAAACCCAGGCCCATGCCAGTGCCTACAGCGGTTGCCTGCAGGGGCGCGGCTATCAGGTCAGCCCCTGAGCAATGCCACGCCATGCGCCTCCTGCCGGGGTAGCATGGCGTGCTCAGTTCAGAACTTCGCCAGCTCTTCCCGGCAAAACTCCACGAACAACTGCGCCGGCTTGGTCAGCTGGACTCGCTTCAACCACGCCGCAGCCAGCCCCGACAGCGCCACCGGCTCGGCAATGTCGAGCATTGCCAGGCGCTGGCCGTCATAGGTGTATTCCGAGTGCGGACGGGTTACCAGCAACGAAAAACCGAAACCCTGACCGACCATGCCGCGCACCATCTCGATCGACGGCGAACTGAAGACAATGTTCGGTGCCAGGCCCATCTCGTTGAACAAGCTGACGAAGTAGGTGCGGCTAGGGGCCACGTCCAGCAGGATCATCGGCTCCGGGCACAGGTCGCGCAGCGAGACCTGGGCCTGGCCGGCAAAGCGGTGGTTCTCGGGTAGCAGCACATAGGGCTTCTGCGGCGGCATCAGTGGCTCGGCCTCGATGGTGCCATCCAGGTCGTGGTCATAGAGAAATGCCAGGTCGAATGTTCCGGCGGTCAGGCCCTGGATCAGGTCCTGCTGTTCACCGTCGCGCAGGCGAATGTCCACACCCGGGTAGCGCTGACGAAAACCGGCGATCAGGCGCGGCAGGTAGAGTGGCGCCACGGTTTCGAAACAGCCAATGTCGATTTGCCCGGCGACGGTATCGTTGTCGGCCAGGGCGTTCTGTTCGAACTCATGGGCCATCTGCAGCAGCGACTTGGTCTTGGCATAGAAGCGTTTGCCACTGGGCGTCAATGACACGCCCTGGGCGTGGTGGCGAATGAACAGCTGCACACCGAAACTTTCCTCCAGGCTCTTGATGGCCGTGGAGATGGACGGCTGGGCGATGTACAGCTGGCGTGACGCTTCGGCCACACTGCCCGCTTCCACGGTGGTGACGAAGTACTTCAGTTGTCGCAAGGTATAGGCAGCCACAGGGTACCTCTCTGACGCGGGTCTGGGCAGGCTGGGATCATGCCTCACACTTTACCCTTGGCTGCCGCTCTGCGGGGGCTGAGCGCTGAAGGATTTACCTATGCCTTGAACAGGTTTTTTGTAGGGTCTGCCAGTACCTCGTCTCACAGGCCTGCGTAAACCGGCGCCGCACCACGCTTGCACCTGTAACGGGCCCCCGTGGCACTGCAACCACTGGTCAAAAACGCCCGAACGTCTTTACTGATAGTCATCGGCCCCAGGTAAACGGTGTGTGCTTATGAAGATCGTGGTCACCAGCATCCTCGTCGACGACCAGGCCAAGGCCCTGGCTTTCTACCACTACGTACTCGGTTTCGAGCCCAGGCACGACATCCCCATGGGCCGGCACCGCTGGTTGACCCTGACTTCGCCCAACGACCCCAATGGCGTCGAACTGCTGCTGGAACCCGACGCGCACCCGGCGGCCAAGGTGTACAAGGCCGCGCTCAAGCAGGATGGCATCCCCGCCACCTCGTTCGGCGTGCGCGATATCCAGGCCGAATACACCCGGCTATGTGCAGCCGGTGTGCAGTTCATCCGGCCACCCACCCCAATGGGGCCGGTTACCGTGGCGGTGTTCGATGACACGTGCGGCAACTTGATCCAGATTGCCCAGAAGCACTAGCCGGTTGCCCTTACCCCAATGCGCACCCACAAGGAAAAAAGATGCGCCACGAATTCAGCGAAGTGCTCAACGACCTGGTCGACTACTTTCTGCTCGGCGATATCCAGTTGCTCGAGCGCTTCAAGCAAGACCATCAACTGCCCGACGACCTGGCCGGTGCGTTCACCCACGGTGACAGGGGCGACCAGGCGGTGCGCGAAGGCATCGTGCTGCCGCTGGCCGGTGTCGACAACCTGCCCTACCGCATCCTGTTCACCCTCGATAACCACACACCGGCCCTGCGCGAGGCCGGCAGCCGCCTGAAGCACCGGCGCAATGGCTATGTACTGCGGATCGAGCACGGTGCGCTGATGCTGTACACCTGGCGCATCCTGCAGCACTTCACGCCCAAGACCCTGGGTGACCTGATGGCGCGTTACCAGGTGCCAGGGCGGCCGATCATCGAACTGGACAATGGCTGGTACGACGTGGAGGTGCTGGCGGGGGCACTGGTGCGCGACGGGTTGTACGAGCCGGCATTCGAGTTCGTGCTGAAGAAGCGCTGGAGCCGGGGTGAGGCGACAGCTGTGGATACCGGGTATGCATTCGGGCTTCGTGGCTACTTCGACTGATTGATCGCCTGTGCCGGCCTCTTCGCGGGCAAGCCCGCTCCTACACACCATTCGAGGCCTGTGCCGGCCTCTTCGCGGGTGAACCCGCTCCTACACTGCATTCGAGGCCTGTGCTGATCCTTTCGCGGGTGAACCCGCTCCTACAGCGAAGGGGCCAGCACAGGCAAACTCGACCTTCAGGTGTGAGTGATATCCCGATCCTTGGTCTCCGGCAGGAAGAAGATCCCCAACACCGCCGTCATCACGGCAATCACGATCGGGTACCACAAGCCGTAATAGATATCCCCGGTCGCTGCCACCATGGCAAACGCCACGGTCGGCAGGAAGCCGCCGAACCAGCCATTCCCGATGTGGTAAGGCAGCGACATCGAGGTGTAGCGGATGCGCGCCGGGAACAGCTCCACCAGCCAGGCGGCAATCGGCCCGTAGACCATGGTTACGTAGATCACCAGAATGGTCAGCAGCAACAGCACCATCGGGTAGTGGATCTTCGCCGGATCGGCCTTTTCCGGGTAGCCCGCCTCTTTCAAAGCACCACTCAGGGTTGCGGTAAACGCTTCGCTTTGCACCTTGAAGTCCGCCGCCGCCAGGCTGCTGCCATCAAAGCTCGGCAATACCCGTTCGCCAATGCGGATCTGTGCCACGCTGCCGGGCTCCGCCGCTTCATTGGTATACGGGATGGCGCGCTTGGCCAGCAGGCTCTTGGCAATGTCGCAAGAGCTGGTGAATTTGGCCTTGCCCACCGGGTCGAACTGGAATGCACATTGGCCCGGGTCGGCCACCACCACCACCGGGTTCTGCTCCTGGGCAACGAATACATCCGGGTTGCCGTACTCGGTCAGCGCCTTGAAGATCGGGAAGTAGGTCAGTGCAGCGATGATGCAGCCGGCCATGATGATCTTCTTGCGGCCAATTCGGTCGGACAGGCTGCCAAAGAAAATGAAGAATGGTGTGCCGATCAACAGTGAACCGGCAATCAGCAGGTTGGCGGTCTGCGGCTCGATCTTGAGCGTCTGCAACAGGAAGAACAACGCGTAGAACTGCCCGGTGTACCACACCACGGCCTGGCCGGCGGTGCCGCCGAGCAGCGACATGATCACCACCTTGAGGTTGTCCCAGCGGGCGAACGATTCGGTCAGGGGCGCCTTGGATGCCTTGCCCTCGGCCTTCATCTTCATGAATACCGGCGACTCGTTCAACTGCAGACGGATGTACACCGAAATCGCCAGCAGCAGAATCGACAGCAGGAACGGTATCCGCCAGCCCCAGGCCTCGAACGCTTCCGTCCCCATGGCCGTGCGACAGGCCATGATCACCAGCAGCGACAGGAACAGCCCCAGGGTGGCAGTCGTCTGGATCCAGGCGGTGAAAAAGCCGCGTCGGCCCTTGGGCGCATGCTCGGCCACGTAGGTGGCCGCGCCGCCGTACTCACCGCCCAGCGCCAGCCCCTGCAGCAAGCGCAGGGTGATCAGGATGATCGGCGCGGCCACGCCAATCGTGGCGTAGCCCGGTAGCAGCCCCACCACTGCGGTGGACAAGCCCATGATGACAATGGTGATGAGAAAGGTGTACTTGCGCCCGATCATGTCGCCCAGGCGACCGAACACGATGGCGCCGAACGGTCGGACGGCAAAGCCGGCGGCAAAGGCCAGCAAGGCAAAGATGAACGAGGTGGTTTCATTGACGCCAGCGAAGAAGTGCCTGGCGATAATCGCGGCGAGTGAGCCGTACAGGTAGAAGTCGTACCATTCGAACACCGTGCCCAGGGATGAGGCGAAGATGACCTTGCGCTCCTCCTTGGTGATGCCGCGTTGGGGCGCGCTGCTGCCCGTGGATGCGCTGTCGAGAACCGCCATGGGTTGCCTCCGTCATGTTGTCATGCAGGCCGGAGCACCTCACAACCACTTCACCGTCGCACCCAGGCCCTTGAGCTTGCTTTGTTTGCGCGAAGCACGACGAGGCGGCCCGCCTCGGATCGCAGCAAGGTAAATGAAGCATAATCGGGATTGCCTGGATATCCACCCGCCAGGCCCTGCACAAGAAGACGGCCTGGACTACACGGCAGCACCGGGTGCTGGGCGATATCGGGTTGGCTGACGATTTTGGCGGGGGCGGTTTCAACCGCCAGGCATTACCGGCCCCTTCAACTCGACCTGATTACCGTCCGGGTCGTAGCAGTAAAGCGAAAGCCCCTCGCCTTCGGCACCATAACGCTTCTCGGCAGGCTCCACCTTTACCCCGGCGGCTTCCAGATAGGCCGTCAACGCGGCCTCGTCAAACGGCTCGATGCGCAAGCAGAAATGGTGCAGGTTGCGCCCTTCCACGCCCGGTGCAGCTCCGCCTGGCTGCCCCAGCGGGCCATCCAGGGTTACCAGGTCGATCATCGCCGTGCCCGTGGCCAGGTGCACCATGCCCAAGTCTTCGCGCACGCGGCTGACGGTGCAGCCGAGCAGCTCAGTGTAAAAGGCAACACTGCGCGGCAGGTCGCTGACCCGCAACACAAGGTGGTCGATGTGCTTGATGGTGAAAGGCCGCATGCCGGGCTCCCTGTGGCGTGTTTGCGAATACGTTCGCCACCATAGCCCAGGTTCACGCGGCGTGACCAGAATCAGCTACTCGTTCACCAAGCGTTGCAGAACGCCCCCTTCATGGCGCGTCAGGATACGCAGCAACTGGTCGACCAGCGCCCGGTCCGGCGCATCCAGGTGGAAGTGGTGCCCGCCTGGGTGCCAGGAGACTTTCGCCTGGCTGGGCAAGGCGGCCTGACGCCGGGTAAAGGCCTCGCCGGTGAAGGCCCCCTGGCGGCCGAACAGCAGGTACAACGGGCAGCGGATCTGACTGAGCAGGTCGCAGGCTTCGCGCTCGGTCAGGGGCATGGGTTCGGGCAATACCAGCCGCGGGTCGTGGCGCCAGCAATAGCCATCGTCCAGCTGCAGCAGGTCGCGCAGCGCCAGCAGCCGAGCGGCACCTTCCGACAGTTCGGTGTCCAGCCGCTCGCGGCGTTGTGCCAGGGCGGTGTCCAGGTCGTCGAAGCGACCAACATCCGGCTCGGCAAAACCCGGCAACTGGCTACGCTGTACCATGCGCTTGAGCCGGTAAGCCCGCGCCAGGTGCTGCACGCGGTCATCCTCGGCCACCGTGAACGGTGCCCCCATGCCGTCGAGGAAGGTCATGCTGGCAATGCCACTGGTCATGGCCGCCAGCAGCGACGCTATACCGGTGCCCATCCCATGGGCCAGCACATGAAATTGCGCCAGGCCCAGGCTGTCGGTCACCGCCAACATGTCTTCGGCATGCTCCCACAGGTAATAGCCGCTGTCGTGGCGACGATGCCCAGAACGGCCATGGCCGATCAGGTCGGGGGCCACCACGAAGCAGCCGTCCAGCATCGGTGCCAGGCGCTCGAACGAGGCAGCGTTATCCAGCCAGCCATGCAAGGCCAATATGGGAATACCGTCTTCTGCCCCCCAGGTTCGAACCGCAATTTCAACGCCATCGAGGTCTAGCAGGTGGTCTTTCGGACTGCACAGCGAACGCATTGCAATTCTCCTTGGCTGAAGCCTGCACCATGGCCTGCCTCACCCTCTCGCAGATGCTCCCTCGCTGCCAGCCCCCCACCGACCCGCGCATACGCAGGACCGACTGCTGCCAACAACTATCTACCGCACCCCGGCGCCTTGATCAGCGTGGACTGTCTCCCCCCACAAAAGAGATGGTGACCATGACAACCCCGACACCGTTACATCAAAGCCAGATAACCCGATCGTTACCGAAATGGAGCAAGGCGCTCCAACCCACGCATACGCGCAAAGTGGTGCAGAGCCTGTACAAGGAGTACCTCGATGAAGATGGCACCCCTTACTCGTGGTATGCCACTGCCGATGGGCCAATGCGTGAGCAGTTGCACAACGCGTTGCAAACCCGTAACAAACGGCTGGCGCAGGTCAAGCAGGCGCTAGGCGAGTTCAAGGACATCATCGCGTTCTGCGGCCCTCTGTTGACTGAGCGGTTGAAGCTGAATGTACCCGTAGACAGGGCGCAGTATGTGTTCCAGCCCTTTGAGTCAGAGGCCAACATCTGGGTTGGCGTTCCCGATGTGGAAACGCCTTTGGTCCCGGACGTGGAAGCGGACGTGCTGGCCACCCGCCCCGTCGGCCAGCCGCAAACACGCAGTTTGCTGGAGGCTGCCCTGCACAACTTCGAGGGGCTGGACGAAGTCGGTCCTTACAGCAGGCTCACCAACGCCGCTGGCAGCGACACGCCCCTGGCAGGCCTGACGATGGCGGACTTCGTCAGACATTGTCGGGCACTGGACCTTGGCAAACGCTATCAAGACCATTTGCTTGCAACCCATGAAGGCGCCAATCGCGCTGAAATCCAGCGCCTGTCAATTGCAGCGAACCGTGAGGCCTTGAGGGTCCAGGCATTGATCGCCAAGCTCAAAGGCCTGCTGAGCGAGGCCGGGCTCGATGCGCTTGGGCAACTGTGCGACGGCAAGCCTCACCCCACCTATGAAAACGAGGCGTTGCATTGCTGGCACTTCAACCTGTTCGATACCCCCGTCCACGAAATACTGTTCATCGGGCCAGACAACCCTTACCGCAAGAACCCCTGCATTGTGTATATCCCTGGCGACAGCGAGCACCCGGTAAGAGAGTTCGCTTCTCGTCAGGAAGCGGGCAAGCACCTGCGCAGCCGGCTATTGCAAAGCGAGTTTCGCCGCGCTTTGGTGCATTTCGCCTACAAGGACAGGCAAAAAGAACTCGCCCTAAAGCTGGAAATCGCGCTGTTCGAAGAGGATGAAGCGGGCATACGCAAACCCCGCATCATGCCAGTGATCCCTTTTACGCTCTCGCCCATCAGGACCGACCCTTGGACGTCCTTGTACAACGCACACCTTGCGCGCATGAAGGCCGACGCAAAAACCATTGCTGTGCCTACCGCCGAAGTCGACGCCAACGCCCGCAATGAGCGTCTGAAGTACTGGTTCGACCTGGGGATGAACGTGCTGAATGTCGCCGCGTTCTTCGTGCCGGGTTTGAACACGGTCATGCTAGGCGTTTTTGCTTACGACCTGATGAGCTCTGTTTTCACCGGGTTCGAGGCCTGGGAAGAAGGTGATACCCGGCAGGCACTGGCGCAGTTGGAATCGCTGGCCATCAACGCGGGCGTGATTGCCGGCTTTGCAGTGGGCACCAGGATCGTCCAGGCGTCTGGCTTTGTCGATGCACTGAAAAGTGTATGGCATGAAGACAAGGAGGTGCTCTGGCACCCCGACATGAAACCCTATGCGAGCACGGCGGCTATTCCTGAGGGGGCTCAACCCGATCTGCTCGGCCATGTACACGTCGATGGGAAGACCTACCTGAAGCTGGATGGGACCCTGTACGAGGTGTTTCAGGGCACTGATCAGCAATGGCGCGTGCGCCACCCCGATGACGCGCAGGCCTATGCCCCACGCTTGCTGCATCAGGGTAACGCCCGCTGGCAACTGGCCCATGAACAGCCTCTGGAATGGGACCGCGAACAGCTCGCGCGCCGCCTCGGCAGCCATAGTGCAGGCCTGGACGACAGCGAACTGGACCATGCCATGCGCAGTACCGGTACCGATCCAGACGTGCTGCGCCGCACCCAGGCAACGGGCCTGCGTCCACCCGCTTTGTTGATCGACACGCTGCAGCGGTTGCAACTGGACAATCAGACACAACAAATCATCAACTGCGTACGCCATGGGTTGCCGCTGGCTGCGTACAAGAACTTTGCCTTGCCTGAGTTGCTGCGCCTGCCGGGGTGGCCCGAGGGGAACGTGCTCAAGGTTTACCAAGGGCCAGAACCCTGGGGCGAATCTGTGCACTACGGCCCCCCTCACACGCTGGGCCAGACAGAAATCGAAATTACCCGTACCGACCTGGACAATGGCCAATTGAGCCAGACCGTGCTGGATCAGATGGATGAACAAGCCATCAGGCATTTGCTCGGTGACACACCAACCGAGCACCGATCGTCCGCACTGAACAACAAGCTTGCGCAACACCTGGAACAGCACCGCGAAGCGCTGTTTGAGAGCCTGCAACAAAGGCACCGTCCCACACGCCCAGCAACCGCACAAACCCTCGCCCGGCAGTTTCCTGGGCTGCCGGACAGCGCGCTTGAAGCATTGCTTGGCAACATCAGCAACGCCGAACGGGAACGCCTGACCAACGGCCGGGTGCCGCTTCGCATTGCCGAGGAAGCGCGCCTTCTGCAAGCTCGAGCGCGGCTTGACCGCGCCCTCCTCGGCCTGTTCAGGCCTAGCCTGGCCAACGACGACAGTCTACGCATCAAACAGGCGCTGCAAGCCGCGCACCCGCAGGCTGACCCGGCCCGGTTGCTGCAACTTGCCCTTGACGATCGCCAGCACTGCGCCTCACTGATCGGCCAGCAACCCATCAACCCCAGGTTCCGCTCCCCTTTGCGGTTGGCCAACGGCCAGCTGGGCTATCCTCTGAGCGGCCGTGGCCTGCAAGGACGAGCCTTGCCGGCTGCACGTCGACTCCGGGCGCTCTACCCCGAACTCAACAGCGAGCAAATCAGTGGGCTACAAGCCGAACTGGCTCGAGGAGGTGACCTGGGTAGCGCCATCAACCGGCTGGAGGTCGAGCAGCGTACCCTCAACCGGGATCTCAACCGCTGGGTAAGCACCGCCCGCACCCTTGAAGAGCGCTTTGATCGCCAGCAATGCACCGAGCGATTGATGAGTGCTTCCCGCCGTGAAGGCGGCGCGCACGCCAAAACACTGGTACTGGACCGTATGCAGCTCGAAGCGCTACCCGCTTTCACTGCACGCATGCCGCATATCCGCAATCTCAGGCTCGAGGGGTTACAGATGCGGCGCCTGGAGGGCAGCTTCCTGGCAAACTTCCCTAACCTGGAAACCCTGGAAATCATCGGTAACCCGGACATCGATGCCGAAACATTGTTCGAGGCGCTCAGGTCGGCACCACGGCTACGCGAGCTGGGCCTGACAGACAATGGCTTGACCACCCTTTCACCCACCGCCCAACAGGCCATCGGGGCTATGCCCGGCCTACGGCTACTCTGGCTCAGCCGCAACCGGCTGCAACTTGACACCAACAGTTTAGGCTTCCTGACGCGCTTGCCCCTGGATGCCCTCGGCCTGGGCCACAATCAAATCACACTTGACGAAAGCCTTGCCGCCCAGTTCCAGGACATGATCCACCCCACTGTACTGCACCTTTCAGGCAACCCACTGCAACTGGCGCCCGACCTGCGCTTCATGGCCCGTCTTGTCCACCTGGAGCTTGAGCGTTGCGAACTGCAGCAGTGGCCCGACAGCCTGACCGTCCTGATGAGCCAGCCCCAGTACCAACTGCGCTACCTGAACCTGTCGTCCAACCGCATTCGTACCCTGCCAGACCTGCCTGGTGTGCTGCGTACCCCGTTTGCCCGCGATGTCGCCGCGCACTTGCCGGAGCGCCGCTGGCTGTTCAACTACAACACCCTGGAAGCCCAGACACGTGCACGCCTGGGCAGCAGCGGCGTGAACGTATTCGAGCACGCAGAAGACGTGCCACTGTGGCAGGGCATTTTCCGTGGCGAGGCGAGCAGTGCCGAAGAGCAACTGTGGAGCGACCTGTTCGACCAAGGTGAAAACGCAGCGCTGCTGGGCGTACTCGAACGTCTTGCCCAATCGGCAGAAGCGCAGCGTGATGGCGAGGCCCTGAGGGCACGCGTCTGGAAGCTGTTGGATGACGCGGCCCGCGACACCGCGCTGCGTGAACGCCTCGCCACCGTGGCCGGCGACTTCCCGCCAACCTGTGGCGACGCAGGTGCCGACGCATTCAGTGCCTTGGAGATAGAAGTGCTGGCCCACGAAGCGGCAGCCGTCGCCGGTAGTCGACCCGCTGATCTACTGAGCCTGTATGGCAAGTTGTATCGACGCAGTCAGGTCAATCAACTGGCCGATCGCATCAGCTGGAGAAGGTCCTTGCGCAAACAGGCGCTGCTCGACGGGGCCTTCGATGAAAACCTCCCCCCCTACGATGAGCTGGACGACCCCTCAGCCTTTCCAGACAGCGAACTTCAAACGGGGCTGGTGGACGATGTCGAGGTACGTTTGGCCTTGCGCCAGTCGTTGGCCAGCGCGCTGGACTACCCTGAGCCGAGCCGAGGCATGCTGTACCGCAATACGGCCAGAATCAACGACACAATCATCGAAATGGTGAAAGCTGCGGTCCGTTCCCTGGACAAGGATGCCATCGCTCGAGAGCAATGGTTGACCCAGCAGCCTGGCTGGGTCGAGTACTTGAAACGAGAGCATGCGGCACAGTTCAGCCTGATCACCGACTTCTGGCGGCCAGGCCTTGACTACCTCTATTACTGCCTGGATGAAACCGCCGACCCAGTGACATCACTGGACAGCTCTGTGCGACGAGCCTTGGCCAGGGTCATGCCCGAAAGCCCGGTGGATGCTGAGGGCAGGCTGCGGCGCGTCGTGCTCAACGAGCAGCAGTATCGCCAGGGCGTGGACGCGCTGACTGCCGAGCAGCAGCAGGTTGAAACCGGTCTGCTGATCAGCCTCACCCGCCAGACGCAAACAATCGGCCGCTGAACCCCACTCACTGCCCGCGCAGGTCTTCGAAGAAGGCCTGCTTGCCGTCCACCTGGCTGGACGCCCGTGGGGCCGCTGCGGCGTCACCGCTGGCGGTCTCCACGTGCCAATAACAGTGCTGCACTGCGCGGGTCACCGCCACGTAGGCCAAGCGCTGCACTTCTTCCTTCTGTGCCGAGTCGAACGGTTGGGCATCACCTGCCTTGCCCAACCCGGCCTGACGGTATACCTGGTTCTTGTAGGGTGAGCTGGTCAGGTACTGGCAGTCACCCAGCATGAACACCGCATCGGCCTGCAAACCCTTGGCACTGTGGTAGGTCAGCTGGCGCAGCCGGCGCTGCTCGGCCGGAAGCGCCGCGTCGGCGTGCAACACGCTTTGCAGGTGCTCGTTCATCAAGGCCCGGTCACTGCCCTTGCGGTACAGCATCATGACCGTCTCACCCCGCTGATAGTGCTCGACAAGCGTTTCGCCCAGTGCAGCCTCGTCACGGTCGAACACCTTGACCGGCGAGCCGGGCAACTCAGCCGCCGGGCCACTGGCGCGGGCTTTCTTGCCGGCAATCGCCGGGGTGCCCTTGACCAGGTGCTCGGCCGCATCGATCACCTGTTGCTGGCATCGGTAGTTGTCGATCAGCATCACCCGCGTGTTGGCCGGCGACGGGAACGCCTTGGTGAACTCCATGAAATACTTGGGCGAGCTGCCACGCCAGCCGTAGATCGATTGCCAGTCGTCCCCCACGCACAGCAACGACGAATGCTGGGCATGGCGCCCGGTGTGCATGGCCGGGCCGCGGCGCCGTATTTCGGCGAGGCTGGCACGCAACCAACTGACGATCTGTGGCGACACGTCCTGGAACTCGTCGATCATCAGGTGCGCCAGCGGCCGCAGCAATGGATCGGGCAGCAAGTGCAGGTTTTCTGGGTTGTTCTCGCCAAACAGGGCGAACATGCGGTTGTAGCTCATCACCGGCGGCGACTGGTCCAGCAGGTGCGCTTCCAGGGCTTTCCAGTACAGCGCCAAGGCCTCGAAGAACAGTGCATCGCTGTCGCCGGACGGAAAGCTCATCGCCGCCACCGCTTTGTTCACCTCCAACCCAAGGTTCTCGATGAAATTGGCCGCACTGACGAACGCATCCAGCAGCGGCGCCGGGGCCAGTTCGCCCTTGACCTTGTACTCGAAGCCAGGGCCGGCCACGGCATCGCCCGCCAACGATGCCGCCAGGCGCCTGGCCATGGCGTAGTTGTCGAGCCAGATCAGCGGCCTGTCGCAGAACGCCTGCAACAGTGTGCGCTTGACCGCCCACTCGGCACGCACGGTCAGCTTGGCGCCGGGGCGCTGGTACTGCGCGCTTTGTGCGGGGTCGAAGCCCAGCACCACCAAAGGCCCCTGGCCTTCCAGGCGGCCATGCACATGGAAGCGGCTGCCACGGATGTCGACCGTTTCGCGGCAGGGCTCGATGCCCTTGATCGGCCAGACGCCAGCGGCGAACCACAGGTCCTCGATCACGTCGCACAGTTCTTCGTCGCGCTGGGCGGCCAATTGGGTCACCTGTGCGCGCTTCTGCACATCGGGGTTGTTCGGGTCCAGCGGCTTCAGTTGCAAGGCTTCGCTGCGCAACTGGCCGACCAGCTCGGCAAAACGCGGGCTCTCGCCCAGCAAGCTGCTGTAGCACTGGTTCAACTGCTGGCGCTGGGCATCGTTCAGGCGCAGGTCGAACGGGTTGCTGTCGGCCTCGGCCTCACGCCCGGCAGGCATCTCGTGGCCCAGTGTTTCAAATGCACGCACCTGGCCGAAGCCTGGCAGGCTGCGCACCAGCGGCAGAATGCGCGAATGGAACGTGCGCACCAGCTCGCGGGCCTGCGCAGGCTGCAGGTTGATCTGCCACAGGGCGAACACCTGCAGCAGGCGCTTGATGAAGTCCTTGCGCGACTCGCGGGTGAAGGTGACCACGGTCATCGCATCCAGCTCGTAACCCAGGTAATGACGCAGCAGCAGGATACGCAGCACCAGCGACGTGGACTTGCCTGCCCCGGCGCCTGCCACCACGCAGGTAGACGGGGTGTCACTGAAGATCAGCTTCCATTGCGCGGCGCTGGGCTGGGCTTCGGCGGGCAGGCGCTGGGCGACATCGGCCTTGAAGCGCTTTTTCAACTCGGCCGTCAACGGCAGGCGCCAGTCGTCGAACAAGTTGTCATCCTGGCCTGGCACGGCGGCGCTGTCGGGGCGCGTATCGCGGATCACCAGCACCTGGCGCCCCGCTTCATAGCCCTCCACGCGACCACGCTCGAACCCCTCACGCACACCATCGGCATGGCCAGTGCGCTGGCCTGTGGCGTGGCCGAGGAACCACGAGTCGCGGTGCTGGGCTTGCAGGCGGGTCAGGCCACGCCCCAGCAAGCGGGCGGCCAGGCGGCGAAACCAGGGCAACTGGGCAGGAGGGGTAAGGTCGGCGGGGGCCAAGGGTTGCTCGTGGGCCACGGTCACTCCGTTGAAAATCAAAACAGCAGGCATGTTCGCCGCATCGACGAAAAATCGCCAGCGAATGCTTGCAGATCAGTGGATTAGGCGATGAAGCGAATAAAACGCCACATAAAAAGCATCTATAAAACAGATTGTTTTAAGCCGATATTTACGCTTATTTTCGATGTTTCTTTAGCGCATCATGGCGTCATTCCACTGATTCAAGGAGCACGACCATGCTGCAACTGCGACCCTTCGAAAGCCTCGGCCACGCCAACCATGGCTGGCTCGATGCCCACCACCATTTCTCGTTTGCCGAGTACTACGACCCGGCACGCATGCACTGGGGTAACCTGCGGGTTTGGAACGACGACCTGATCGCGGCCGGCAGCGGCTTCCCACCGCACCCGCACCGCGACATGGAAATCATCACGTATGTGCGTGAAGGCGCGATCAGCCACCAGGACAGCCTGGGCAACAAGGGCCGTACCGAAGCCGGTGATGTTCAGGTCATGAGCGCCGGTACCGGCATTGTGCACAGCGAGTACAACCTGGAAGACATCGATACACGAATTTTCCAGATCTGGATCGTGCCGGAGCGCACCGGTGAAGCACCGCAGTGGGGTAGCCGGCCGTTCCCCAAAGGCGAGCGCGGTGAAGGCTTCGTGACCTTGGCCAGCGGCCGCGCGGGTGACGAGGACAGCCTGCAGATCCGTACCGATGCCCGTCTGGTGGCTGCCACCCTGCGGGCGGGTGAAACCGCCGAGTACCGCTTCGATGCCGCACGCCGGGGTTACCTGGTGCCGGCCAAGGGGCTGGTGGAAATCAACGGGTTGCGGGCCAAGGCGCGCGATGGCGTGGCGATCGAGCAGGAAGCGGTGCTGCGGGTGACCGCCATTGAGGACAGCGAGATCGTGCTTGTGGATGTGGCCTGAAAACCAGGCCTGTGACAATCCATGTCGCAGCGCAAGGCGGCTCCCATGGAACAACCGCTAACCCGTATGGTTAGCAGGGTTTTATGGGGGCACGCTTGCGGTCCTGGACCTGCCCGGCTATCGCAAGGCAGCCTTCAAATGTTGGCGCCATCAGCCAGCCTGCACTAGCGTTGTGCTACCAGCCAGCCCAACGTTCCTGCGGAGCACTCGATCATCATGCCGGACCTGCGCCCGAACCCGACGCTGTGCCTGGAGTACCGTGCCGAACAGCCCATTCACCACGCATTCATCCAGCAGGCCAGCCGCTACCCGGCGGCCATTGCCATCATTGGCCAGCACGCAACCTGCAGCTACTCCCAACTGGAGCAGATCAGCGCGGGCATTGCCGCGTTTCTGGTTAAAAACGCCGCCAGCGGCACCGATCGTGTGGTCATCGTCAGCCGCCGCAGCGCCGCCCTGGTATACGCCATGCTCGGCTGCCTGCGTGCCGGCCTGGCCTTCACCGTGGCTGACGCCGCTTACCCAGCCGCGCGTATCGAGCAAATCGTCAACACCTTGAAGCCTGCGGTGATACTGCGCTGTGCCGAGGCAAGCGTCGACGTCGGCCAGCCCATGGTCGTCACGGTGCCTGAAGCCCCCGCTGAAGCGCTGCAGGCCTTCCCTCGCCAACCTGTCGCGCTGCCCGCTGTCAGCCCTGAGCAGCCGGCCTACATCACCTTCACCTCGGGCAGCACCGGTGAACCCAAGGGCATCGTTACCCACCACGCACCGCTGGTGCACTTCATCGACTGGCATGTGCGCCAGCACGGTTTCACTCAGGCCGACACCTTCTCGCTGCTTTCTGGCCTGGGCCACGACCCGGTATACCGCGACGTGTTCACGCCACTGTCGCTTGGCGCGACCATTGCCTGCCCGGCGCAGTCGACCCTGACCGACCCCTCACGGCTGGCCAGCTGGCTTCACCAGTACGGTGTGAGCGTGATCCACCTTACCCCGCCGTTGGGCAAGCTGATCGAAACTGGCGCACACCTGAACGGCCAGGTTCTCGACCACCTGCGCTACCTGTTCTGGGGGGGCGATGCACTCAGCCCGACGCAGTATCAGCAGGTCCGCGCCATCGCACCGAATGCCGTCAATGTGAACTTCTACGGCACCACCGAAACCCCACAGGCCATGGCTTTCCATACCCTCGACCCGGAAATGGACACTGCCCGGGTGCCCTTGGGCAAAGGCATTGCCGATGCACAATTGCTGGTGATAAACCCGGCCAACCAGCTGGTCAGCGAGGGCGAGACAGGCGAAATCCTGATCCGCAGCCCCTACCTGTCGCGGGGATACTGGGGCGACGCGGGGCTGACCGAAGCCAAATTCATCGCCAACCCGTTCACCGCTGACGCGGCCGACCGCTGTTACCGCACGGGTGACCTGGGCACCTACCTGGCCGATGGCAGCGCCAGTTTTCTGGGGCGTGCTGACAGCCAGGTGAAAATCCGGGGGCATCGCATCGAGCTGGCAGAAATCGAGAACGCCATCTGCCGTCACCCGCACATAGGGCAATGCGTGGTCCTGGCCAACCACGAGGGTGCATCGACCCGGCTGGTGGCCTATTGCGTCGCGCAGCAAGCCATCCGTGTTGACGAACTGCGCCAGGCCCTCAGCGGCCAGCTGCCTGACTATATGGTTCCGGCGCTGTTCGTGTTCCTTGATGCCCTGCCGCTCACCCCCAACGGCAAAGTCGACAAACGCGCGCTGCCTGCTGCATTTGACGACAGTATCAGCCCACCGTTGTCACCCTTGGCCGAAAAGCTGAGTACAGCCTGGGCACGCATCCTCCAGGTACCGCGCCTGGACGCCAGGTTGAGCTTTGTCGAGCTGGGCGGCGACTCGCTGTCGTTCGTGCAGGCTTCGCGCGTGCTCGAAGCACTCATCGGCCACCTGCCTGAACGTTGGGAAACCCTGCCGGTGTGCCAGCTGGCCGAGCTGAGTACGCCGCCCAAAGGCGTATGGCGGGTAATGGAAATGCCGGTGTTCATCCGCATGCTCGCCATCATCCTGATTGTGGTCGGCCACCTGGGTGATTTCGACCACTGGCCGATACTCGGCGAAACCTCGGTGCTGTTCCTGGTCTCCGGCATCGCCCTGGCGCGCTTTCAGCTCAAGGCCATCGAAGCGCGTGGCGATGCACGCACGCTGCTAAGGTCACTGGCAGCCATCGTGGTGCCAACACTGTTGTACACCGCATTGATCCAGCTGGTATTCGACCGGCTGCATTGGCAATCGCTGCTGCTGGTTTCCAACTGGTTCCCCGCCAGCGAGGTCAGCCTGTTCAACTATTGGTACATCGAAGTGTTGGTGCAGATGATCGTGATCATTGGCCTGGTGCTGTCGATCAAGCGCGTGCGCCAGGTGCTGGTTGCCGACCCGTTTCGCTGGCTGATCATCGCTGCCTGTGCACTGGTAGCGCTGGATGTGCTCCTCAACCAGTTCGTGTTCGACGCCAGTGCCCTGCTCAACCGGGTACCCCAGCACTTCCTGGCGGTGATGGTGCTGGGCATGGCCGTGCACCATGCCGACACGCCCTCACGCAAATGGGTGGCCAGTGCGGTGGCCGTGCTGGTGGTTGGCGAGCTGGACCTGATGGCGGTTGCCGGTGTTGGCTGGCAAGCGCTCACACACTATGTCGACATCGCCCTGCCAGCGATACTGGCGCTTGTCTGGTTCCGCTCGGTGCCAGTACCCGCCCTGGTTGCACGGGCAGGTGCGGTGATCGCTTCGTCAACCTTGTATATCTACCTGACGCATTTCCAGTTCGAGTCGGTGGCGGAGCATGTTTTCAGGCACCCGCTGTTCGAGGTGGCCCTGGCACTCGCTGGAGGGGTACTGGTGAGCTATTGCTGGAACACCCTGTTGCGCCTGCTGTTTACCCGCAGGCGCAAACAGCACCAGGCGCGTGGAGCCGATCCAGCTGAACGCGTCACCTCTGCCTGAACGAAGATGACCCCGCCGGCGCATGCACTACGCGCGTCCGGCCAGTTCAGCCAGCACCTCGGCCGAGGTAGTGACCTGGCGGAAGTGGTGCTTCCACAGGTCGGTACCCAGCTTGCCCGAACGGTCCAGCGACGACCCTATTGTCATGTCTGTCACCAGCGTGGGCATCAGCCCTGCATCGAACAGGGCAAAGCCGGCGGCCAGCACGCAGGTTTCGGTCTGCAACCCACACACCAGCACCCGCTCTACACCCAATTGCCGGATGTAGTCGATAGCTTCGGCACTTTGCCCATAGCCATGCTTGACGAACACCTGGTCGGCCTCGACCAGGCTTTCGTCCTCGGCCGCCGGGTGCCAACCGAGCTGGCGCTCGAACGGCGTGACCTGTTCATCGTGCAACTCGACCGAGGCTATGGTGGGAATGTTCGCTGACAACCGCCGCAAACCATCGACCAGCCACTCGGGTGGGCTGAAGGTGGACTGAACATCGACGATGAGCAAAACCTGGCGCATGGGCGGATTCCGGCACGGGCAAAAGGCGCGAAGTATAACGCGAAGCAACTGCCGTGGTCGCTGGACAGGCCCGGGGAACCATTCGGCGACTCTTTGCGCGGAAAAAGGGGCTGCTGCGCAGCCCCCTGTTGTACCCGTAACAGCTAACCCCAGCGCCCCTCAACCGACCAGGATGAAGTCTGCGGCGGTCACCGTGGTTGCATCTGCCACCCCCACCAAACGTATGGCGTCGGCAGCACCGATACTTACCAAGGTGTCCGCACCAACATCTGCGATGGTCACACTGGCGCCAAAGGTGGCTGCGGTAATGTTGAGGGCGGTGATATCCAGCCGGTCCTGGCCACCCGCCGCAATGGCATCAAAATTGATGATCAAGTCGTTGCCAAAGCCTGCAGCGAACTGGAACACATCGTTGCCATCGGTGGCTATCAGGGTGTCGTTACCGGCCCCACCCACCACCGTATCGTTACCTGCCGCACCGTTGAGGAAGTCGTTGCCGGCCCCCCCGATCAGGGTGTCGGTACCCACGTCGCCGAACAATGTGTCGTTACCATCGCCGCCCTGCAGGGTGTCATTGCCGTTGCCGCCATCCAGGCTGTCATCGCCAGCGCCCCCGTTCAGGTTGTCGTTACCGGCCTCCCCCAGCAACGTGTCGTTGCCGCCACCGGCATCGAGGCTGTCGTCCCCCCCTCCACCGCGCAGTTGGTCGTCACCCAGGCCGCCGAACAGCTGGTCGTTCCCGGCGTCGCCGTTGAGGGTGTCGTTGCCGGCATTGCCGCTGAGCACATCGTTACCGCCGTCGCCGCTGAGCGTGTCATTACCTGCCCCACCGTCGATGATGTTGGCCAGCCCGTTACCCGTGCCGGTGAAGTTGCCCACCCCGGTATAGGCCAGGTTCTCGACGTTGGCCGCCATGGTGTGGCTGGCCAGCGTGGTACGCACAAGGTCCGTACCGGCCCCCGTCGCCTCGACCACTACATCCCCGGCGTCATCCACCACATAGGTGTCGTTGCCCACGCCACCCACCAAGCGGTCGGCACCCGCACCGCCGTTGAGCAGGTCGTTGCCGGCCCCCCCCGTGAGGGTGTTGGCCAGCGCGTTACCGGTACCGGTAAAGGCGCTGCTGCCGGTATAGGTCAGGTTCTCGACGTTGGCACCAAGGGTGTAGCTGGCCAGGCTGGTCTGCACCTGGTCCGTGCCACCATTGAGTGCCTCGGTGACCGTATCCCCGGCGTTGTCGACCAGGAAGGTATCGTTGCCGGCACCGCCGTTCATGGCATCTGCGCCAAGCCCGCCGTTGAGGGTATCGTTGCCATCCTCGCCATTGAGGAAGTCAGGGTCGTCACCGCCATTGAGGATGTCGTTGCCAATGCCACCGAACAGCTGGTCGCTGCCGCCCAGGCCGTTGAGCGTGTCGTTGCCGCCCAAGCCCGAGATCACGTCATTGCCTGCGCCACCGGTCAGGGTGTTGGCTCCATTGGTACCGACCAGTACAACACCCGGTGGCACGGTGACTGCAGCGGTCGCCGCCGAGGTCAGCGACTCCAGGGTGCCGAAGCCGTCGGTGTAGCGCACGATCACCCGTAGCTGCTGGTTACCCTGGGCGAAGCCGGGGGTGAAGGTGGCCGCCGTGGCCCCGGCAATATCGGTGAAGGTGCCGCCGGTGCCTTGCTGCCACTGGAAGCTGAAGGCCCCCAGGCCGTCGATGTCGGCAATTGCGCCGGTGAGCGCGGTCAGCGTCTGGCCTTGGTCGGGCGTGGTGTCGCTGATCAGCAACGCACCGGTCGGCGCATCGTTGACGTTGGCCACCGGGTCGAGAATGTCGGAGGCGACGCTTTCCTGCACGCCAAAGTCATCCACGTAGCTGACCACCACCCGCATGTTCTGCCCCACTTGCGCCTGCGTCAGGACGAACGTGCTGCTGATGGCGCCGGCGATGTTGACCCAACCGACACCCCGGTTGGACTGCCACTGGAAGGTGAACTGAGGGTTGCTCAGGCCGTCGGCATCGACGATGGTGGCCGGGTTGGCGGTGAGCGTCTGATTCTGCACCAGCAGCCCGGTCACGGTCGGCCCGGCGCTCGGCGCGCTGTTCGGCGTCGAATCGACGATTTCCAGCGTGCCCTTGGCATCCTGGTACACCGCACGCACGCGGATGTTCAGGCCGGCGACGTCGTCCGTGACGCGGTAGGTCGTACCGGTGACCCGTGTCGCTTCACCAGCGGCCACAACCGTGATGTCTTCATAAACCCCGGAACCCGGCAGCGCCTCGACTTGCCAGTAGTAGGCCACGGGGCCGTTCACCGCACCGGTCGCATTGGTTGCGCTGACATTGTCCGCGTCATGCACGGCGAGGTTGCTTACCCTCAGCAGCTGGCCACTGACTGGCGTATCGTCGCGCAGGCCGGTGGTAGCATCGAGAATCGCCAGGTGGCCGGTGGGGCCGGCGTTGACTGCCGTACCGACGCCAGAGGCCTGCGAACTGTCAGAGAACTGCAGGCGCTCAATGCCGGTCAGGTGGTCGACGCCATCGCGTCCGGCCACCAGGTCGGTGACGGTCACCGAGTTGCCATCGACCACCACGCTGTAGTCGGTGGACACCCCAGAGTACACCGCCGTGTCGTAGTGGTCGGTGCCGCTGAGGATCTCCCGCACGATCACCAGCTGGCCCGGCTTGTAGGTGCCATTGAGCATGAACGGCACCATCGGCTCCATGCTGTTGAAGCTGGCGATTTCCGGGCCGGTGCCATCAGGGTTGGCGCGTACGCTGATGCGCACGTTCAGCCACTTGTCGCCGTCGAGGATATCGTCGCCACCCCGGCCTTCGAGCAGGTCGCTACCGCTGCCGCCGAGGATGATGTTGCCACCGTCATAGAAGGTCGCCCCGGCCGCCAGCAGGCCGGCCAGGCCGTCGATCAGGCTGATGTTGGTCAACACGCTGCCGTTAGCACCTGCAGTAGGCAGCGAGGTGGCGTCTTCGCTGTCGCCGCGCAGGAAGTCGCCATGCGCCGAGCCCGACAGGCCTTCCATGATGTCGAAGCGCACCAGCGTCGAAGCGCCCGAACCCGGTACCAGTGGCACATCGAAGAAGCGGTCGCTCATGTCGATGGACACGCCTTGGGCCAAGTCCTTGAAGGTTGCCCAGTCATAGCCCGAGCCACCAATGTAACGGTCGCCGAACCCCAGGCTGCCGACCATGATGTCGTCGCCGCCTTCACCGTTGAACTTGTCGTTCTCGTTGCCGCCGACAAATACGTCGTTACCGATGATCGGGTCGTTGCCGAGCGGGTCGAAGTTGTCGCCAGGCGCGCCGTCCGAGGTGCCCTTCTCGATCCAGTCGTCACCTTCGTTGCCCATGTCCTGCTCGTTGGCCTTGCTGCCGAGGATGAAGTCATTGCCCTGACCGCCAATGGCTTCGGAGGCGTCCTCACCGGTGACGATGAAGTCATTGCCGAAACCGCCGATGATCAGGTTGATGCCATTACCGCCGTGCAACACATCGTTGCCGTCACCGCCCTGGATGTTGTCGTCACCGCCCATGTCGCTGATGATGTCGTCGCCGGCCCCACCGCGCAGCTGGTCGTTGCCGTCACCCCCCTCGATGCGGTCGTTGCCGGCATCACCCCAGACCGTGTCGTCGCCTTCGCTGGAGACCAGAATATCGTCCCCGTTGGTGCCGCCCAGCACGATGTGCTCGGCACCGGCATAGCGGATGTAGTGGGTGTCCGGGCCAGCCGTCAGCGGGCTGTCGCGGAACACCACCTGCTCGCCGTTTTCGCCCAGTGGGTCGGCGCTGCCAAGGCCCTCGTTGTACTGCTTGGTCTGGTCCAGTTCCAGGTAGAAGCCAGGGTCGGAGAACACCAGGCCTGGCAGGTGGGTGGCTGAGCTGTTGGCCATGATCAGCTTGGCGAACGAGTTGCTTTCCAGCTCGGCATTCATCGACAGGCCCGCGGTGCGCTCCAAATAGTAGAAGCGGTCGCCGTCCTGCAGTTTCTCCATCTGGTTCTCGAACACGAAGTTGAAGGTGCTGCCGAGCATGCCGCCAAATGGCGCTTTTGCTTCCGCCAGGCCGCCGATCCACAGGTCGATGGCATCGACACCGGTCACGGTGACTGCCTTGAGGTCATCGGCAGTACCCAGTACACCGTCCTTGCCGGGCAGGGTCACATTGGCCCAGGCGCCGCTGCTGTTGAGGAAGTCCATGCGGTCGGCGGGTGCGCCATCGCCGCCGAACACCAAGGCCATGGCCGCGGCGCGTTTTTCCAGCAGGGTGGTGGCAGCGGTGATGGTGCTGTGGGTGCCGTAGGCCGCGATGAAGTTGATCAGCGACTCTGGATGTTTCAGGTGTTGCACCAGGTCGACCCAACTGCTGTACGGTTTGAGCTGGGTATCGCCGGTTTGCCCGTAGATTTCACGGCGCACAGCGTTCAGCGAAGGGATACCGACGTCGCGGCCACGGGCGATGTTGATCGCTGGCAGGTCCAGTGGCAGGCCGAGCAGGTTGTTGCGCAGCGCCTCGGTGACGAACTCGTCGATTTCGTTACCGGCCTGGCGGGTGACCCCGCGCACGATGGCGCTGGTGGCGTCCTCGGGGGTTACGCCACTGGCGGCATAAGCCAGCGGGTTGAGGAAGGCCGCGATCAGCCCCAGTTGCTGGTCGGGGTTGGCGCTGGCCGGGTCCTGGATGACGTTGAAGTCGATGTCGAAGCGGTCGACAGTCTCGGTCAGCATCGAGTGG
Organism: Pseudomonas sp. USTB-Z; assembly: GCF_019691255.1. Taxonomy (NCBI): domain Bacteria; kingdom Pseudomonadati; phylum Pseudomonadota; class Gammaproteobacteria; order Pseudomonadales; family Pseudomonadaceae; genus Pseudomonas; species Pseudomonas sp. USTB-Z. The sequence continues at coordinate 55,299 of NZ_JAECZP010000003.1, forward strand.
CCAAAGCGGTACACGGTGTGGGCGAACTCGGCCACGATCGAGGCATCGAGGTCGACGTCGTACACCTGGGTCGGGGCAAAGAACAGGTCGACCCGAGGTTGCACGGTGCGGGCGAACTCCTCGAACACCAGGTGCTGGTACTGCATTTCGGTGCCGAACTTGGCCGCCTGGAACAGCCGCTCGCCATTCCACACCAAGGCATCGATCTCGGCCGGGGTGACTGGCAAGGCGCTGACGGGGTTGAGCAGCCACTCGTTGAGGAAGGCCAGGTCACCCGAGTCGAGCACGGTGTCCATGGTCTGCGCCACCAGCCGGTTGTGCTCGGAGTGGAAAATCGCATGCACGGCGGTCAGGCCGATGTTCTCGTTGACCCGGCCGTCACCGGCGATGTAGTGCGCGTCCAGCAGTTCGTTGTCGTAGGCCAGGTTGGCACCGGTCTGCGGGTTGACCGGCACGGCATTGCCAGCAACGTTGTCGGCATCCGGCGCCAGCACGCCGCCACTGAACACCGGCACGGCATTGTGGGCGATGTCGGCAAGGAACTGGTGCCCGGTACGCACGGCGTTGGTCAGGTCGAGCGGCGCCAGCGGGTTGCCTTCGACCTCCTGGTCATCAGCGGTGCCGGCAATACCGTCCAGGCCTTTCATCACCACCATCGGGTAGCCGTTGGGCCCTTTGATGAAGTTGCCGTAGGCGTCGGTGGCCAGCAGCGGCACGTTGTCGACGTCGGCATCGGTCAGGTTGATGCCGAGCAGGTCGCGGGCCTGGGCCTTGACCACCTTCCAGGTGGCCATGCCGCCGATCTCGGTGTCGTCGGCCGTGCCGAACCGCCCATCAGCGCCCAGGTCGCGATTGGTGATCAACCGGCCCGTGGCGACCGGGCCGTCGTCAGTCATGACATAGGCGCGCAGGAACACCTGGTGCGAGGGATGCGAGCTGTAGGTCTGGTTCTGGTCGACGAACGGCGTGGTGGTGTTGGTGTGTTCGCGGATGTCGTCGGCGTTGCCAAGGATGCCGTCCGGCCCAGGCAGGTTGGTGGCACGGGTTACCACCATGAAGTTGGTGAAGCCACCCTCCACGTACAGCGGGTCATCCGGTTGCAGCGGGATGTAGATGGTACCGGAGCCGCCCTTGGTGACCAGGTCCAGGCCATGGTCGAAGAACTGCCCGAAGAAGGTCATCCACGCGTTGAACGGCGCAGACAGCCCGGCATCGGCAGCGGTGTTCTCGAACAGGTACACGTCATGGTCGTCGGTGGTGCCGAACTGGCCGTCCATGCCCGGGCTGGCGACGATGCGCACGCCATCCTTGAGCACGTCGTCGTTGCCTGCGGCGCCGAAGTTGAGCACGCCATCGGCACCCGGGTCATACGCGGTGGCATAGGCTGCCGGGTTGTTGGAGGTCTGGTCGACAATCAGGTTGCTGATGGTACGTGGCTGCGAATCGAACACCGGCCCGCTGGTCTGCTGGTACGACGACCCCGGGATCGCCGGGGAACCTGGGCCGAAGAAACCGGCTGGCGCACCTTCGGCCGGGTTGAATACCGGGTCGGTCACGCGCGGGAAGACGTTGTCGGCGGCACCGTACTGGGTGTTGTTGTTGCCGTTCAGGTTCATCAGGTTGTTGTTCGAGCCATCCACCGCACGCAGGCCCATGGCTGCGCGGACGTTGGGGATCAGCGAGAGGATGTCCTGCCCGGCGGCATCGGCCTCGGCAATCTTGATTTGCGCGAGGATGAAGTTCAGGTCGGAGCGCACCATGTGCAGGCCGGCACCGCCGTCACTGGCATCCACCACCGGGGTGGCCACTGTCGGCACCACGGGCGCGCCAGGTTGCACCACGGTGGTAGGCTGCGAGTACAGCACTTCGGTGGTGCCATGGGCATCCTGATAGATCGCCTTGACCCGCAGGCTCAGCCCGGCCAGGTCTGGCGACACCTTGAACGAAGTGCCATCGGCGCTCTGGAAGGCCAGGTCGCCGGCCGGTAGCAGGATGATGTCCTGGAACACACCGCTGCCCGGGTCGGCCTCGAACTGCCAGTAGTAAGACACCGAACGGTCGGCGAGCGAGCCCGTCGGGTTGCCCGCACTGATGTTGTCGGCGTCGAGCACGGCGGCCACGCTCACCGTCAGCATGTCACCCACGGTAATCGCACCGCCGTTGCTGTCGAGCAGGGTCGGGCTGCCGGTGGGTTGTGCGTTCACCCCCTCCACCAGTACGCGCTGGCTATCGGCAAACTGCAGGCGCTCGATGTGCAACAGGGTATCGACGCCATCGCGGCCGGCCACGGTGTCGGTCACGGTCCAGACGTCATCGGCGACATCAGCGGTGCCCTTGGTGTTCTGGGTCACCACGTACTCGCTCTGTAGCCCAGAGAATATTGCCGTATCGAAGGCGGCCCCGCCGGTCGAAGTCCCGGGCAGGATTTCGCGCACGGCCTTGAGTTGACCGGGGTTGTAGGTGCGGTCAAGCATGAACGGAATCATGTCGGCCATGCTGTCGAAGCTAGCGATTTCCGGGCCGGTGTGGTCGACGTCGCCAGGGGCGTAAACGGCGATGCGCACGTTGAGCCACTTGTCGCCATCGATCAGGTCATCGCCACCCCGGCCTTCGATCAGGTCACTGCCATTGCCGCCGAGCATGATGTTGCCGGTGGCAAAGCCGGTGGTGGGCAGGCCGGCATCCGCCAGGAACTGCTGCAGCCCCCGTATCAGCGCCACGTTGGTCAGCGCACTGCCGGTGGCGCCGCCATGGTTGAGAATGGTCACGGCATCGACGTCGTCGCCCTTGAGCACATCGGCGTAGGCCGAACCGGACACCCCTTCGACCTCGGCGAACCTGTCCAGAATCGATGCCGGAGAAGCGCCCACCGGGTTGAACACGCCAGCGTTCTGGTTAGGCGCGTTGCCATGGGGCTGAGCCAAGGCGGCCAGGCTGAGGTCCACGGTGACACCCACGCGGTCATTCTTGTTGGTGACCCAGTCGAAACCGGACATGCCATCCATTTTGTCTTGGGCATCGCTGCCGACGAAGATATCGTCGCCGCCCTCACCGATCATTTCGTCGAAGCCGCCGCCCCCGACGAAGATGTCGTTGCCAATGACTTCGTCACCCAGCAAGGGCGCGAAGTTGTCGCCAGGTGCGCCGTCCTGGGTACCCTTCTCGATCCAGTCGTCACCCTCGTTACCGGTAGGTGGCAGGTTGGTCTTGGCGCCGAGGATGAAGTCGTCGCCCAGGCCACCGAAGGTGGTGCTGATGTCCTCGGTGGTGATGATGAAGTCCTGGCCATCGCCGCCCAGGATCAGGTTACCGGCAACCCCCATGCTACCAGCGACGATCACGTCGTTGCCGGCATTGCCTTCAAGGCGGTTGTCGCCGAACGAGTCGGTGATGATGTCGTCGCCCGCGCCGCCCAGCACCGCGTCGTTGCCGGCGCCGCCTTCGAGCAGGTCATCACCGGCATCGCCATACAGGGTATCGTCGCCTTCGCTGGAGATGATGATGTCGTTGCCAGCGGTGCCACCCAGCACCACATGGTCTTCACCGGTGTAATGCAGGAAGTTGCCGTCTGGCCCGACAGTATCGGGGTTATCGCGGATCACCAACGGAACGATTTCAACCCCGTTGATCTCGATGCCGCCAGTGGGGTCGGCCTTGCCGTCGGCACCCAACCCGGTGAACTGGTTGGCCTGGTTCACTTCCAGGGTGAACGTGGGCGTGAGGAACACGGTGTTGGACAGGTGGGTGACGTCGGAGTTGGCCATGATCAGCTTGGCGAAGGAGTTGTTTTCCAGCTCCGTACCAAAATTCATGCCCGCCGTGCGCGACAGGTAGTAGAAGCGGTCACCGTTCTGCAGCGCTTCCAGCTGGGTTTCGAAGACAAAGTTGAAGCTGGAACCGAGCATGCCGCCAAACGGCATTTTCTTCTCGGCCAGGCCGCCGACCCAGAAGTCGATGGCGTCGACCCCGGTCACGGTCACCCCGGCAATGTCGTCGGCCGTGCCGGCGATGCCGTCCGCGCCGGCCAGCGTCACGTTGGCATAGGCACCGGTGCCGTTGAGGAAGTCGAGGCGGTCGAGGGGGGCGCCGTCTCCGCCAAGTACCAGTGCCACGGCGGCGGCGCGCTTGGCGGCCTCGGTGGTGGCCCCGGTAATGCTGCTGTGGGTGCCGTAGGCGGCAATGAAGTTGATCAGCGACGCCGGGTGCTTGAGGTGATCGGCAAAGTCGACCCAGCTGATGTAGGGCTTGAGCTGGCTGTCGCCGGTGGCGGCATAGAACTCGCGGCGGGCCTCGTTCAGGCTGGGGATGCCGGTATCACGACCGCGGGCGATGTTCAGCGCAGGCAGGTCAAGTGGCAGGCCGAGCAGGTTGTTGCGCAGGGCTTCGGTGACGAACTCGTCGATCTCGTTGCCCACCTGGCGGGTAACACCGCGGATGATTGCGCCCGCCGCTTCATCGGCCGTGGCCCCGCTACCGGCGAACGCCAGCGGGTTGAGGAACGCGGCAATCAGGCCCAACTGCTGGTCGGGGTTGGCCGGGTCGGCAGAAACCGGGTTGAACGCCGGGTCGTAGCGGTCGACGGTTTCGGTCAGCATCGAGTGGCCGAAGCGGTACACCACATGGGCGAACTCGGCGAGGATGGCCGGGTTGATCGAGGTGTCGTAGCCGTTGGGGGCGAGGAACTCATCGATCTGCGGCTGGATGGTGCGGGCGAACTCTTCGAACACCAGGTGCTGGTACTGCATCTCGGTGCCGAACTTGGCAGCCTGGAACAGCCGCTCGCCATCCCACACCAGCGCGGCGATGCCGGCAGGCGTGGTGGGGATGGCGGTGACGTCGTCGATCAACCACTCATTGAGGAACGCCAGGTCGCCCGCGGCCAGCAGGGTGTCCTTGGTCTGCTGCACCAGGCGGTTATGCTCGGAGTGGAACACATGGTGCACGGCAGTCAGGCCGATGTTCTCGTTCACCCGGCCGTCACCGGCGATGTAGTGCGCGTCGAGCAATTCGTTGTCGTAGGTCAGGTTGTTGCCACCCTGCCCGACCGGCTGTGCGTTGCCCACCAGGGTGTCGGCGTCAGCCTGCAGCACACCCCCAACCACCACGGGCGCGGCATTGTGGGCGATGTCGTCAAGGAAGCCATGCCCGGTGCTCACGGCATTGGCCAGGCTGATCGGCGCATTGCGGTCGCCCTCGACCAGCTGGGTGACGTCATCGGCGGTGCCAGCAATGCCATCGGCGCCGTTGTTCACGCGCACGACCACCTGCGGCATGCCGTTGGGTCCGCGCAGGAAGTTGCCGTAGGCATCGGTGGCCAGCAGCGGCACGCTATGCACGTCGGCATCGGTCAGGTTGATACCCAGCAAGTCGCGGGCCTGGGCCTTGACCACCGCCCAGGTAGCCATGCCACCGCTTTCGCCGTTGCCATCGTCGGCGGTGCCGAACTTGCCATCGGCGCCCAGATCACGGTTGGTGATCAGGCGCCCGGTAGCCACCGGCTCACCTGCCGCGTTGACCGTGTATTCGCGCAGGAACACCTGGTGCGAGGGGTGCGAGCTGTAGGTCTGGCTCTGGTCGACAAAGGGCGAGGTGGTGTTGGGCTGGCTATCGTCGGCGGTACCCACCACGCCATCGGCGCCGGCGGTGCGCACGGCGCGAGACAGCACCATGAAGTTGGTCGGGCTGCCGGCCACGAACAGGGGGTCGTCCGGGCGCAGCGGGATGAACACGATGTCGGTGCTGCTCTTGCTGACCAGGTCCAGGCCGTGGTCGAAGAACTGACCGAAGAAGGTCATCCAGGCGTTGAAGCCGGCGGTCAGCCCGGCGTCTGGCGACACGTTCGGGATGAAGAACACAGGCTTGTCGTCTGCGGTGCCGAATACGCCATCGATACCAGGGCTCATCACCGGCGCGGCACCGCCGTTGGCCTCGACGGCGGCCGGGTTGTTGGCTGTCTGGTCGACGATCAGGTTGCTGATGGTGCGCGGTTGCGAATCGACGACATTGCCGGTGCCGACATAGTTGGCGCGGTAAGACGCTTCGAGCAGGCGCAGGAACGAGTTGTCGGCTGCGCCGAACTCGCTCTGCCCGGTGACCAGGTTGTTGTAGCTGCCATCCACCGTGCGCAGGCCAAAGGGTACCTGGCTGTTGGGCAACAGGTCGATCAGGCTGGCGCCATCGGCGTGTGCCTCAGCGATGAAGATCTGTTTGAGGATGAATTCAAGGTCCGACTTGCTGAAATTGGCCATTGCAGTTGCCCTCGATCTGTCCGGAGATGACACAGGGCAACAGGGTCCTTCCCGCGCCCAGTCAGTGTTGACGTGCGCAGAATCTGGTTGGGTGTACCGGGCTCAGTAGCCCAGCACTCGTGTGCTGAAACCTCTGGCCTCTTCTTGGCAAGCTGGCACCCCCGTTGCGGGAGGGGCCCTGTAAACCGTGCGCAACAGGTGTAACGCACGTGCATCGATCCCAGCTCGCACAGGGCCCGAATACTTCAGACTAAAGTCGTAGGCCAAAAGCTTGTCAATATTTCGTCAAAAAAATCTCGGCCGATGATAATGCGATGCAACTCACTGTTTTCCTGTGACTTATAAAAAGTTCAAAGTATTTATAGAGCAAAATGATATTACCGAATGTTTCGTTGCAACCTACGCTGCTGCATGTGGGAGCAACGCAGCGTTTTGGCCAATATCGCCATCAGAGCGACCCGCCTGCGAGCCGACCAAGAAGCCACAACTACCGTTTTACGGGGCGCCGCAAGGGCTTCCCGCTTTGTGATGAAGGGAGGCCCCCCGATGGCTAAGCCACCACGCACCCGCTCCGAGCTGGCCGACGTGCTGTTTCGCTTGCGCCGCAGCTTCTACGCCCTAGCCGCCTTCAGCGGCGTGATAAACGTCATGATGTTGACGCCAGCCATCTATATGTTGCAGGTGTACGACCGCGCCCTGGTCAGCCGCAACGTCACGACGTTGGGCATGCTCACCTTGCTGGTGGTCGGGCTGTTCCTGCTGATGTCGGCGCTGGAGATGGTTCGCACCCGGGTGTTGATAAGGGTGGGCAACGGCCTGGACATGAGCCTGAACCGGCGCCTCTTCAGCGCTGCCTTCGAACGCAACCTGAGCCGTGCCGGCGGTAACCCGGCCCAGGCCCTGCAGGACTTGGCGCAGGTTCGGCAGTTTCTCACCGGCAACGGCCTGTTCGCGTTCTTCGACGCCCCCTGGACACCGATCTACCTGCTGGTTTGTTACCTGATCCACCCCTGGCTCGGGCTGGTCACCACGATTGGCTCGCTGATCCTGGTCGGGCTGGCCTACCTCACTGAAAAGGCTACGCAAAAGCCCTTGGCCGAAGCCAACCAGGCAGCCATGTCGTCAGCCAGCTACGCCAACAACAACCTGCGCAACGCCGAAGTGATCGAAGCCATGGGCATGCTGCCGTCAATCGGCAAGCGCTGGTACCAGGGCCACTTGCGCATCCTGCAGATGCAGACCCTGGCCTCCGACCGCGCGGCGCTGATCAGCAGCACCGGGCGCTTCGTGCGCATCACCCTGCAATCGCTGATCCTCGGCACCGGCGCGCTGCTGGCGATCGAGGGGACGATCACCCCCGGCATGATGATCGCCTGCTCGATCCTGACCGGCCGAGCCCTGGGCCCGGTGGAACAGGTGATCGCCGCGTGGAAGCAACTGCTGGGCTGCCGCCTGGCCTGGGGCAGGCTCAATGACCTGCTGCAGGACTACCCGCAACGGCCACCGAGCATGTCGCTGCAGCGGCCGATGGGCATGCTGGCCGTGGAGAACGTGATCGCCGGCGCCCCTGGCAGCACCACCAGCATCGTACGCGGGGTGAGCTTCAGCCTGGCCCCGGGTGACAGCCTGGGTGTCATCGGCCCTTCGGCCTCGGGCAAGTCCACCCTCGCCCGCCTGCTGGTAGGTGTGTGGCCGGCCCAGGCCGGCAAGGTGCGCCTGGACGGCGCCGATATCTTCACCTGGAACAAGGCCGAACTGGGCCCGTGGCTGGGCTACCTGCCGCAGGACGTGGAGCTGTTCGAAGGCACCATCGCCGAAAACATCGCCCGCTTTGCCGAGGTGGACAGCGACGCGGTGATCCGTGCTGCCCGCAGCAGCGGTGTACACGACATGATCCTGCGCTTCCCGCAGGGTTACGACACCCGCCTGGCCGCCGATGGCAGCCCATTGTCTGGCGGCCAGAAGCAACGCATCGCGCTGGCCCGCGCCCTGTATGGCGAGCCCAACCTGGTGGTGCTGGACGAGCCCAACGCCAACCTCGATGACGTGGGTGAAAAAGCCCTGGTCGATGCCCTGGCCGAGCTCAAGGCACGCGGCGCCACGGTGGTGCTGATTTCCCACCGGCCCAATGTGCTGTGCGCGGTCGACCAGATACTGATGCTGCGCGACGGCGGTGTGCACATGCTTGGCAGCCGCGACGAAGTGTTCGCCGCGCTGCGCAAGGCCGCGGTGATTCCGGCAACGGCTGCGGCACCGCTGGCTTCGGTCAAAGTACGGGAGTAACCAACCATGCAGATGACTCAACATGCCGAACTGATCCCCGCCGAGACCAGCCACCTGATCGACCTGGACGCGGGCCGCCCGGTACGCTGGGGCGTATGGCTGGTCATCGCCGGCTTCGGCGGCTTCCTGCTGTGGTCCTGCCTGGCGCCACTGGACGCCGGCGTGGTCGCCACCGGTACGGTCAAGGTCACCAGCAACCGCAAGGCGGTCCAGCACCTGAGCGGGGGCACCGTTGAAGCGATCATGGTGCGCGAAGGCGATGTGGTGAAGAAAGGCCAGGAAGTGGTGCGCCTCGATGCCCTGCGTGCGGTGGCCGAACAAGGCGCACTCAGCGCCCAGTACATCGTCAGCAAGACCGTGGAAAACCGCCTGGAAGCCGAGCGCGATGGCCGCGATACCGTGACGTTCGACCCTGCCCTGCTGGAACACTACGCCAATGACCCACGCCTGCTGGCCGCCATGGACCTGCAACAGCGCCTGCTCGATACCCGCCGCGCGGGCCTTGCCGGTGAACTGAGCATCCTTGAAGAAAACCTGACTGCCTCGGCAGTGCAACTGAAGGGCCTGCAGCAGGTGTACGGCGCCCGCGCCTCGCAGATCGGCTTCCTCAACCAGGAACTGCAAGGCACCCGGGTACTGGCCGCCGAAGGTTATGTACCCCGCAATCGCCTGCTGGAGCTGGAGCGCAGCAATGCCGACCTGTCCGCCGGCCAGGCCGAAAACCTCAATAACATTGCCCGGGCGCGCAGCCAGGCCACCGAGATCAAGCTGCGCATCCTGCAGCGCCAGCACGATTACCTGAAGGAGGTGGAGTCGCAACTGACCGATACCGCCAAGGAAAACACCACCCTGGCCGATCGCTTGCGCGCACTGGACTATGAAGTGACCCACACGGTGATCCGCTCGCCGATCGACGGCATGGTGCAGGGCCTGAGCATCGCCACGGTCGGCGGCATCATCCAGCCCGGGGCCAAGATCATGGAAGTGGTGCCGCTCGACCAGCCGCTGCAGGTCGATGCGATGATCCCGGTGCAGGCGATCGACAAGATGGTCCCAGGCCTTGCCGTGGACATCGCTTTCCCGGCCTTCAACCATGCGCAGACACCGAACATTCCCGGCCGGGTAAAAACCATTTCCGCCGACCGGCTGCTCGACGAAGAAAGCAAGCAGCCGTTCTACCTGGCCCAGGTCGAAGTGACGCCGGCCGGCATGGGCTTGCTGGGCAGCAACCACATCCGCCCCGGCATGCCTGCCACCGTCACCATCAAGACCGGCGAGCGCAACCTGCTCAGCTACCTGCTCAAACCAATGCTCGAACGTGTGGACGCCGCGTTCAAGGAGCAATGACATGAAACGCCCATGCCTGATGGTGTGCCTGCTGGGAGTTGCCGTACAGGCCAGTGCCATGGACCTGAAGCAAGCCTGGGACCTGTTGCAGTACCAGGGCCCGGTCTACCGCGCTGCCGTGCATGAAAAACAAGCCGGTGGCGAAAACCGCGCCATCGGCGAGGCCGGCCTGCTGCCGCAGATCAACGCCTCGGCCTACTTCAACCAGGTCAATGGCAGCCAGCGCCAGAATGGCCAGGACAATGACCTCGACTATGACTCCAAGGGCGCCAACGTGCGCCTGCGCCAGCCGCTGTTCAACAAGCAGAAGATGGCCGAGTACCGCCAGGGCCAGCAACGCGCCGACTACAGCGTGGCGGTGTTCGATGCCAAGAGCCAGGACGCAGCGGTGCGCCTGGCCGACGCTTACTTCGACGTGCTGCTGGCCAGCGAAACCATCACCCTGGCCAAGGCCAAGCTGAACGCGTTCGAGGAGCAGCTGGCATCGGCGAAGCGGCGCAAGGAACTGGGCGCCGGCACCATCACCGACGTCGACGAGTCGGTGGCCCGGCGCGACCTGGCCGAGGCCGACCTGATCGACGCCCAGGACAACCTGGTCAACGCCCGGCGCAAGCTGGAGGAATACATTGGTGAAACCCCGCAGGCGTTGACCACCCTGCAGGCGGGCTTCAGCACCCCGCCGCTGATGCCGGGCAACCTGCAGGAGTGGCTGGTCAAAGCCCAGGCTGACAGCCCGCTGATTCATGCGCGCCGGCACAGCTACGCGCTGGCCGAGGAAGAAGTCAACCGCGCCCGCGCCGGGCATTACCCGACCTTGGATTTCGTGGCGGGTTACACCGCAGGCAGCAGCCAGTCGATTTCCGAGCTGAACCAGCGCAACCACTACAGCTCGATCGGGCTGGAGCTGAACATCCCGCTGTACAGCGGTGGCAGCACCCGTGCCCTGACCCGCCAGGCCAGCGCCAACAGCGCCAAGGCCCTGGATGAGCTGGACGCCACTCGCCAGGAGGTGATTTCCAACACGACCCGCGAATACCGTGGCGTACAGAGTGGCGCCCTGCGCATTCAGGCACTGGAGAAGGCCGTGACCTCCAACGAGCGTTCGCTGACCTCGACCCGCAAGGGCTTCAAGGAAGGTGGCACCAGCACCAACTCGGATGTGCTCAATGCCGAGGAGCTGCTGTATGACGCCCGCCATGATCTGTTCGAGGCCAAGCTCAACTACCTGATGTCGCGCCTGCGGCTGGCCTCGTCGGTGGGCAGCCTGGGGGATGATGATATCGAGCAGATCAATGATTACCTGGGGCCGGAGCTGATAGTCAGCAATTGATAGCGACCTCAAGCTATGAAGTGCCCCTGCACGAGCAGCCTTGTACTGCGAACAGGCCAGCAAGGCCTGACCGGTGGCAACGATCCACGAGACCCACCCCTTTCGATGCGGTCGTTGCCAGTTTCAAGGAAGGGGCACCCGCCCTGCAGGCTGCCGTAGCTGCGACGTATTCCTTCAGGCTATGATCGGTCACCCTGCCGCGGACACCCTGAGCCATGCCCGTAGACCTGCAAGCGTTGTATCCCAGGCTGATCCACCTGATGCTGGACACGGTATTCGTGGTCGACAGGGACAACCAGATCGTGTTCGTCAGTGATGCCTGCAAGACACTGCTGGGCTACGAGGCCTGCGAACTGATCGGCACGCCGATTACCCGCTACATGCACCCTGACGACCTCGCGGCCACGCGCGCCTCGATCATGCGGGTGATGAACGGCCAGCCGCACTACGACTTTTGCAACCGTTACCTTCGCAAGGATGGCAGCGTGGTGCACATTCTGTGGGCGGCCTGCTGGTCCGAGGAGGCCCAGGCGCGTATCGGCGTGGCGCGGGACGTTACCGCCCAGCGCAAGGCCGAAGACGAACTGCGCTTCCTCGCCCATCATGACCCGCTGACCCGGCTGGCCAACCGCGCCATGTTCAATGAACGGCTGGACACTGCCCTGGCCGCGGCCCGGCGTTACAACCGCAGGCTGGCCTTGCTGTTCCTCGATATCAATGACTTCAAGCAGATCAACGACAACCACGGCCACAGCGTGGGTGACCGGGTCCTGTGCACACTGGCCCGCCGCCTGGAAAGCTGCGTAGGGGCGGCTGGCACGGTAGCGCGGATGGGCGGTGACGAATTCACCGTGTTATTGCCCGATTGCCCGTCGCCGGAGGCCATTGCCACGCACGTGCAGTACATTCTCGCGGTCATGGCTGAACCGCTCGATGCCGAGTTTGCCGGCATCGATGCACCATCCTGCAGTATTGGCGTGGCCCGCTTTCCCGAAGACGGCAACGATGCCGACATGTTACTGCGCCATGCTGACGGGCACATGTACCGAATCAAGCGCCAACGCGCTGCGACTGGCTGAAAGCAAGGGCACACCGCATGGCTGAACACCTGCAAGCAACTGCCGGGCAAACACCCGCCTCTGTCGGCCTGGCCCAGGCATTGCTGTTCTGGCTGAAGCTGGGTTTCGTCAGTTTCGGCGGCCCGGCCGGGCAGATTGCGATCATGCACCAGGAGCTGGTGGAGCGGCGCCGCTGGATCAGTGAACGGCGTTTCCTGCATGCCCTCAACTACTGCATGTTGCTGCCCGGGCCCGAGGCCCAGCAACTGGCCACCTACATCGGCTGGCTGATGCACCGCACCTGGGGCGGGGTGATGGCCGGCGCTCTGTTCGTGCTCCCGTCGCTGTTCATCCTGATCGGCCTGTCGTGGGTGTACCTGACCTGGCGCGAAGTACCGGTGGTCGCCGGGATTTTCGAAGGGATCAAGCCGGCCGTGACCGCCATCGTCGTGCATGCCGCCCACCGCATTGGCACGCGGGCGTTGAAGAACGGCTGGCTATGGGCGATTGCCGCGGCCTCGTTCGTGGCCATTTTCGCGCTTGACGTCCCCTTCCCGCTGATCGTGCTGGCGGCCGCACTGCTGGGTTATGTCGGCGGCCGGCTGCTGCCGGCACAGTTCGCGCCCGGTGGTGGCCACAGCGCAGCCAGCCCCCGCCAGCGCCCGGCGTTGATCGACGACGATACCCCGATACCCGCGCACGCCCGCTTCAGCTGGGGCCGCCTGGTGACCTTGCTGCTGGCAGTTGCAGCGCTTTGGCTTCTGCCCATGGGCCTGCTGATGGCGGCCTTTGGCTGGCACGGCACACTGACGCAAATGGGCTGGTTCTTCACCAAGGCGGCGCTGCTGACTTTCGGCGGTGCCTATGCGGTGCTGCCCTATGTCTATCAAGGGGCTGTCGGCCACTATGGCTGGCTGTCGCCCACGCAGATGATCGATGGCCTGGCGCTGGGCGAGACCACGCCCGGGCCGCTGATCATGGTGGTGGCCTTTGTCGGTTTCGTCGGCGGCTACCTGCAGCCGATGTTCGGCGCCCACCAGGCGTTCCTCGCGGGCGCAGTGGCAGCGAGCCTGGTGACCTGGTTCACCTTCCTGCCCTCGTTCCTGTTCATCCTCGCCGGAGGCCCGCTGGTGGAGTCGACCCACAACGCACTGAAGTTCACCGCCCCACTGACCGGGATCACTGCGGCGGTGGTGGGGGTAATCCTCAACCTTGCGCTGTTCTTCGGCTACCACGTGCTGTGGCCGGCCGGGTTCGATGGCGCGTTCCACTGGTCCTCGGCTGTGATAGCGCTCGCGGCGGCTGTGGCGCTGTTCCGCTACAAGCGCGGGGTGATACACGTGTTGATCGGCTGCGCCGTTGCCGGGCTTGCCCTTCACCTTTTCCGCTGATGGAGCCGATCATGCGCAACCCTGAAGACGCCTTGCTCGACAGTTGGCACCATAACGCCCAAGTCTGGATCGACGCCGTACGCAGCGGCGCCATCGAAAGCCGTCGCCAGGTCACCGACCAGGCCATCCTGCTGGCCATCCTCGCCCGCCAGCCCGAACGGGTACTTGACCTGGGCTGCGGTGAGGGCTGGCTGCTGCGCGCGCTGGCCAGCCGGGGTATCGAGGCCGTGGGCGTCGACGGCGACAGCTCCCTGGTGGATGCAGCGCAGGCTGCGGGCGCGGGTGAGGTGCACCTGGCCAGCTATGCGCAGCTGGCTGAGGCGAAGGTGCATGTTGGCAAGGACTATGACCTGATCTGCGCCAACTTCGCGCTGTTGCACCAGGACATCATTGAACTGTTGTCGGCCATGCGTACTTTGCTGGTGCCCGGCGGTGCGCTGGTGATCCAGACCCTGCACCCGTGGAGCGTGGCCGGTGGAAATTATCAGGATGGCTGGCGAGAGGAGTCTTTTGCCGGGTTCGCCGGGGATTGGCAACCGATGCCTTGGTATTTCCGCACCCTGGCCAGCTGGCTGAATGCGCTGGACATGGCGGGGTTGAGACTGTTCAGTCTGCAGGAACCGCAGCACCCGCAGAGCGCGGTGCCGCAGTCGTTGTTGATGGTGGCTGAGCGTCACTGAATCGGGCCGTCACGATCCTGTGGAAGCAGGGTTCACCCCGCTCCCACAAGACAGGCCGGTGCAGGCGACTACAGCACCGGCTTGCGCGCCGCTCCGCTTCGAGCCTTGGCCATGGCTGCCAGGCGCACCGCAACGTTGGCAGCGCCGTAACCGGCGTACCCCGCCTTGCGCTGGATGATCTCGAAGAAGAAACGCTCCTCGAACGGCTCGGTATACACGTGGAACAGCTCGCCACCTTGAGCGTCACGGTCGTACAGCACGTTGTAGTACGCCAGTTCGCTGAGGAACTCGTCGTCGAAATCGAAACGCGCCGCCAGGTCGTCGTAATAGTTCAGCGGGATTTCCAGCAGCGGTACCCCTGCCAGCTTGGCCCGCGCCACTTCACGGAAGATGTCGTCACAATCGAAAGCGATGTGATGCACGCCCGAACCACGGTAGCTTGACAGCGCATGGGCGATGGCGGTGTTGCGGTTTTCCGAGATGTTCAGCGGCAGGCGCAAGGTGCCGCACTGGCTGCGCAGGGCGCGGCTCTTGACCAGGCCATACGGGTCGGGCAGCACCACTTCGTCGTCGGCGGCGAAGTCGAACAAGCTCTTGTAGAACAGCACCCAGCTGTCCAGCGACTCGGCCGGCAAGGCCAGCGCCATGTGGTCGATGCGGCGCAGGCCGCCGGTCGCGGTTGCGTTGTTGTCCAGGCTGAAGTCGGTGTCGTACAGGGTGTGGCCGGCAGTGCCCTGCTCTACCAGGTACAGCAGGCTGCCATCGGGCGCACGCACCGCCGGCACTTCGCATTCATTGGGGCCGACCAGGCCGCGGAACGGCTGGCCACGGAAGGCGGTGGCCCGCTTCAGGGCCGCTTGCTGGTCCTTGACCCGCAGCGCAGTGGCGCACAGCGAGGGGCCATGGGCCTCGAAGAAGTTGTGGCCAAAGGAATACGGTTCGGCGTTCAGCACAATGTTGATATCCCCCTGGCGCAGCAGTTGCACTTCTTTGCTGCGGTGCTTGCCGGCTTCGGCAAAGCCCAGGCGCTTCAGCCAGTTGCCCAGGCGCGCGCCGACGGCTTCGTCGACCGCGAACTCCAGGAACTCCACGCCGTCATAAGCGCTGGCCGGCGGCGGGGTGAACAGCACGCCAGGTTCGATCGGCATGTTTTCCTGCTCCAGGCGCAAGCGGGTCTGCTCTTCGAGGTACAGCAGCGAACGCAAGCCGTCGGCGGCATTCTGCCGGGTCGGTGCGGCGCGGAAGCCGTCGTTGAAGATTTCCAGCGACAGCGGGCCACGGTAACCCGTGGCGAGGATCGGCGCCAGGAAACCGGCCATGTCCATTTCGCCCTGCCCCGGGAAGCAGCGAAAGTGGCGGCTCCACTCCAGCACATCCATGGCCAGGATCGGCGCATCGGCCATTTGCACGAAGAAAATCTTGTCGCCGGGGATGTCGCGGATCGCGCTGGGGTCACCTTTGAGCGACAAGGTGTGGAAGCTGTCGAGGATCACCCCGAGTGCCGGGTGGTCGGCCTGGCGCACCAGGTTCCACACTTGCTGGTAAGTGTTGACGTGGCGGCCCCAGGCCAGCGCTTCGTAACCAATGCGCAGGCCACGCTTGCCGGCATGTTCGCCCAGCAGGCGCAGGTCGTCGACCAACAGTTGCTCGTCACCCAGGGCATCGGCCTGGACGTTGCTGCACACCAGCACCAGGTCGGTACCCAGCTCCTGCATCAGGTCGAACTTGCGTTCGGCGCGGTCGAGGTTTTTCTGCAGGCGGTCACGGCGGCAGCCTTCAAAGTCGCGGAAAGGCTGGAACAAGGTGATGGCAATGCCCAGGTCGGCGCACATCTGGCGCACCTGGCGCGGGCTGCCAGCGTAATAGAGCAGATCGTTCTCGAAGATCTCGACGCCGTCAAAAC
Organism: Pseudomonas sp. USTB-Z; assembly: GCF_019691255.1. Taxonomy (NCBI): domain Bacteria; kingdom Pseudomonadati; phylum Pseudomonadota; class Gammaproteobacteria; order Pseudomonadales; family Pseudomonadaceae; genus Pseudomonas; species Pseudomonas sp. USTB-Z. The sequence goes on from NZ_JAECZP010000003.1 coordinate 71,539, forward strand.
CGGCGGCGGCGATGGCTTCGAGCTTTTCCGGCAGAGTGCCGCTCAAGGACACGGTAGCGATCGAACGCTGCATGGCGGGAGTTCCTTGTTGTTGGAAGAATACGGTGCCATTCGGGCAAACAACCCCTGTCACAGTTTATGGCACGATCGATTATTCGCAGGTAAAGTCGTCGCTTCAATCTCTTTGTACGGAATGGTTAGTTTTGCGTTCGATTATCGCACAAAACCCGTTTTAGCGAATTGCTAGACCGCGGGCCCGTGGTCAACATGGACCACAGACGCAGGCACACCGACCGTTGCCTCCTGCCTTGGCATAACCTCTGGCGGAACCTGCGCAAACAACAATAACAACGGAGACAACGATGGCTCACTCCAGCTCGCAAGCAAAGAAAGCGACCGCCAGTGGATGGATAGGCTCGGCACTCGAGTACTACGACTTCTTCATCTACGCCCAGGCCGCTGCGCTGATTTTCCCGCAGATTTTCTTCCCTAACACCGACCCGAAAATGGCCATCATTGCCTCGTTGGCCACCTATGGCGTGGGCTACCTGGCGCGCCCGATCGGCGCCTTCGTACTGGGCCACTGGGGTGACACCCGCGGTCGCAAGAACGTCCTGCTGCTGTGCATGTTCCTGATGGGCCTGTCGACCATGGCTGTCGGCCTGCTACCCACCTACCACGACATCGGCTACCTCGCACCGGCCTTGCTGGTGGTGTTGCGCCTGATCCAGGGCTTTGCCGTGGCCGGGGAAATTTCCGGTGCCAGCTCGATGATCATGGAGCACGCGCCGTTTGGCCGAAGAGGCTACTACGCCAGTTTCACCCTGCAAGGTGTGCAAGCGGGCCAGGTTCTGGCGGCGGCGGTATTCCTGCCACTGGCTTACTTCATGCCCAGCGAAGCCTTTACCGAATGGGGCTGGCGCATTCCGTTCCTGATGAGCGCCATCGTGCTGATTGCCGGCTTCATCATCCGCAAGGAAGTGCACGAAACCCCAGCGTTCGTCAAAGAAGAGAAACAGGACAAGGTTGCCAAGTCGCCCATCAGCGAGGCATTCCGCCACAGCTGGAAGCACATGGTGCTGGTGATGTTCATGGCCCTGATGAACGTGATCCCGGTCGTGGCCACCATCTTCGGTGCGGCCTACGCGGTGCAGCCGGCGTATGGCATCGGCTTCGACAAGAGCGTGTACCTGTGGATTCCGGTGGTCGGCAACATCGTCGCGGTGCTGGTGATCCCGTTCGTGGGCAACCTGTCGGACAAGATCGGCCGTCGCCCGACCATGATCGCTGGCTGCCTGGGCTCTGGCCTGCTGGCCTTCGTCTACCTGTATGCGATCAGCATCCAGAACGTGCCAATGGCGTTCGCCGCCTCGATCGTCATGTGGGGCATGGTCTACCAGGGTTACAACGCGGTGTTCCCAAGCTTCTACCCAGAGCTGTTCCACACCCGCTACCGCGTTACGGCCATGGCCATCGCGCAGAACATCGGCACCATGCTGACCGCCATGCTGCCCGCGCTGTTCGCAATGGTTGCCCCGCCGGGCTCGGACAACATTCCGCTGGTAGTCGGTGGGCTGGCCTTCTTCATCACCGGCGTGTGCGCCCTGGCGGCCTACATTGCCCCGGAAACCCACCGCCTGGCGATGGATGACCTGGGCAACCCAGACGCCAAGCCGATGGAAAAGGCTGCCTATGAAGCCAGCCGTAAAGGTAGCTTTCAGACGGTGAGTCACTGATAGATTGCAGGGGCTGCTTTGCAGCCCCTTCACGGGCAAGCCCGCTCACACAGGTACCGTACAGGCTTCAGCCCTGATGCGATCCCTAGAGAGCGGGCTTGCCCGCGAAGGCTTCAGCCCTTGATCACGTCCTGCAGACGTGCCCACAGCCGCTGCACATCCCCCCGCTCGGTCGGCAGCGAACCAATCGAAACCCGCACCATCCACCGCCCGTCCAGTGTAGCCGGCGTCACATAAGCATCGCCGGATGCATTCAGCCGCTCGGCCCAACCCTTGGTATGCGCATCCAGCGCCTCCCCTTCAAGCCCCGCCGGTCGATGGCGAATGCACAAGGTTTGCAGCTGTACTGGCGCCAACACTTCCCACTCCGCTGCCGCCTCGACCTGCCCCGCCAGCCACTGGGCATTATCCAGGTCACGCCGCAGCCGCGCCTGCAATGCATCGACACCCTCGCTGCGCAACATGAACCACAGCTTCAACGCACGGAACCGACGGCCCAGCGGAATGCCCCAGTCGCGCAGGTTCTTCACCTCGCCATCCACCGCCGACTGCAGGTAGCTGGGATTGGTGCTCATCACGCGAATCAGGTGCTGCGGATCGCGCACGTAGTAGATCGAGCAATCGAAGGCCACACCCAGCCATTTGTGCGCGTTGACCACCACCGAATCGGCCAGCTCGATGCCGTCCCACATCCAGCGGCACTCGGGCAGGATCATCGCCGAGCCGGCCATGGCCGAATCAACGTGCAACCACAGCCCATTGGCCTGGGCGATTTCGCCCACCGCACGCAGCGGGTCAAGGGCTGTGGTCGTCGTGGTGCCAGTGGTGGCAACCACGGCGCAGGGCTGGTTGCCGGCAGCCAGGTCCTGCTCGATCGCCGCCTGCAGTGCTTCTGGGCGAAGGGCGTAGCGGTCGTCGGTGGGGATCAGGCGGATATTGTCGCGGCCAAAACCTGCCAGCAGTGCAGCCTTGTCCACCGAGCTGTGGGCGTGGGCGCTGACATACACGATCAAAGGCTTGGGCTCGGCCTGCAGGCCACCACGTACCAAGGCGTAGTCAGTGGCGCGTTCACGGGCACTGATCAGCGCCACCAGGGTGCTGGTCGAGGCGGTGTCCTGGATCACGCCACTCCACTGGCCAGACAGGCCAAGCAACTGGCGTAGCCAGTCGAGGGTGGTTTCTTCCAGTTCGCTCAGGGCCGGGCTGGATTGCCAGGACAGGCCCAGCACGCCCAGACCGGTACTGAGGAAGTCCCCCAGCACCGAGGACAGGGTGCCATTGGAAGGGAAATAGCCATAGAAATCCGGGTGCTGCCAATGGGAAAGGCCGGGCATGACCAGGTTATTGACGTCGTCGAGAATGGCCGCGAAAGGTTCGCCTTGTTGAGGGGCAGTTGCGGGCAAGGCGGCCTTGAGATAGCCAGGTTCGACCTGGGCCATGACCGGGCGTTCGCCCACGGTCTGACGGTAGTCGGCAATCAGGTCGATCAGTTGGTGGCCATACTGGCGGAATTGTTCGGGGGTCACGCTAGCTCTCCTGGGGTTATCCATTGCCTGTGCTGGCCCTTTCGCGGGTAAACCCGCGCCTACAGCCGCGAAGAAGCCGCTCAATCAACACAATGCCCCAGTCTAGGCACCTATCCCCAGCGGAATAACCCCGCTTCACGCATAGCTGCTATGGCAAACCCGCATGCCCACCCTGCACCCCGAACTGCGAATGACGCCACAGCTCGAACACCCGGTTGCGCAACCAGCGGTGCTCGGCCGAAGCCTGCAGGCGCTGGTGCCACACCACCCAATAGCGCTGGCTGTGGTCAATGAAGCCCAGTGGCCGCCAGGCCAGGTGATGTAAACGGCACAACTGCCGGGCAATATGCTCGGGGACCGTGGCCACTGCCTGACTGTTGGCAATCACTTGTACCGTGGCGCAGAAGAACGGCACTTCCAGGCTGACCCGCCGCTGCAGGCCCTGCGCACGCAAGTGCCGGTCGATGAAGCTGTCCTTGTCGCCACCGCCCGAAATGCGCACATGCTTGTACGCCAGGTAGTCGGCCTGGCTGAGCGCGGCCTGCGCGGCCAGCGGGTGATCCTGGCGCATCAGGCATACCGCGCGGTCCTCACCCAGCAGCCGCCCATGCAGGTTGGGCGGCGACTCGTCGAACAAGGTGGTCGCCAGGTCGATTTCTCCGCTGGCCAGCAAGGCGTACTGGCCTGCCTGCCAGGTACGGTACTCCAGCGACACACCTGGCGCTTCGCGCTCCAGCGCCGCCACCAGCAGCGGCAGCATGTGCTCGGCCACATAATCCGAAGCGGCCAGGCAGAACCGCCGCTCGCAACGCGCCGGGTCGAAGATGGCGGGCTGGCGCAGCGCGTGCAGTTCTTCGAGCACCTGGCGCAAAGGCTCGACCAGGGCTTCGGCGTGTTCGCTAAGCACGTAACCACGCCCTTGGCGCACCAGCAATGGATCATCGAAGGCTTCGCGCAGGTGGGCCAACTGGCGGCTAAGGGCCGATTGGCTGACGCCCAGGCGCTCGGCCGCGTGGCTGAGGTTTTTAAGCTGCAACAGGTGGTCGAGGGTACGCAGGTGGGCGAGGCTGAGGGAGGCGAAGGTGGGGTTCATGCAGGCTCCCTGCGGTGGAATTCAAGGGCCCTCTCGCGGGCAAGCCCGCTCCCACAGGGTTCTCACATCGTTCAGCATCGTGAAAAACCTGCGAGAGCGGGCTTGCCCGCGAACAGGCCGCAACGCGGCCCCGACGATTACTCGGTCAGGCCAACATAGACGTTCTGCACGTCATCGTGCTCGTCGATCGCCTCGAGGAACGCTTCGACCTCGGCCAACGCTTCAGCACTCAGGCTGGCCGCGCTTACCGGGTTTTTAGGGGTGTAGCCGATTTTTGCCGCAGTCACGGTGAAACCATGCTCCGGCAGGGCCTTCTGCACCGCGTCCAGGTCGGTGGTGTCGGTGATGAACAGGGTCGAGCCCTCTTCTTCACCTTCCTCGAAGTCCTGGGCACCGGCTTCGATCGCGGCCATTTCCGGATCAGCGTCAGCGCTCGCAGGCGTGGCTTCGATCAGGCCGACATGGTTGAAGTCCCACGCTACCGAACCGCTGGCACCCAGCTGGCCCTTGCGGAACAGCACGCGGATCTGCGCGACGGTGCGGTTGATGTTGTCGGTCAGGCACTCGACGATCAGCGGTACCTGGTGCGGTGCGAAACCTTCATAGCTCACCGCATGGTATTGCACGGCATCACCGTCCAGGCCAGCGCCCTTGCGGATTGCCCGATCCAGGGTCTCGCGAGTCATTGAAGCTTTCTTGGCTTGCACGATGGCCAGGCGCAGGCGCGGGTTCATGTCGGGATCGGCACCCGACTTGGCCGCGATCTGGATTTCCTTGGACAGCTTGCCCATGATCTTGCCTTTGGCATTGGCCGCTGTTTCTCTATGTTTGGCTTTCCACTGTGCGCCCATGTCGACTCTCTTGTTTCAGCGGCCGGTTCAGGAAGCGACCGGCCAAAAGTGGGTGCATTTTATACGCCCTCGAGCATGGGATCGACAAGAAATCTCATCAGCCTTTATCGGCTTTGCCCGCCGCCGCGGCAAACCGCGCCAACCGCACGTCCAGCCTTCGCGGGCGCACACCACGATCTTCGGCCTGCTCCTTGCGGCGGATGGCATTGCGCACCATCAGCGAGCCCAGGTAGCGGATCGGCTCGGGCGGGAACAGCCCCAGCGGCCCTTTGACCAGCGGCGACCGGGTCCACGGGTTGTCCAGCCCCAGCGCCAGCGACGAAAGAATCTGCCCGCCCATGTGGCACGGGCCAACACCGCTGCCGGAGTAACCAAAGCCATAGAACACGTTGCCCTGCCCGTCCAACCGACCAAAGAACGGCAGCCCGGTTACCGAGCGATCCGACGGCCCGTTCCAGCTGGCCGCCAGTGGCACCTCGGCCAAGGCCGGGAAAAAGCCGCCAAGGCTTTCGCGCAGCAACCGCCGATACGGCGACGGCTGGTCGAACACCGGCAACATGCGCCCGCCATAGGCAAACGTGTTGCCGCCCTTGCCGAGCATCAGCCGGCCATCGGAGGTGTTGTGGTAGTAGTGCACGAAAATACGCGAGTCGAGCACGCTGATGCCGCTGTCCAGGCCGATCTGGCGCAGCAGCTCGGGGCACGGTTCGGTAATGACCATGTCGCTGGAAACGATCGCCACACTGCGCTCGAACTGCGGGAAGACGCGCGCCATCCAGGCATTGAGGCCCAGCACGACACGGTCGGCGCGCAGCGTGCCGTGGGCCGTGCGTACCTGCACCGGGGCGCCGTGCTCCAGGCCGGTCATGGCGGTGCCTTCGTAGAGCCGCACGCCGCGCTGCAAGGCCACGCGGCGCAGGCCGCGCACCAGTTTGCCAGGCTGCACGGTGGCGGCGGCCGGCGAGAACCAGCCCTCCAGGTGCCGTGCCGAACCGGCCAGGCGCTGCACCTGCTCCAGCGGCAAGCGGCGGAACGAGTTGATGCCCTTGTGCTCCAACGCGGCGATCACCGCGTCGGTGGCACCGACCTGCGCTGCGTTGGTGGCCGTGTACAGCGTGCCGTCCAGGCGGTAGTCGCAGTCGATGCCATTGGCCGCGCAGAACACACCGATGTCTGCGATGCTGCGCTCCGACTCGCGCACCAGCCGCACCGCCTCCGCCGCCCCGAACAGGCGTTCGAGGGTGAAGTACTTGGCCGACCAGGACAACGCACACCCCCCATTGCGGCCGCTGGCACCGGCACCACAGATGTCGGCCTCGATCAGCACCACATCCAGGGCCGGTACCGCTTCCTTGAGCATCAGCGCCGTCCACAGGCCGGTGTAGCCGCCGCCGACAATGCACACATCGCAACGGGTATCGCCTTGCAGCGGCGGGCATACCGCCTCCTGCGCCGAATCCAGGGCCTGTTGCAGCCAGAAGGGTCTCATTCGCTCGCTTTCCTTTAAGTACGCAGTGGCTTGATTGCCATGCTGGTGTTCGGTGCCACGTCGGTGCCTTGCGCGCTGCTGGCCGGGCGGCTGTTCCAGTGCGGCAGCAACACCAGCGCCGAGAACAGCGCACAGCCCGCGAACACGATGAACACCGTGACGCCGTCGAAGTAACCCGGCAGCAGCCCACCCAGCACCGCGCCCACCGAGCCACAGCCGTTGACGAAACCTGCTGCGGTGGCGCCGGCCTTGGCGGTGCCGAAGTCGATGGCTGCAGCGCCGCTGATCATCGAGTCCGGCCCGTACAGGGTCAGACCCATGACAAACAACAGGGCCACCACCAGCAGCACGCTGCCGGTGTGCATGGCCGCCATGAACGCCGCCAGTGTCAAGGTCAGCAGCACCAGGCTGATCACGCAGGCCGGCATGCGCCGGGCGCCAAACAGTTTGTCGGAGGCCAGGCCGATCATGATCGGGCCAAGCAGCCCGGCCAGTTCGAAAGCAGTCGGGATGATTGCCGCGCCTACTTTGCCCACCGAGGGCATCTGCTCGAAGACGATCACAGGGCCCCACAGCAAGATGGCGTAGCGCGCCGGCTTCAGCAGGAAATACGCCAGGCCCAGGGTCAACACCGTGCGGTTGCGCAAGATTTCCCGCAGGGGTGCCCACACGCTGCACAGGTTGTCGGCCGGGGCCATGCTTTGCGGCTCGGGCTCAACCGCCGGCAAGCCGACGTCCTCGGGTTTGTTGCGCTGCAGGAAGAAGAACAGCACCGCCACCAGCGCCACCACTGCCGCGCTGGAGAAGAACGCCGCATGCCAGGTGCCCACCAGGGTGTAGGCCCACCAGCCCGCGAACGGCGAGGCCACCAGGCCGCCGAAGGCATAGCAGGAACTCCACAGGCCCAGCACCCGCCCGCGCTGCGAAGCCGGGAAGAAGCTGCCGATGTTCTTGCACAAGCCGGCCCAGCCGGTGGATTGCGCCAGGCCCTGTACCAGCATGCAGGTGGCGAAGATCGGGAAGGTTGCGTAACTGCCCATCACCACTGCCGCCGCCGCAGAAATCAGCAACCCGCCCAGCACGACCACGCGCGGCCCGAAGCGGTCGGCAAGCATGCCCCAGGTGAATTGGCCCACGGCATAGGCGGCCAGGTAGATGGCATCCAGGTTGGCCATGGCGGCCTTGTCGAGCATGAAGCCTGGGTCTTCGGCGATGCCCAGTTTGGCCACCGAGAAGGCTTTGCGGGTGAAGTAGAAGGCGGCGTAAGCCAGCCAGGTGATGGCGAAAATCTGGATGCGCCAGCGTTTGAACGCGGCTAGGGATTGATTCATGTAAGTCTGACCTCTTGCTCAAGTGTGCCGGCAGAATGTGAAGAAACGCCTGTCTTGTTCTTGTGTTACGCACAGCGATGACGAGGCTGTCATCGGGTCAGGTGGCGCCGTGTGAGCGCCATGGCCCTGGCGGCATTCGTGGTGCCAGCGTCGGGCTGAAATCCATGGAAACAGTTGCTGTAAGATAAATAAAATCGATTTATCGTATTACACACATAAGCCCAGCTTGTTACTGAGGTCGTCATGTCGGTTTCCCACGCTCAACTCAAGGCTTTCCACGCGGTGGCCGTGCACGGCAGCTTTACCCGCGCTGCAGAAAGGCTGTTTCTTACCCAGCCTGCGGTGTCCGATCAGGTGCGCAAACTGGAAGAGCGCTTCGGCGTATTGCTGTTCCACCGCAACAAACGCTCGGTGCAGCTCACCGACCTTGGTGAGCGGCTGCTGGGCATCAGCCAACGCCTGTTCGCCTGCGAGGCCGAGGCACAGGAGCTGCTGCACGACTCGCGTGCGCTGCACACCGGCAGCCTGGTGCTGGCAGTGGATGCGCCGGTGCACGTGCTGCCGCAGATCGCCCGCTTCTGCCAGCGTTATCCGGGTATCCAGGTGAAGATCGAAACGGGCAATACCGACGAATCGCTGGCGCGGCTGTTCAGCTATCAGGCCGACCTGGCCCTGCTGGGGCGGGATGTCGACGATGAGCGCCTGCATTGCCTGCCGCTGCGTCGTGACCCGATGGTGGCGTTCGTTTCCCACCACCACCCATGGGCCAGCCGTGGCTCGATCAGCCTGGCCGACCTGGACGACACGCCACTGGTGCTGCGCGAGCCCGGCTCGGTAACGCGGCAAACGCTGGAAGAAGAGATGCAACGTGCCGGCCTGCGGATACGCGCAGCGATCCAGGTGGAGGGCCGGGAGGCGGCGCGTGAAGCGGTGGTGGTAGGGATTGGTGTGGGCGTGGTGTCGGCGGCGGAGTTCGGTGCCGATGCGCGGGTGTGTGCGTTGCCGATTGTCGATTGCCAGCGGCATTTGACCGAGACCCTGGTGTGCCTGAGCGAGCAGCGTACACGCCGGGTGGTGGCGACTTTCCTGCAGATGGTCGAGGAAGGGGGGTAGGCCTGTGCTGGCCTTTTCGCGGGCTCGCCCGCTCCCACAGGTCCTGCGCGGCATCCGGAATCTGTGGTGATGCTGTGGGAGCGGGCGAGCCCGCGAAGGGGCCAGATCAGGCAACCCGACTATGCTGGGATAACCCCAATCCCCGGGCGCCCACCCCATGCTCTACCGCCTTGCCGCCGACACCCTGGTGCTGCTGCACCTGGCCTTCATCCTGCTGGTGCTGTTCGGCGGGCTGCTGGTGCTGCGCTGGCGCCCTGCCCTGTTGCTGCACTTGCCGGCCCTGGCCTGGGGCCTGGCGGTGGAGTGCCTGCACCTGGGCTGCCCGCTGACCACCTGGGAAAACCGCATGCGTAATGCCGCCGGTGACGCCGGTTACCAGGGCAGCTTCGTCGAGCACTACGTCTGGCCACTGATCTACCCCGCCGGCCTGACCCCGCAGATCCAGCTGCTGCTGGGCACCCTCGTGCTGGCGCTGAACCTCGGCATCTACAGCTACGTGGCCTGGCGCTGGCGCCGCCCTAGCGGGTAGCGATCACGAACAACCGCGGGAAGGGCAACAGGACCTTGCCATCAGAGGCCGGCGGATAATCGCGCTGCATGGCCTGCAGGTACATCTGCAGGAAGTCGGCCTGCTCCTGCTCATCAAGCCTGGCCAGATAAGGCCGCAACGCCGAGCCCTTGAACCATTCCACTACCGCTTCGGCGCCCCCCATCAACGGGTGATGATAGGTGGTGCGCCACACATCCACCCGTGCGCACAGCGGGCTGAGCAAGTCGTAGTAGAACGCCGCGTTGTGCCGTGGGGGCAGCTGCAAGTCGGCGAACTTCGCCGCCCAAGGGCCTTGGCTTGCGATCTCGCGCAACTGCCGGTGGGCCGGCTCGTCGAGGTTGTCCGGGGTCTGCACGGCCAGGCTGGCGCCTTCGCTGAGCTGGCGCACCAGGTGCGGATACAGCAAGGCGTGGTCAGGTACCCATTGCAGCGAGGCATTGGCCAGGATCAGGTCCTGCGGCTCGGGGGCAGTCCAGCCGGCAATGTCGGCAATGACCGTGCGCACACGCGGGATGCACAGCCGCTTGCGCTCACGGGCCTTGTCGATCATGTCCGGGTCGCTGTCCAGCGCCGTCACCTGAGCATCGGGGTAACGTTGCAGCAGCACTTCGGTCGAGTTACCGGGGCCGCACCCCAGGTCGGTGGCGTGGCGCACCGGCCGTGGCGGGATGGCGGCAATCAGGTCGCGTACGGCGCGTGTGCGTTCGTCTTCGAACAGGGAATACTGGTTGGCGGACCAAGCCATGTGCGGCTCCTTTGGGCGGGCAATGTGCCTAGCATATGCCATCTGTCGCCCGGCGGGACGGTTGCGAACGGATTACCCCGGAACTGATCACCTCTGCTTGAAGTCAGTCCTTGCATGCGCACGCCCTTGAAGACCTACATCGCCCTCGCCATCCTGGCCCTGATCGCTGCGGCCGCCCTGCTCGGTTCACCGTGGATGAACCAGCGTTTCCACATGCCTGCAGAAAAAGCCCAGGCCCAACAACGCGAAACGGCCGGGTCCCCAAGGGAGCCGGCCGTTTCCAGACGCGAGTGACGCTTAGTGCTGCTTGCTACCAGAGCGGATCTGGTGCACCACACCCATCGCCACCACGACCGCCGCAGCGATACCGGTGGAAATGACCAGAATCTGGTAGTCAGGCATGAAGGCCATGGTGACCAGGGCAGCCACGATGAACGCGATCACCAGGTAGGTCAGCCACGGGAACAGCCACATCTTCAGGCGTACTTCCTTGCCCTCGGCAATCAGCTTGCGGCGCATGCGCAGCTGCGAGAAGGCGATGACCAGGTACACCAGCAGGGCGATCATGCCGGTGGTGTTCATCAGGGTGTCCAGCACGTCTTTCGGGCGCAGGGTCTCGCTGAAGTTGATCAATGCACACACCACGGCCACGGCGCACGAGCCCATGATCGCGTACACCGGTACACCGGTACCGGCGCGGGTGATCTTGAAGAACGACGGCGCATCGCCACGCTGGGCCAGGGAGAACAGCATGCGCGAAGCGGTGTAGTGGCCCGAGATCAGGCAGCTGCTCACCGAAGTCAGCACCACGAAGTTCATCAGCAGCTCGGCATACGGCACGCCCAGCAGTTCCAGGGTACGGCGATAGGCGCCATAGCCAGAAACACCCAGGTGCGGGTCGTTCCACGGTACCAGGCAGACGATCAGGAAGATCGAGCCGACGTAGAACAGGCACACACGCCAGACCACCGAGTTGGTCGCCTTGACGATCTGCGCAGCCGGGTCTTTGGCTTCGGAAGCGGCGATGGTGACGATTTCGGCGCCGAGGAAGGCGAACATCACCCCGAGCAAGGCACCGATCACAGTGGTGATGCCATTGGGCATGAAGCCTTCGGCGGTGAGGTGGCTGATGCCGCGCACTTCACCGAACTGCCAGATGTTCATCACGGCAGCGGTACACACGATCAGGAAGCAGACGATCGCAATCACCTTGATCAAGGCGAACCAGAACTCGAACTCACCGTAGTGCTTGACGTTGAAGAAGTTGACGGTGATCAGCAACAGGGTCGTGGCCAGCACGAACACGTTGACGCTGATGTCGGGGAAGAAGCCATGCAGGATCTTGCCCGCCACATAGGCTTCCCAGGCCATGAGAATGACCCAGTACCACCAGTACAGCCAGCCGATGGTGAAACCGGCCCAACGGCCAATGGCGCGGTCGGCGTAGGTTGAGAACGAGCCGGTGTCAGGCGAGGAAGTCGCCATTTCACCCAGCATGCGCATGATCAGCACCACCAGGATGCCGCCTGCCAGGTAGGCCAGGACAGCGGCTGGGCCGGCACTGTGGATCACGCTGCCGGAACCGACGAACAAGGCGCCGCCAATAACCCCGGCGATCGACATCATCGTCAGGTGGCGCGACTTCAGCGAGGCACTGAGCTTGCTCTCGTGCCTGCTTTTCGCGGTGGTGGTTGTGGATGTTGCGTCCATCAGTTGTGTACCCCGTGCTTCTTTTTATCCAAGGAAAACTGTGAAACCCCGATGGCTGGCGATTTCACCTGTACATCAGTGCTAATGCGGGCAGGATGGTGTGAACTTACACACGCAGGCCTTCCATGGCGGCCTGCTGACGCGCCCCAGGGCGACTGCCTGAGGCGAACTGAACATGCTTTATGTGGCGATATCCGACACCTAATGTAAAAATGTCCAACGCAGAGAGCCATGCACAGTGGCATGAATCTCGCACTGCACTGTATAGGTCGCCCATGCAGTACACCCTGCAGACGCCAGGCGATACGCACCCTGAAGGCCCCGAATGTTCGAATTACATCCAGACTCCTCTACCCCGCTGGTCAACCAGATCATCGATGGGCTGCGCGAGCTGATCGACAACCAAACCCTCAAGCCAGGCGCCAAGGTCCCGTCGATCCGCGCCTTTGCCGCCAGCTATTCGGTGAGTACCTTCACCGTGGTCGAGGCCTACGACCGCCTGGTCGCCCAGGGGCTGCTGGTGAGCCGTGGCAATGCGGGGTTCTTCGTCAACCGTGCGGCGGGCGAACTGCTGGAGCAGCACAACACCGAGGCCGACACCAGTCGACCAACGTTCAACTCCGAGTGGTACCTGCAGCAGATTTTCGAAATCCGCCAGTTGCCGTACAAACCGGGGTGCGGCTGGCTGCCCAACGACTGGATGTACGAAGACGGCCTGCGCCGCGGCCTGCGCCAGGTGGCCGGCAGCCCGCTGGAGTTGTCGGGGTACGGCGACCCCATGGGCCTGATGGAGCTGCGTGCGCTGACCGCCCAGAACCTGCAACAAGAGCTGTCTATCGTCGCCAACCCAGCACAGCTGATGCTCACCCACGGCGCCAGCCAGGCCCTGGACCTGGCCGCACGCACACTGGTACGCCCGGGCGATGTGGTGCTGGTGGACGACCCCGGCTACCCGAACCTCATGAGCATTCTGCGCACCCAAGGCGCAACCCTGGTAGGCGTGCCACGTACACCGGCCGGCTACGACCTGAACCAGCTGGAGCAATTGCTCACCCACCACCGCCCGACGGCGTTCTTCACCCAGCCGCACCTGCACAGCCCGACGTGCTCGCGCACCCCGCTGCCGCAGTTGCACCGCCTGCTGCAACTGGCCAGCCAGCATGGCTTCCGCCTGGTGGAGAACAACCTGTACGCCGACATGGTCGCCGAGCCGCAGCCATGCCTGGCCAGCCTCGACCATCTGCAGCAGGTGGTGTACGTGGGCAGCTATTCCAAGAGCATTTCACCCAACGTACGGGTCGGCTACATGCTGGCCAACCCCGAGCTGATGCAAAAACTGCTGCACCTGAAAATGCGCTCAGGCCTGACCACTTCGCAGGTGATGGAGCGCGTGGTGTATGCGGCGATCATCGACGGGCGCTGGCGTAAGCACCTCAAGCGCCTGCGCCAGCGGCTGGCCGAGGCGCACCAGGAAGTTGGCCGGCATCTGCATCGATTAGGCTTCGAACTGTTCACCGAATCGGATGAAGGCATGTACATCTGGACCCGCCACCCGGCGATTCCCGACAGTGCAGCGTTGCTGGACGATGCGCTGGAGAAAGGCATCATGCTTGGGCCTGGGCAGTTGTTCATGGTCGACGCCAAAGCGACCGGGTGGATGCGCTTCAACGTGGCCTTCAGTACGGACCCGGCGATGTGGGAGTTGTTGGAGAAGGTCTTCGTCAAGCATGTGCGCCGGAGTGGGATGTAGTTCGCCACGACATCCGCACCGCCTGTGGGATTGAGCGCCGCCCGCGCGCCACGACATCTCACAGACGTTGAAGATGTTGTGGCCTGCACTTATTGGCTCCATCACCCCCTTCGCGCTTGCTCCTCTCGCCCCCAAATATTCCTGGCGCGTTAGAGCCTGTGACTACAAGGAGCAGGTGCAGGAAAGTGACTGGGGCAGGGAGCAGGTTTGAACTGTGTGATCAAAGAAGTTAAGAAGAAGTGTTGTGCCTCATGAGCCACCGAATTATAAAGACTGCATCTACTGCTTCCCGCCAGAGTCAGGCCTACCGCCACTGTATGTGGTTTTCAATTCTCCCTATCCCGGCGTGAGAATTATAGGGGCTTACAGCTGACACCCCTACAACCTGGACAAAGCCGGGGGGCCCAATCGAACGAATGGATTGGAGAGAGGCCCGGATCACAGCAGGCGGCGTCGAGTTAGTCAAATTACAAACAAGTCGACTTCTGCCGTCAGGCGCGAACAAAATGATGATAGATAGACTCGAAAAAAATCTACAGCGCACACTACAAGCAACCGACATCGACAAGCGATTTTTCATACATGAAATAAGGGGGCTTGAGCACCTCCGCGCCCTTGGCATTGCTGATAAAATTCTACCAACTGATGGCGGCGAGACTTGGAACAATATTCACGCAGCCACTTTTGAAGACTATCAGCCTGAATCAGACGCCGAGCTATTATATACAGCGCAAGCGCTAGAAGCAGAGGTAATCCAGCTTGAGCGGGAAAACCATGGATACCATTCACGATGTAATTAAAAACGAATCTCCTACGAATGTAATTTTATTTTTCACCAGAGGCACTGGCATCTCCCACCCGCAACTAGACAGGCTTTACACCCAGAACAATTGGATTCACTTAGGTGACTGCATTGGCCTCATCGAACTGATCAGAAAAATGACGAGCGACGGCTTGATTGAGCAAAAAGCCGGTGGATATGTGAAAGGTCCAAAATGGACTGCACCAAAATTCATGCTCGAAAATAAGTACACTTTCAATCAAAGTTGACAGCACACCAGCGGGCGTTGGCCGGCGTACCCGGTGCGGTGCAGTTCGTCGGCGACACTGACGCCATCGGCATCGCGAATGGCCAGCGCCTCGGCCAGCGCGAGGCTGCCAGTGGACACCGCCGAGCCGAACAGGGCCGGGATGAAGCGCGCGCCCTCCTCGTTGGTCCATACGGCAATGTCCAGTGGCTTGCGGGTTTGGATGTCCAGGTCGCTCAGGCGCCGCACCACTTGACCGAGGCCTGATGCCACAACTTGGATCCCATCTTGTGACAAGGTATGCTAGGCAATAGCTAAACGCCACTACCCAGGCAGGCTTGGTGCCTGTCTTCAAGGATGAGCCCTTTGCCCAGCCACCCGACCCGCCACACCATCGCCCGCCAGTGGCAACTGCTCAAGTTACTGCCCGGCCGCCACCCAGGCATGAGCTCCACCCAGTTGCAGGCTGCCCTGACAACCGTGGGCCATTCCACCAGCAAACGCACCGTCGAGCGCGACCTGGTGGAGCTCGCCGCACTGTTCCCGCTACAGTGCAACAGTAAAGGCATGCCTTATGGCTGGTACTGGCAACCGGGCTTGAGCCTGGGCGAAGCGCAGCAGCTGCAACCCGACGCACTTACCCCCCCGACACACGTTGTACTGTATGCCTGGGTCGATGACGCGCTGGCCCGCCGCCTGGAACAGTCACCCCTGTCCGTCGATATGCAACTGACGCCGCAGGCTGGCGGCGGCGCCGCGCTGGTGGCCACCGTCGACGACAACCGCGCGCTGATGGGCTGGCTGCTGTCCCAGGCGGGTTCGATCCGCATCCAGGCGCCGCAGGCGCTACGTGCGGCCATGATTGAACAATTGCGCCAGAGCCTGGCGCTGCATGAGGGCGAAGGCGGCTGCAAGCAATAGCGCCAACGGCGTCAGTAGGTTCCTGGATACGCCCCGCCATCGATCAGCAGGTTCTGCCCGGTGATGTACCCGGCATGCGCACTGCACAGAAATGCGCAATACGCGCCAAACTCCGCGGCTTCGCCAAAACGCGACGCCGGAATGGCCTTGCGCCGTGCCTGGGCAGTGACTTCCACATCACCACCCGCCGCCTTCAAGGTCTTTTGCAGGCGCGCCGTGTCGAACGCCCCAGGCAACAGGTTGTTGAGTGTCACATTGCGGCCCGCCAGGCGCTGCTGCCGGGCCAGGCCGGCAATGAATCCGGTCAGGCCACTGCGGGCACCGTTGGATAAACCCAGCATGTCGATCGGTGCCTTCACCGCGCCGGAGGTGATGTTCACCACCCGGCCAAACCCACGTTCGGCCATACCATCTACCACCGCCTTGATCAGCTCGATGGGCGTGAGCATGTTGGCGTCCAGCGCCTTCAGCCAGTCATCACGCCCCCAATCACGGAAGTCCCCCGGTGGCGGGCCACCGGCGTTGTTGACCAGAATGTCGACCTGCGGGCAGGCCGCCAACAGCGCCTGGCGCACCTTGGGGTCGGCCACATCACCTGCCACGGTATGGACCTCGATGCCCGGGCAGGCCCTGCGCAACTCGCTGGCGGTCTGCTCCAGGGTGGCCTGGGTACGGGCATTGATGACCAGGTTGACGCCTTCTTTGCCCAGCGCTTCGGCGCAGCCTTTGCCAAGGCCTTGGCTGGCCGCGCAGACGATGGCCCAGCGGCCGGTGATGCCTAGATCCATTGGTTTGCTCCTTGATGCAATCAGGGTTACAGGGTGACTGACAGGCACTGCCGGGGGGCACTCTAGAGCACAGGACAGGGCCACCGATAATGAAAAGAACTGATCCACCGATAACCGCCGCTTATCCCAACCAGCGCTTCGACAACGGGCTGGGAATAGAGGGGTAGCGTCACACTTCACCCGCCGTCAGTTCCTCCACCAGCAATCGTGCCGCAGGCGATAACAGCGCCGCGACCCGGTGCACGATGCCGAACGGCTCGCTCAGCGCCCGTAGCGGCACCGCCAGCGACACCAGCAACCCGCGCTGCTCGGCAAAGGCCGCCACTGCACGGGGAATGACCGCCACCAATGTCGGGTCATCTTCAAGCAGCATGAAGGTGGCGAAGGTGGAGAAGGTCTCCAGCGGATAACGCGACACCGCCACCCCAGCCTCGCTCAACTCGCGTTCCAGCGCTTGGCGCATGGGCATGTTGGCCGGATAAACCACCCAGCGATAATGGCTAAGGTCGCTGATCTTGAGTGCCGCCACCCCGGCCAGCGGATGCTGCGGATGCGCGACCACCGCCAGCGGCTCCTGGGCCAGTTCGACAAAGCCATATTCCGCCGCGTTGCGGCCCAGCCCTGGCCGGCAGATAGCCAAGTCCAGGCGCCCTTCGTCCAGCTGGACGAGCAGGTTGGCGCTGGTATTCTCGGCGATTTCCACTGCCAGTTGCGGCTGTTTGCGGCGCAAGCGCCCGAGGGCGCTGACCAGTGTGGGCATAGCCCCCATGATACTGCCCACCGCCAGCCGCCCGCCCTGGCCTTGGACGATGCCCAACACCTCTTCGCGCAGATGCCCCAGGTCACTGTGGATCAGCCGCGCGTAGCGCACCACGCAGCGGCCCACGTCGTTGGCAACCAGGCCGCTGGGCATTCGCTGGAACAACGGTACGCCCAGCACCTCCTCGACCTCGCGCAGGGCCTTGGTGGCACCGGGCTGGGAAATGGTCATGGCTTCAGCTGCCTTGTGCAGCGAGCCGCAGCGGTCCAGCTCGATCAGCAAACGCAACTGGCGCAGGCGCAGGCGAGAAAAAATGGCGTCCAGAGAAGGGATCATCAGGCAGGCTCGGCAGGGGGTTCGTCATGCCGAGCACTATAGAGGGTCGTCTGCGGGGGCGTGTTGCGTTTTCAGCAAATGACCCTTGATCGCAGAACACATGCACGCATCTTTCTGCAGGCTGTTTTACCGCGGGCCACGACGTGCCAGGCAGGCATAGGCCAAGCCCAGTACGCTGGCCGCCAGTATGCCAAGCAGCATCATCAGCTCACGGCTGTAACGGGCAACCATGGCCGGAAAACCGATGACCTCGCGGTACACCTGCACATTGGCCTCACCATCGGCATGGCTGATACTGACCCCACCATGGCGGATCTGCGAGTAGTCGGCATCGAAATACACCCACACCTTGCAGGTGCCACCAGGCTCGATAGCCGGGATATCAACCTGGGCAATGGCGGTTTCCAGCAGCGTGTCGTTGCCGGCAGCATCGCGCACCTGCACCAGGCCCTTGGCTGGCAGGCGGATTTTCACCTGCCGGACCTGCGCATCACCACTGTTGTGCAGTTCGATCAGCAGGCCGGTACGGTGGTCGACCAGCCCGGCCTCGAAAGGCTTGGCGAACAGCTGGGCATAAGGGGCCTGCGCCATTTCGATGAGCCGCTCGACCTGATCATGGCCCAGCTGGCCTTGAACGATACCGTTGATTTGCCCCTGCAACTGCTCGTACTTCAGTTGTTCGCTGGCCTTGCTGATCCGCTCGCTGAACTGGCTGGGGTAAGTGAGGTAGGCATAGGTCAGTGACGCCTCAAGGCGCGGATTGCCCCTGAGCAACGCGTAGGCGGCCAACAGGACCATCAGGCCGATCAGCACGGCGACGAGAAGCTTCCCCACCTTGTCCCAGCTCAATGCATGCTTCCTTCTGTCGTGTTACAGACGATTAAACCGCCCAAGGGTGCCAAGTTCGCGCCCCCCAGGCAAGCCTGGCTAGGCTTCGCCCCCGCCTTCGCGCGCCTGACGTATCTGCAGCAGCTGGCCGTCGATCAGTGACTTGGCCATCCCCGCCAGGTAGTACGTGGCCTTCATCATCACCTGGCGGTCGTCAGGCCTGTCGATGGCCCTGCGGGTGATCTCGGTGATGCAGCCCATGATGCCCGAAGCTTCCATCAGTGCGGTGCGTATTGGCAGTTGCGGTTTCATTTGCACCAGTTCGGCATCGCTGTTGCCAAAGCGGCTCGCGGCTTGCACGACATAGGGCTTGCTGCTGTTTTTCGGCGTTTCGCTGTCCATGTCCATTCCTCAAGATTAGGCGCTTGCCGAGGCTAGGCCGCTGCCTGCCCCATTACAATGACAAAGGGGTGGAAAGGGTCACTTTAGGAAATGGACTACAAGAACCCTGCACAGGGAGCGCCGAGCCACCGCTCAGCCCACTTGACCCGCCCCCCGGCAGTGGCGGACGATCAACCTCCCCCACACAAGGACGAACACCATGCTGCGGATACTGGGAAGAGCCTCTTCCATCAATGTGCGAAAAGTCCTGTGGGCCTGCGCCGAATTCGAGATCGCGTTCGAGCGCGAAGACTGGGGTTCTGGCTTCAAGGCCACTGACAGCACCGAGTTCCTCGCGCTGAACCCCAACGCCATGATTCCGGTAATCCAGGACGGCGACTTCACCTTGTGGGAATCCAATAGCATCATCCGTTACCTGGCCAGCCGCTACGGCGCCACCGCGTTCTATCCCGGCGAAGCCCAGGCGCGGGCGAGGATCGACCAGTGGATCGACTGGCAGGCCTCGGACCTTAACCGCTCCTGGAGCTACGCGTTCATGTCGCTGGTCAGGCATTCGCCCGCTCACCAGGACCCGCAAGCACTGGCTGCCGGTTGTGCCGAGTGGTCACGTTACATGCGCATCCTCGACCGCCAGCTGGCCGGCACCGGTGCCTATGTGGCCGGCAGCCAGTTCACCCTGGCCGACATCCCGATCGGCCTGTCGGTCAACCGCTGGTTCGAAACGCCGTTCGAGCACCCGCACCTGCCCGCGGTGCGCGATTATTACGAGCGCCTGAGCGAGCGCCCTGCCTATCACCTGCATGGCCGAAACGGTACCCCGTAGTACCCGCAAGGACGTGTATCCAGGGGCGCAAGGTGCCCCAAGGTTCCGGCCTGTTACAGCGCAACCTGCCGCCCGGCTACCACCCCTCGCCCACGCCAGGCAAGCAGCAGCACCAGCACCAGCCCCAGCGCCGCCATCGCAGCCCCCGCCAGGGAAATCGCCGGGTAGCCCAGCCCGGCGTTGATCACCGCGCCGCCCAGCGCCGCACCGATCGCATTGCCCAGGTTGAACGCGCCAATGTTCACCGCCGAGGCCAGGTTGGGCGCATCCTTGGCCGCTTCCATGACCCGCATTTGCAGCGGCGGCACCAGGGCAAAGCTGGCCGCCCCCCAAACCAGGATCGCCAGGGCAGTCGGCAGCGGCCAGTCCAGTACCAGCGGAAACACCAGCAGCACGGCAATCAGCCCAGCCAGTGACAGGATCAGGGTACGATCGATCGAGCGGTCCGCCGCCTTGCCGCCCCACACGTTGCCCAAGGTCAGGCCGACACCGAACAGCACCAGCATGGCCGTCACGAAAGGGGTGGACGCCGCCGCTTCATGCTGCAGGATCGGCGCAATGTAGGTGAACACCGTGAACATGGCGCTGGAACCCACCACGGTCAGCAACAAGGCCGCCAGTACCGGCCTGCGGCCCAGCACACGGATCTCGGCCAGGGCACCCTCGCCCTTGGGCGACGCAACATTGGGCAGTGCGTACCAGAGCGTGGTCATCGCCACCAGGCCAAGCCCGGCAATCCCCCAGAACGCCGTGCGCCAACCCAGCATTTCACCCAACCAGGTCGCCAACGGCACGCCGCCGATGGTGGCCAGGGTCAACCCCATGAACATTGCAGCCACGGCCCCGGCGCGCTTCGCCGGCGGCACCACACTGGCCGCGACGATCGAGCCGATGCCAAAGAAGGCGCCGTGGTTGAGTGAAGTGACCACGCGGGCCACCAGCAGGCTGGCGTAGTCGCTGGCCAGGGCCGACATCAGGTTGCCCAAGGTGAAAATGGCCATCAGCCCGATCAACAGGTAACGGCGCGGGATCTTCACCGTGGCCAGGGTCATCAGCGGCGCGCCGATCAGCACGCCGATGGCATAGGCACTGACCAGCAGCCCGGCAGCAGGGATGGAAACGCCAAGGTCGGTAGCGATACTGGGCAACATGCCCATGGGGGCGAACTCTGTAACGCCGATGCCGAAGGCACCGATGGCGAGTGCGATAAGCGGTGGATTGATACGCATGGCAAGCTCCTTATCTATGCCGCAAATGCTACGATCCGTTTAAAATGCGCACTAGACTGCATTTTTGCGAACCACCTTTGCTTGAGAGGCACAAATGGACTTCAGTGGCAGATCCGGCGAGATGGAGATTTTTGTCAAGGTGGCGCAAGCGGGCAGCCTGTCTGCTGCCGCCCGAGCGCTAGGCCTGACGCCCTCGGCGGTCAGCCGCATTCTCGCCCGCACCGAACAGCGCCTGGGTACCCGCCTGCTGCTGCGCACGACCCGGGCGCTCACCCTCACCCCCGAGGGAGAGGCCTACCTGCGCGGCGCACGGCGGGTGCTGGCGGACATGCTGGAAGTGGAAGAAGCCATCACTGACCAAGGCGTGCCACGCGGGCGCTTGCGGGTCAGCGCTGCGCTGGGCCATGCCCGGTTGACCGTAGTGCCGCTGCTGGCGGCCTTCAGCGCACGCTACCCGCAAGTGCTGGTTGACCTGACCCTCAGCGACGAGGTGGCTGACATTCTCGGCGGCCAGGCCGACGTGGCACTGCGCTTCGGTCACCTGCCGGACAGCTCGTTGAGCGCTCGCGCCATTGGCGAGACCGGCCAGGTAGTGGTGGCCTCGCCCGATTACCTGCAACGCCACGGTACCCCGCTTGAACCTGAAGACCTGGCCCGGCACAACTGCCTGCGCTTCAACTTCCGCCGCGCGATGCCCGACTGGCCGTTTCACCGCGACGGGCATACATTCTCACTGAAGGTTAAAGGGAATATCGAATGCAGCAGCGGCGAAGCGCTGGCGCAGCTGGCCAGGCTGGGCGCCGGCGTGGCGCGTATCGGCACCTTTACCGTGGCCGATGACCTGGCCAGCGGGCAACTGGTGCCGTTGCTGGAGGCTTACAACCCGGGTGATCGGGAACCGATTCATGCGGTGTTCGTCGGCGGCCCGGCGATGCCGGCGCGGGTGCGGGTGTTTGTGGATTTTCTGGTGGAGCAGCTATCTGGCGGCCTGTAGGGTCGGCCTCATGTCGCGACAGGGCCGCCCACGCGCGCCCTGATCAGTCTCATCGCGCTTGCATGCCGGCCAGGATAAAGCCCATGAACCGCCGCACATCCGCCCGGTGTGCCGTCATGTCCAGCGGCTCGCGGCTGCAAAGGCGCAGCAACTGAAGGTGCCCGTAATCGTTGATCAGGAACGCCGCATAGCCCACGTCCAGCCCAGCCGCCAGCCTGCCGCTGTCGCACAAGTCCTGTAGCAGGCATTTCAACTCGTTGACCAACGCGTCGTTGACGCGCCTGTAGGCATCCGGCACGCCCTGCTGCTCAGCCCCCAGCAACGGCAGCAACGGCGGCAATATCTCGCGCCAGAGCGGTGCAGGCAGCACCTCGAATGCGTAATCGGTCAAGTGCGCTTCGTAGCAGCACAGGGCCTCCAGCGCATCGTCGAATTCCGGCAGGCGCCGCCGGGCTTCGGTCACCGCCCGGTGGTCGGCCTCGCGGAGCTTCTCCAGCAAAATTTCCTGCTTGCTGCCGAAATAAGCAAACACCGTGGGCACCGACACTGCGGCCAAGCGCGCGATCTGCTCCATGGTGGTGGTCTGGTAACCCTGCGTTTCAAACAGGCCTAGCGCCGTTCGGCTGATGGTTTCACGACGCATCGCCTTCTGCTGCTCGCGCAGTCCGCTCACATTCACACCTTTTTTCGAATCGTACACGTCGGCGCACAGCATAACGCAAAGCTGCGCCGTAAAAATATTTTATTGACTAAAAGTTTTAATGAGCTCAAAACTAATGCTCCATTCTGACCTGGGAGTTGCCATGTCCACCGCCGCAGACCTCATTATTCACAATGCCCGCATCTACACGGTCGACCCGCACAGGCCTTGGGCTGAGGCGGTGGCCATCTGCGGCGAACGCATCGTTTGCGTGGGCGACCACGGCAGCGTCATGGCATACGCCGGCCCTGCCACACGCCTGCTGGATGCCGGCGGCAAACTGGTGCTGCCGGGCTTCGTCGAGTCTCACTGGCATTTTTCCTCTACCGCCTTTGCCTTTCAGGCGCTGGTCAACCATACCGACCCGCTACAGGTGCTGGCCCTGCTCCAGGCCTACGTCGAGGCCAACCCCTGTGAAAAAGCCATTACCGGCATGGGCTGGATCCAGCCATTGATGCCTGGGCATATGTTGCGCCGCGAAGTACTGGATGCCATCTGTGCGGACAAGCCCGTGTGCCTGCTGTCCACCGACTATCACACCATGTGGGTCAACAGCTTCGCCCTGAACGCTGCCGGCATCGACCGCAACACCCCGCCAGTAGAAGAGGGCGCCAGCTGGTTCGAAAAGGACCCGATCACCGGCGAGCCCACGGGTGTGATCATTGACTGCGCCGCCTATTCGCTGCTGATGCAACGTCTGAGCGAAGCCGGCTACCTACCGACAGGCATCGACCTGTACCTGCGCTCGATTCCTTTTTGGCAAGAGAAACTGGTGGCGGCCGGGATTACCACGGTATTCGATGCCGGGTTCCTCGACCCCGCTGGCGACCAGTCGCTGCTGTATGAAACCCTGCAGCAACTGGAGCGTGAGGAGCGCCTGAAACTGCGGGTGGTCGGCAGCTACATCAACATGGGCACCGAGGACGATCCGGTCACGCGGCTGCAGGCCATGCGCGAACGCTACGACTCGCCGCTGGTCAAGGCGCAGACCCTCAAGCTGATGCTGGACGGGACCGAGCTGAACCACACCGCGTTCCTGCTCGAGCCCTATTGCGACAAGCCACACAGCTGCGGGTCGACGACCATGCCCGAGGAAGTGTTCGAGGGCCATGTGCGCAAGGCCGACGCCCTCGGTATCGACGTGATGGTGCATGCAGTGGGCGATGCCGCCGTGCGCATGGCGCTGGACGTGTTCGAGCGCACGTTCTCCAGCAATCCGCCCCGCGACCGTCGTCACGTCATCACTCACGCCTTTCTCACCCACCCCGACGACATACCGCGCTTTCGCCGTATCGGCGTCATGGCCAACACCCAGTTGCAGTGGGGCGTGGTCGACGCCTACGCCGAGGCCATCCAGCAGACCTATGGCTACCCACGCTGGGCGTCGATGTATAAATTCCGCAGCTTCATCGACCAAGGTGTGACCGTGTCCATCGGCATGGACGGCCTGGTGTGCCAATGCCGATGCCAGCACAAGCCGGTGGAACACATCGAATCGGGCCACACCCGCCAGCTTAGTGGCGAACCCGATGCCCCTGTGATGCCCGATGCCGACGAGCGCCTGAGTATCCCGCAACTGATCGCCGCCTATACCCTCAACGGTGCATACCAACTGGGCCTGGAACGGGAAATCGGTTCGATCACCGTTGGCAAGCGTGCCGACATCATCGTGCTGGAGCAGGACCTGTTCGAACTGGACCGCTACCAGATCGGCAATACCGAAGTAGCGCTGACCGTAATGAACGGCCGCATCACCCACGACGCAGGTACCCTGCCCCGCGCCTGACCCCGGACCCGACCATGCACAACAATAACAACACCCTGCTTCTGCGTGCTGCGCTGATCTACATCGCCGCCACGGCCTTGATCATCATTGGCGTACAACCCATCTTCATCGGCCTGCTGGCCGAGCGGTTGCATCTGGACCTTAGCCAACAGGGCTGGGTACTTTCCAGTGAAATGAGCGGAACACTGCTCGGCTGCCTGCTGCTATCGATACCAAGGCGTCATCCAAGTGGCCGTGGGCTGTACCTGGCGGCAGCCTTTGCAGCGCTGATGTTGAACCTCCTCAGCGCTGCGCTGGACACTTTGACGAACCTGATTCTGTGCCGTTTTGCCTGTGGTATCGCTGCGGGCCTGCTGTATGCCGGGTCGATCAGCGGGCTTGGCCGGCTGCCGGGCCAGGATCGCTCGTACGGCCTGTCGCTGCTGATTCAAACCGCTGTCTTTGCCCTGTACGCGACCTGTCTGCCACAACTGGCAGAGCAGTTCGGTCACCGCACGGCGATTGCATCACTGGGTTTCTGGTTCGTGCTGGTCGCTATGGCTGCGTTGTTCATTCCGGTACGGCTGCAGCGTGTAACCCCCGTGCGCCTGGCGCAGCCAGGCGCCGGCTCAGCGATTATCGGGCGCTACGCCCTGCTGGGGATGCTGTGCCTGCAGTTGGCGATCTATTCGTTGTGGGGGTTTGTCGAACAGTTGGCGCGCGAACGTGGCATCGAGGCGGTGGATGTGGGCTGGGCGTTCGGGCTGGGGATACTGGGTGGCTTGCCTGGCGGCGCCCTGCCCAGCCTGCTGGGCGCACGGGTGAGCCGCGGCCCGATGATCGGCCTGGGCTCGCTGGTAGTGCTTGTGTCAATCACCCTGCTGGCGCGCTATACACATGATGCCGATCAGCTGTGCATGGCACTGTTTCTGATGAACTTCGGCTGGGTGCTGGCGCTAACCTACTACATGGGGGCAATTGCCACCAATGACCCACGCGGCACGTTGACACCCTGGGTCAGTGCGCTGCAACTGGGGGCCGCGGCGGCAGCGCCGGCGTTAGTGGCGTTGCAGCAACAGAGTGCCGGGCGGGAAATGATCTTTGCCAGTGCAGGGACGGCGGTGGTGTTGGGGTGCGTGCTGAAGAGCGTGGCCGGCGTGGTTCATCGGCGGGCAGTTCGTGAAGCTGCTTGATGGCGCGCATGAGCCGGTGATGGTGTGCGACGACTGCAGCCCGATCTGACACCGAAACCGCCCGTTAGGTTATCTTCGACACTTCACTGTACCGACCGGGTCAGACCAACATGCGTATTGTCATTCCCGACGACTACCAGGATGTAATCCGTACGCTCGATTGCTTCGGCAAGCTGAGCGGGCATGCTGTCAGCGTCCTTCATGAGCTCCCGCCTGCCACGCTGGAACAACTTGCCGCACGTTTTGCCGATGCCGACGCCCTGGTACTCACCCGCGAACGCACACGCATCGACGCTGCCTTGCTCGACCGCCTGCCCAACCTCAAGCTGATCAGCCAGACCGGCAAGGTGTCCAGCCACCTTGACCTGGCTGCCTGCACTGCGCGCGGCATTGCCGTGACCGAGGGGCGCGGATCGCCGGTAGCGCCTGCCGAACTGGCCTGGGCGCTGATCCTCAATGCCCGCCGGCAACTGGTGCCGGCCATTGATGCCTTCCGCCAAGGCCAATGGCAGGTCAACCTGGGCCAGGCGCTGGCCGGGCAGACGCTGGGCATCTGGGGCTATGGCAAGATCGGCCAGCGCCTGGCGCGTTATGCGCAGGCTTTCGACATGCACGTGCTGGTGTGGGGCAGTGACAGCAGCCGCGCCGCAGCCAAAGCCCATGGCCACGCTGCTGCCGCCTCGCGTGAGGCGTTTTTTGCCGAGGCGGATATTGTCAGCCTGAACCTGCGCCTTTCGGACCAGACACGCCATGGAGTGACCTTCGACGACCTGTCCCACATGAAGCCCGACGCCTTGCTGGTGAACGTCAGCCGCGCGGAACTGATTGCACCAGGCGCATTACTGCAGGCATTGGATGTCGGGCGGCCGGGCTACGCGGCGGTGGATGTTTATGAGGAGGAGCCGTTACTCGACCCGGCCCATCCACTGCTGCGTCACCCACGTGTACTCAGCACGCCCCACCTGGGGTATGTGGAGAAGAACGGCTACGAGCTGTACTTCGGTGACGCCTTCGACAATGTGCTGGCGTTTTTCGAAGGGGTGCCGAAGAACGTCGCCAACCCGCAAGCTTTGGCACTTCAACGCTTGAACCCAGTGCAGCCTTGAGGTTGCACTACCCAAACAGGTGCAGCCCCAGCGTAAACACAGCCACGGCCAAGGCGACCAACGACACTCCATGACGTTCCAGGTACGCGGGCCAACCGGCTGCTGACTGCGCCACGCATTGACATTGGCGCTCAGCCAGGCCGGTCAAGCGCGTCTCCACACTGTCCACACGGTCTGCCTGGGTGCTCGCTGCCAGCGCGAGCTTCTTCAGTGCCGTGGTCACCGTGATGGACAGCCCCTCCCGAGCCTGATTGCTGGCGGCCAGTTGCTGCTGGCACTGCTCAAGGTGCTTGCGAATCGCCCCTTCCTTCTGCACACGGGCCAGGGTAGTTGCCACGAGCTTTTTATTCAGCGCCTCGATACTGGCCTGCAGTGCGTCATGCCCGGTGGCCTGCTGGGCCGACGCGTCTGCCTCATCGTGGGGCTCGTGCATCGTGTTCCCATTCACCTCGGCAAGCGGAGTCAGGGTGCCGTGTTCATGTAGCTGGTTCATCAATCACTGTCCGGATACTGCGGTAAGGGGCGAGAAGCTATCAAAATGACATCAACGGATCCACTGCTCAGTCGCGCAATTGACGGCTTTCGTCAGAACGTGCGCGTACACTTGCCTTCATGCCACTCGCAGGAGCCGCTTCATGCCCTACCCCATTGAAGAAAAACTGGTCATCGGCGTTGCCTCGAGTGCGCTGTTCGACCTCTCCGTTTCCGATGACATCTACCAGACACAAGGTGTCGAGGCTTACCGCCAACACCAGGAGCAGAACCTGGACGAGCCGTTCCCCAGTGGGGTGGCGCTCCCGTTCATTCGCCGCTTCCTGAGCATCAACAAGGCGTTCCCCGACCAGTTGCCGGTGGAAGTGGTGCTGCTCTCGCGCAACTCGCCGGAAACCGGCCTGCGGGTATTCCGCTCCATCAGCCACTATCAGTTGGACATCACCCGCGCGGCATTCATGTCGGGCCGCTCGCCCTACGAATACATCCCGGCGTTCAATGCCTCGCTGTTCCTCAGCGCCAACGAGGAAGATGTGCAAAAGGCCATCGACGCCAACTACCCTGCCGGGCGTGTACTGCCTACGCGCATCTACGACGATGAAATCGACACTGAGCTGCGGGTGGCCTTCGACTTCGATGGCGTGATTGCCGACGACGAGGCAGAGCGTGTTTACAAGCGCAACGACAACCTGGACGACTTTCAGGAACACGAGCGCATGCACAAGGGCACCCCGCATTCGCCGGGGCCACTGGCAGACCTTTACCGCAAGCTTTCGCGGATACGCATGCTGGAGGACCGCAAGCTGGCCGAGGACCCGACGTACCAGCGGATTCTGCGCATTGCCATCGTCACGGCGCGCAACGCGCCTTCGCATGAGCGAGTCGTGACGACCTTGAAGGATTGGGGCGTATCCCCGGATGAGTGCTTTTTTCTAGGCGGTATGGATAAACCCAGGGTGTTGTCGATATTGAAGCCGCATGTGTTTTTCGACGACCAGCGCACGCACCTGCAATCGCCAGCGGGAAACCTGCCGATGGTGCATGTACCGTTTGGGGTGGCGAACAGCGTGCGCTCGCCTCAGGAACCCGACGTGAAGCAGGATCAACTGCCGATCAGCGCATCATCCTGCATGCCCTAAAGCGCAAACACCGGCGCTGTGCCACGCGCGGTTCGGGCGACCAAGGTGCGTGCGCCCGTGCCGGGTACGCGCTTGCAACCCGGCCGAGAGGGCGCGGTCCGTCGCGGGGTCAGCTTAGCGCGGGCCGCCACCCTGATGGCCACCAAAACCACCGCCGTGGCCACCCCCACCATGACCACCGCCACCTCCCGGCGGCATGAACATCCAGCAACCCGACAAGGCGGATACCAGCGCCGCCACCAAGGCTGCGCGCAAAAGGTTTTTCGACTTCATTGAAACGCTCCACAAGGCTAGATCTGCTGCCTGCCTTAGCTGATAGGGCAGCGGCAGGATTCTAGAGCTGCGGTGTGATGGCACAGGGAAACTTTGCATATCTTTACTGTCGACCCAGTGGCCGCAAACGCCACGCAGGGACCGCCAGAATGATCCTCCTTGACCCATGCCCACTCGCCGCCGCATGCTCGAACGCTTCCACCCACGCTCAAGGAACGATTGCATGAAGCTGGAAACGCTTGCCATCCATGCGGGCTTCAGCCCCGACCCGACCACCAAGGCGGTGGCCGTACCGATCTACCAAACCACCTCCTTCGCCTTCGACGACACCCAGCACGGCGCCGACCTGTTTGACCTGAAGGTTGCCGGCAACATCTACTCGCGCATCATGAACCCCACCAACGACGTGCTCGAGCAGCGCATGGCCGCCCTGGAAGGCGGGGTTGGCGCGCTGGCCGTCGCCTCGGGCATGGCGGCTATCACCTACGCCATCCAGACCGTCGCCGAAGCCGGCGACAATATCGTCTCGGTGGCCAAGCTGTACGGCGGCACCTACAACCTGCTGGCGCACACCCTGCCACGCATGGGAATCCACACCCGCTTCGCGGCCCATGACGATATCGCCGCCCTCGAAGCGCTGATCGACGCGCGTACCAAAGCGGTATTCTGCGAGTCCATCGGCAATCCCGCCGGCAATATCGTTGATATCGCTGCGCTGGCCGAGGCCGCCCACCGCCACGGGGTGCCGCTGATCGTCGACAATACCGTGGCCACCCCGGTGCTGTGCCGGCCGTTCGAGCACGGCGCCGATATCGTCGTGCACTCGCTGACCAAGTACATCGGCGGTCACGGCACCAGCATCGGCGGCATCGTCATCGACTCCGGCAAATTCCCCTGGGCCGAAAACAAGGAACGCTTCGCCCTGCTCAACACCCCTGACCCGTCCTACCACGGCGTCACCTACACCGAAGCTTTCGGGCCTGCCGCCTTCATCGGCCGCTGCCGTGTGGTGCCCTTGCGCAACACCGGCGCCGCGCTGTCGCCGTTCAACGCCTTCCTGATCCTGCAAGGCCTGGAAACCCTGGCCCTGCGCATGGAGCGCCATACCGAGAACGCGCTCAAGGTCGCCCATTACCTGCAAGCCCACGAGCAAGTGGCCTGGGTGAAGTTCGCCGGGCTGCCCGACCACCCCGAACATGAACTGGCCCAGCGCTACACCGGCGGCAAGCCAGCGTCGATCCTGTCGTTCGGTATCAAGGGCGGCCAGGCGGCTGGCGCGCGCTTCATCGACGCATTGCAGTTGGTGGTACGCCTGGTGAACATCGGCGACGCCAAGTCACTGGCCTGCCACCCCGCTTCCACTACTCACCGTCAGCTCAACGACGAGGAACTGGAGAAGGCCGGCGTGCCACGGGACATGGTGCGCCTGTCGATCGGCATCGAACACAGTGACGACATCATCGCCGACCTGGCCCAGGCCTTGGAGGCCAGCCGCGGCTGATTCCTCCGCGCCCTACCCAATGTCGAAGGCGGGCGCACCTTCATCAAGCGTGGATGCACCCGCAATGACCCTGTTTTACCTGAAACTCACCATCACCCCCCTGCTGATGTGGGCCATCTCCCTCGCCTCCCGGCGCTGGGGCGGCCTGCTAGGCGGATTGCTGTCCGGCCTGCCGATCACCTCGGCGCTGGTGATGACCTTCCTGTGCCTGGAACAGGGCACGGCCTTCGCCCTGGGCGCATTGCCCGGCGCACTGGGCGGCCTGGCGGCGGTGCAGGCCACCTACACCGTCTACCTGCTGGCCACGCGCACACTCGGCATCGCCGTGGCCGTACTGCTGGCGTTGCTGTTCTATGGCCTGGCCGCCTATGCCTTTACCCACTGGGGCAGCCTGTACCTGTCGATTGCAGTGGCGTTGGTGCTGATCGGCGTGCTGATCCGCGCCAGCGGCCGCGAGCCCAAATCTGATACCTTGGCCCGCCCCCGGCACCGGCACTGGGAAATCCCGTTGCGCATGGTATCTGCCACTTCCCTGCTGATGATCACCACCAGCCTGGCCAGTTGGCTGGGCCCGGCGACCAGCGGGATGCTGGCGCCGATTCCGGTGATTGCCTGGCCACTGGTGGTGTTCGCCCATGTGCAGGGCGGGCGAGCCGGGATGGCGGCAATGGTGCGAGGGAATGCGATCGGCGCGGTGGGGGTGATTGCGTTCTATCTGGTATTGGCGGGGCTGCTGGAAACGTGGGGCGTTGGCGTGACCATCGGGCTGGCCATGCTGTGCGCTGTGGTGCTGACCCTTGGGCTGGCCGCGGTGTTGCGGCGGCGTTGATAGGCCGTTGGGCTGCTGCGCAGCCCATCGCAGGCACGCCAGCGCCTGCAGGGACCGAGCGGACTGCTCGCACCTGCGGCCTTAGTCGAACGCCCCGTTCAACACCTCATAGATGATCCCGGTCGCCACGGCGACCAGAATCAGGTCTGCGCCCGCTTGCATCCACTCATACCCGTCGTAGTGAGGCAGCTGCCCCAACAGACGGCCATCCAGTTTCTTGGCGATACCAGGTGGCAGGGGCTTGCCGCGGGCCAGGTTCTTCTGAATGCCTGGAGGCAACGCCGGACCCGGGCTCCAGTAGTTGCGGTGGCCACCGAGGATGCCCAGTACATCGCCACGGTCGATGGACGGGCCGCCGTGCCAGTCATTGCCGCCGACGCTCTGCTTGTGGCCGCCCGAATTGCCCTGGCCCTGGGCGTGCGGCGCCTGGCCCTTGCCGTGCCCCTGACCTTGGCCCTGGCCTTTGCCATTACCCGGGTCGGCGAGCACCGGGCCAGAGGCCAAGGCCACCGCCAATGAGGTGACAACGGCTGTCATGATTGTTGATCTGGCCATGTGAGCATCCTTTGCGAGAGAGGTTGCCCCACACTATAGACGGTGCGCACGCCTGCTTCACTTGCAACCGCCTCAGCAGGGATGGCTGACAAGGGAGGCACGCTTCGGCCACAATCGGTCGCCTGGTCCACGCTGGGAAGCACTGCATGCTCACTACCCTCGCCATCGGCAACTACCGCTCGATCAACCACCTGGTGCTGCCGCTGAGCCAACTCAACCTGGTGA
Organism: Pseudomonas sp. USTB-Z; assembly: GCF_019691255.1. Taxonomy (NCBI): domain Bacteria; kingdom Pseudomonadati; phylum Pseudomonadota; class Gammaproteobacteria; order Pseudomonadales; family Pseudomonadaceae; genus Pseudomonas; species Pseudomonas sp. USTB-Z. The sequence continues at coordinate 103,320 of NZ_JAECZP010000003.1, forward strand.
CCGGTGCCAACGGCAGCGGCAAATCCAACCTGTACAAGGCGCTGCGCCTGCTGGCCGAAACCGCACAGGGCGGTGTGGTCGAAGCCCTCGCCCGTGAAGGCGGGCTGGATTCGACCTGGTGGGCCGGCCCAGAAACCAGCGCACGAATGCGGCGCGGCGAAGTGCCCATCCAAGGCCAGCATCCGAGCGAAGTCAGGCGCCTGCGCCTGGGCTTTGCCACCGAAGACCTCGGTTTTGCCATCACCCTCGGCCTGCCAATTCCCCTGCCGTATCCGAGCGCGTTCATGCTCGACCCTGAAATAAAGTGCGAGGCCATCTGGGGCGCTGGCGCCTATCGCCCCTCTTCCTTGCTGGTCGAGCGCAAGAATGCCCTGGTGCGGGCCCGCGAGGGTAACCGCTGGGCAGTGCTCGATCAGCATGCTGACAGCGGCGAGAGCTTTTTCAACATCGTCGGCCGGCCACGCCAGGCACCGGAAATCGGTGACCTGCGCGCGTTCATCAACAGCTGGCGGTTTTACGATCACTTCCGGATTGACCGTGATGCGCCTTGCCGTCAACCCCAACTGGGCACTCGCTCGCCGGTACTGCATCACGACGGGCGCAACCTTGCCTCGGCGTTGCAGACCATTATCGAAATTGGCGATGTGGAGGATCTGGTGGAAGCGCTGAATGACGCGTTTCCCGGCAGCCGTCTGGAGGTCAATGCGCCACCTGGCGGGCTGTTCAGTGTACGGCTGCACCAGCACGGTCTTTTGCGCCCGCTCGAGGGTGCTGAATTGTCGGACGGCACCCTGCGTTATCTTCTGCTGATGGCCGCCCTGCTCACACCACGGCCGCCATCGCTGATGGTCTTGAACGAACCGGAAACCAGTCTGCACGCGGACCTGCTCCCGGCCTTGGCGCGGCTGATCATTCGTGCATCACGCCGTAGCCAGGTTTGGGTGGTATCGCACAGTGCGCCCTTAATCAACGCGCTGGCAGCCTGTGACGGGTGCAATGTGCTAGAGCTGGAAAAAATACAAGGGCAAACCCAACTGCGGGGGGTTGGGTTGCTGGATGAGCCGCTGTGGCGCTGGGCTGACTGAATTCAAGGACGGTATGAGCCCGGCATGACTAACCGGCCCCGGTAATCTCGTCCATGAACTGGGTAAGAAAGGTTTCAAGCCGGGTATGACGCTCGGCAGCAAGGCGAGCCCCTTCTTGGGTCTTAAAGCCCGAAGCGAGCTTGAGCAGTTTGGTCTGGAAGTGCTCGATGGCATACGCCCCGTCCTGGTACGCCCTCTGCTGCGCGAAAGGATTCTCGACGTCATAGAGCGCCGACCCCATTCGCCCAGCGACGTAAAAACACCGGGCAATACCCACCGCGCCGATGGCGTCAAGCCGGTCACTGTCCTGAAGGATGCAGGCCTCACGTGTCAGCGGTTCGAACCCTGCCGAGTAACTGTGCGTTTTGATCGCATGCACTACCTGCTCAACACGCCCACTCGGCCAGCCCATCTCAGCAAGGACTGATGCAGCCTTGTTCGCCGATAACGTCGAGGCCTGCCCACGTAACGGCGAATGCTTTTCCACCGCCACACAGTCGTGCAGCACCGTCGCCGCAAGCAAGATTTCAAGGTCGCCACCCTCTACCCGCTGAATCCGGTGCGCATTGACCCACACGCGCTGAATATGGGCCAAGTCGTGGGAGCCATCACGCTGGTCGGACGGCAGATACTTCAGCAAGTCAGTGGCAAGGCACTGATAAGGGGCAAACGCTTGGCGGGTCATCTTCGGTAGGTTCCATTTCCAGTGAATGCGCGGGGTCACGGGCGCCGCCCGACACTGCCTGGGCAAGTACCGAGAGCCTGCATGTCGGTTTCAAAGCCTGTACAGCACTGGCAGGAGCAGCCTTGTGCTGCGATGAGGATATTACTGCCAAAGTAGATCCTCAGCCCTATCAGCACCTTGCTACTAAGTATTTCCGTCAACAACACGTTTGTTACTGGGAGCACGTGTATTCGATCAGCAAGGAGTCAATGGATGTCCGCTCGCTTTTCCTCCCCCGCCACCCGTATTCGCCAAACCGCGCTAGCGGTCAGCTTCGCGGGCTCGCTGCTGGGCACTGCACATGCCTGGGCCGAACCTGTGGGTTACAGCATCCCGGCAGGGTCATTGGCTCACGCACTCGACCAGTTTGCCGACGCCAGCGGGGCAGTCATCAGTTTCAGCCATGAAGCAGTCGCAGGCTTGCACAGCAAAGGGCTGAACGGCAATTACGCGCTGCATCAGGCGTTGGCAGAACTGCTGCAAGGCAGTGGCTTGCAGGTGCAGGCAGCGGGCGACAAGCACTTCATGCTGGTTAGCGCTGAACAGGATGGCGCCATGGAGCTTGCGGCAACCACCGTCTCCAGCATGGCCCTGGGTGCCACCACCGAAGGCACCGGCAGCTACACCACCGGCTCGGTCAATACCGCAACCGGGCTGCGGCTGTCTGCACGCGAGACACCCCAATCGGTCAGCGTGGTCACCCGCCAGCAGATTGAAGACCAGAACCTGAACGATGTTGCCCAAGTGCTTGAACAGACACCAGGCGTGGTCGTTGACAGCATGGGGCCCGCCGGAAGCGACGCCAACCCTATCTACGTGCGCGGCTTCGAGGTCGGCAGCATCCAGGTGGACGGCATCAACCGCCCCGATACCTTTGGCTTCAGGGACGACCTCTCCGACATGGTGTCCTATGACCGGGTAGAGGTAGTGCGCGGTGCCACGGGCCTGATGTCCGGCACTGGCGACCCGGGCGCCACCGTCAACCTGATCCGCAAGAAGCCGACCCTGGAAACACAACGCAAGCTGACCTTGAAAGCGGGCTCGTGGGACAACTACCGCACCGAGCTGGACGTTTCTGGCAAGTTGACGCAAAGCGGCAATGTCCGCGGGCGCTTTGTCGCCTCCAATACCGACAGCCAGAGCTACGTCGACCGCCAATCGCTGGAAAGGCAGGTGGCCTATGGGGTGCTGGAGTGGGACATCACCGACAGCACGATGCTGACAGCAGGTGCGGAATATCAGGAGATGGACAACGACGGGGCAGGCAACCACGGCTTCCCGATGTTCAATTCAGATGGCAGTCACTTCAGCCCCTCCCGCGCGTTCAATTCGGCTTCGGACTGGAGCTATCACAAGCGTCGCACCAAGACGGTATTCACTACGCTGGAGCATCAACTGGACAACGGCTGGCAGTTGAAACTGAATGCCGAACACAGCCGTCGCAGCTATGACGACGCCTTCGCCACCGCTGCCAGCGGCACCGTCAAGCCCGATGGCAGTGGCATCAGCACCTGGACGGGGCGTTGGGCCGGCGAGCCCCGGCAGACCTCGTTCGACCTGTCGGCGTCGGGCACGTTCGCGCTGTTGTCACGCGAGCACCAGGCCTACCTCGGGGCCAGTCACTACCGCGCCTACTACCGCAACGACGGTTACCCACTGTGGGCGATCCAGACCATCGACAACATTTACACCTGGGACGGTTCGCTGGCGATACCAGACGCCATCCATGCCAAGTCCTCGGAAGATGCGCTGGATGAAACCCAGTACGGCCTGGTGGCTTCGGTACGCTGGAGCCTGGCCGATGACCTGTCGCTGATTACCGGGGCGCGGCTGATCGACTGGAAACGCGACGAAACCTCTACCACCCTGTCGTCCGGCGCGACAAGCCGCACCTCACGTAGCGAAACCGGGGTCGTCACGCCCTACCTTGGCCTGGTGTATGACCTCAACGAGCACTGGTCGGCCTATGCCAGTTACACCACCATTTTCAAACCGCAGAGCAACAAGGATATCAACGGGACCTACCTGGACCCGTTGGAAGGCGTTAACTACGAGCTCGGTCTGAAGAGTGAGTTCTGGGACCAGCGCCTGACCGCGGCTTTCAGCGTTTTCGAGGTGCACCAGGACAACCTGGCGGTAGCCGACGGAAGCAACCTGGCGCCAGACGGCAACCAGGCCTACCGTGCCGAATCAGGTACCAAGACACGTGGTTTCGAGATGGAAATGGCGGGCGAGATTTTGCCTGATTGGCAGGTCTCGGCCAGCTACACCTATGCGGTGAGCAAGGATGCGGATGGCGACCGCCTGAACACTGAAATACCGCGAGACACCTTGAAACTGTTCACCAGCTACCGCCTGCCGACCCTGCCACAGTTGAAGGTAGGGGGTGGTGTGCGCTGGCAGGGTACCGAGTATTACAAGAGCGCCGGGCCCAACAACGAAACGTTCACCCAGCACCCCTACAGCGTGGTCGACCTGATGGCTCAATATGCCTTCACGCCGCAGACCAGCGTTTCACTGAACCTCAACAACGTGTTGGACAAAACCTACTACACGGCGATTGGCGCGCGCGGCTGGTATGGCAGCCCACGCAGCGCCACGGCCACGTTGGTGTACGCGTTCTGACCCGCCAAGGCGACGCCTGATGGCCCCTGAGTTCGCAGATCAGAACACCGACCATCCGATCCGCGAACTGAGCAGCTCAAGCGCCGCCATCCCGGCCAGGGAGTTGCCCGCCGCATTCAGCTCTGGCGACCACACGCATACGGTAAATTGCCCCGGTACGATCGCCACGATCCCGCCACCCACACCACTCTTGCCAGGCAAACCCACCCTGAAGGCGAAATTCCCCGCCTCGTCATACAGCCCGCTGGTGGCCATGATCGAGTTCACTTGTTGGGTCTGGCGCCGCGTCAGGATCTGCTCACCGCTGTGCTTGCAGAACCCATCATTGGCCAGGAAGCAGAATGCCCGCGCCAGGTCCAGGCAGTTCATTTGCAGTGCGCAGTAACTGAAGTAACTGCGCAGCACCGTCTCGACCTCGTTATGGAAGTTGCCAAATGACTGCATCAGGTACGCCATGGCAGCGTTGCGCGCGCGAAACTGATATTCCGAATCAGCGACCCGGGTATTGATCGAGATGTGGGGGTTGCCTGAAAGCCGTCGGACAAAATCGCGCATCGACAACGTGGGGGCAGCGAAGCGCGACTGATTGATATCGCAGATCACCAATGCCCCTGCATTGATGAACGGGTTACGCGGCCGCCCGCGCTCGAACTCCAGCTGCACCAACGAGTTGAATGGCTGCCCCGAAGGCTCATGCCCCAACCGCTCCCAAATGGCTTCCCCCGAATGGCCAATGGCCTGAACCAGGCTGAACACCTTGGAAATGCTCTGCACCGAGAATGGCACCCGCGCGTCGCCTGCGCAGTGATAACTGCCATCGTTGCCATAGACAGCGATGCCCAGCTGGTTCGCAGGCACGTCCGCCAGCGCAGGAATGTAGTCAGCGACTTTGCCCTTGCCGATCAAGGGACGTACTTCTTCGAGAATCTCGTTCAACAGCGTTTGCATGGAAGGCCCTGTATCAATCCCCAGACGACGGCGAGGGGCAGTCTTCTTGACGAAGACTGAGCGGGAGAGATCACACATTCAGAAACAAATCACCGTAAGCGTCGTCATCACCAGGAAGCCTGACGACGCCAGCAGCGCATGAGGTGTTTACAGGGGCAACAGCTTGCTGCCGAGCGGCACAGCTTGACGCGACATTAGCCCCACGACGTCTGCGATAAAAAAATTGGATATCTCATTAAAGAAATCCCGCAGGCGCTGCCCTGGACCATGGGATTACAGTCCGCCCCACGCCGTCGTCCGGCGGAGTGGTTGCTGCTGGGCCATTACACGTTCGAAGCCTTACCGGAACCCGGCGCAATTCACACCAATACAAGAACAAAGGTGACCACGCATGCTTAAGCCTCCTGTCGATGCCCCTATCGATGTCAAAGACTGGATCGATAACCGCCCCATTGCTGCCTACCAGTGGCTGATCTTGTCGCTGTGCTTCCTGATCGTGCTGTTCGATGGCTTCGATGTCGCCGTCATGGGTTTCATCGCGCCTTCGCTGATGCAGGACTGGGGCCTGTCGCGCGCCGCCTTTGGCCCGGTGATGAGTGCCGGCATGGTCGGCCTTGCCATCGGCGCACTGACCGCCGGCCCGTATGCCGACCGGTTGGGCCGCAAGACAGTGCTGCTGATCGCGGTCAGCGGTTTCAGCCTGCTGAGCCTGGCCTGCGCCTTCGCCCGCAACCCCTATGAACTGGCTGTGTTACGGCTGCTGACCGGCATTGCCCTGGGTGCGGCCATGCCCAACTGCACCACCCTGCTTGCCGAATACCTGCCCACACGCAACCGCTCGCTGATGATCACCATCATGTTCACCGGCTTCAACATGGGCTCGGGCCTGGGCGGTTTTCTGTCCGCGTGGCTGATCCCTCATCACGGCTGGAAGTCGGTACTGCTGGCCGGCGGCCTGCTGCCATTGGCTTTGCTGCCCCTGCTGTGGTGGCTGCTGCCAGAGTCCGCCCGCTTCCTTGCTGCACGCCAGGCACCGGCCAGCCAGATTGCGGCAGCCTTGGCCAAGCTCGGCGGCCGCTTCGCTGCCGGCACCCGCTTCATCGTCAGTGAGCCAACCACGCAGCACAAGGCACCGGCCCGGCAGCTGTTCAGCGAGCGCTACCGGTTGGGCACCCTGGCCCTGTGGCTGACCTATTTCATGGGCCTGCTGGTGATCTACCTGACCATGGGCTGGTTGCCGACGCTGCTGCGTGATGGCGGGCTGTCCATCGAGCGCGCCGCCACCATCACGGGCCTGTTCCAGATCGGCGGCGCAGTGGGCGCAATCGTGGTCGGCTGGATCATGGACCGACGCAACCCCAACCGGGTCATCGCCATCGCCTACGCCCTCGGCGGCCTGTGCATCGTCTCACTGGGCGCCCTGAGCCTGGAGTCGAGCCTGCTGGTGGTGGGCGTGGCGGCTGCCGGGTTCTGCATGAGCGGTGCGCAGACCGGCCTGAACGCCTTCGCCCCTGGCTACTACCCGACCGAGTTCCGCGCCACAGGTGTAAGCTGGATGCTCGGTATCGGGCGCTTCGGGGCCATTTTCGGCTACCTCATCGGTGGTGCCGTGCTCAGCCTGGGGCTGGGCCTGCCGCTGCTGTTCACCCTCCTCGGCCTGCCGGCATTCGCCGCCGCCCTGGCGATCCTGGCCAACGGCCACGCCCGGCTGCGCGCGAACCCCGCAGTAACCGCGCCGTAACCTGTAACAGAGGACTTTCGCATGGCTCGTATCATTGGTGGCCTGGCCGTCTCCCACACCCCAACCATCGGCTTCGCAGTCGACCACGACAAACAGGAAGAAGCCGCCTGGGCGCCGATCTTCGAAAGCTTCAAGCCGATCCGCACGTGGCTGCAGCAGCGCCAGCCGGACGTACTCTTCTATATCTTCAACGACCACATCACCTCGTTCTTCTTTGACCATTACAGCGCCTTCACCCTGGGCGTAGACGAGCAGTATGGCGTGGCCGATGAAGGGGGCAACCCGCGGGACCTGCCGCCAGTGGGCGGCCACGCAGCGCTGTCGCGGCACATCGGCCAGAGCCTGATGGCCGATGAGTTCGACATGAGCTTTTTCCGCGACAAGCCGCTGGACCACGGCTTCTTCTCGCCCATGTCGGCGCTGCTGCCCTGCGATGAAAGCTGGCCCGTACAGATCGTGCCGCTGCAGGTCGGCGTACTGCAGCTGCCGATCCCCACGGCCCGGCGCTGCTACAAACTGGGCCAGGCATTGCGCCGCGCCATCGAGAGCTACCCCGAAGACCTCAAGGTGGCGATCGTCGCCACCGGCGGGGTGTCACACCAGGTGCACGGCGAGCGTTGCGGCTTCAACAACCCGGAGTGGGACGCGCAGTTCCTTGACCTGCTGGTGAACGACCCGCAGCGCCTTACCGAGATGACACTGGCCGAGTACGCCACGCTCGGCGGCATGGAAGGCGCCGAGGTGATCACCTGGCTGATCATGCGTGGCGCGTTGTCTGCCAACGTTGAGCGCAAGCACCAAAGCTACTACCTGCCGTCGATGACCGGCATTGCCACCCTGCTGCTGGAAAACCGCGACCAGGCACTGCCGGCACCGGTCAACGAACGCCACCGCCAGCACATGCAGCATCAGCTGGCAGGGGCTGAGCAGCTTGAGGGCACCTATCCCTACACCTTGGAGCGCAGTGCCAAAGGCTACCGCCTGAACAAGTTCTTGCATCGCATGATCGAGCCGCAGTGGCGCCAGCGCTTCCTGAGCGAACCCGAAGCGCTGTACCGCGAGGCAGGCCTGAGCGAAGAGGAAAGCGACCTGCTGCGCCGCCGCGACTGGCGTGGGCTGATCCACTACGGGGTGATCTTCTTCGTACTGGAGAAGCTGGGCGCCGTACTGGGTGTGTCCAACCTGGACATTTACGCCGCCATGCGCGGGCAGAGCATCGAAGACTTCATGAAGACCCGTAACCAGCAGGTTCGCTACTCGGTGGCCGGCAAAGCGCCAAACTGACCGATGCAACCCGCTTGATCCTGTGACGGCGCGTCCCGCGCCGCCACCCCCACCGCTCCCTGATTCAACCTGCCCAGCGCCGATGCGCCGCTGGCAGGCAGCGCTTTGCCCATCCCTGGAGAATAAAAATAATGAAATGCCGCACCCCGTACCTGCTTGTCCCTGCATTCGCACTGGCAGCCAGCCTGCCACTGCAAGCCCTGGCCGAAGGCTTCGTCGACGATGCCAAGGCAAGCCTGACGTTGCGTAACTTCTACATGAACCGCGACTACACGGGCACGGCAAGCCAAGGCAAAGCCGAGGAATGGACGCAAAGTTTCATCCTCGACTTCAAGTCCGGCTACACCCCCGGCGTGGTCGGTTTCGGCGTTGACGCGCTGGGCCTTTACAGCATCAAACTTGATGGCGGCAAGGGCACCGCCGGCACGCAGTTGCTGCCTGTTCATGACGACGGGCGCCCGGCGGACGACTTTGGCCGCACGGCGCTGGCGGGCAAGATGCGGGTGTCCAAGACGGAACTCAAGGTTGGCGAGTGGTCACCTACCCTGCCCATCCTGCGCGCCGATGACGGCCGCTCGCTGCCACAAACCTTGCAGGGCGCGCAGGTCACCTCCAACGAGCTGGCCGGCCTGAGCCTGTATGGCGGCCAGTTCCGCCAGAACAGCCCGCGCAACGACGCCAGCATGCAGGACATGAGCCTGTTCACGCGCACAGCCTTCACCTCGGACCGCTTCAACTTCGCCGGCGGTGAATACCGCTTCAACCAGGAGCGCACCCTGGTCGGCGCCTGGTATGCCCAGCTGGAAGACATCTACCAGCAGCGCTACTTCCAGGTGCAGCATCAACAGCCGCTGGGCAACTGGGTACTGGGCGCCAACCTGGGCTATTTCTGGGGCAAGGATGACGGTGGCGCCAAGGCAGGCGAACTGGACAACCGCACCGCTTCGGGCCTGTTCTCGGCGAAGCTGGGTGGCAACACGTTCTACGTCGGTTTGCAGAAGGTCATGGGCGATGATGAATGGTTCCGGGTCAATGGCACCAGCGGCGGCACGCTGGCCAACGACGCCTTCGGCTCCAGCTATGAAAGCGCCCGCGAGCGCTCCTGGCAGGTGCGCCACGACTTCAACTTCGTGGTGCTTGGCATACCCGGCCTGACCCTGATGAACCGCTATATCCACGGTGACAACGTGCACAACGCCAGCACCCAGGACGGCACCGAGTGGGGCCGCGAAAGCGAGCTGGCCTATGTGATCCAGTCTGGGCCGTTCAAGGCCCTGAACCTCAAGTGGCGCAACTCCAGCCAGCGCCGGGACTGGGGCAGCACCAACAGTTTCGATGAGAACAGGCTGATCGTCAGCTACCCGCTGAGCCTGCTTTAAGTCACCCTCCTGGGCTCACGCCTGCTCGGTGATAACCTGGCGGATACAGGCCATCAGCGCGACTGCCGCCGGTGACTGCAGGCAGCCACTGCGCTGCATGAGGCCGATGGCGCGGGCAGTGCCGGGCAGTGCCAGCGGCAGGCGTTGCAGTTCGCCGCTGGCAATCTCGTAAGCCAACTGGTGCGCAGACACCGCCGCCAGCATGTCCGAACGCACCAGCAGGCCACGGATAACCGCCAGATCAGCGCTTTCCACCACCGGCCACGGCGCTGTCAGGCCCGCGGCGGCGAAACAGTTGTCGAGCAGCTGGCGGGCCGGCGAACCGGCCCGCGGCAACACCCAGCGCGCCTGGTGCACGTCCTTGAGCGTCAGGTGTGTGTGCAACAGCGGGTGCCCTCGACGGGCCAGCACCACCATTTCCTCGTTGATGAGCGGCTCGCCCACCAGGTCGCTGGCATAATCGTGAGGCCGCAAGGCGCCCAAGACGAAATCCACATCCCCTACCCGCAGCTCGGTTGCCAGCAGGTCGAACGGGCTTTCGTTGGTCACCACCCGAACCTGTGGGTGCTGGGCGGTGAAGCGTAAAATGGCGTCCGGTAGAATGCGCGAGCGGCCCAATGGCAACGCGCCGACATGCACCACCCCGCGCAGGGTGCCTTGCATCGCGCTCAGGTCACTGTCCAGCAGGCGCAACTCGTTCAGCGCCCGGCGGATGGGGAACAGAATGTCCCGGCTGGCCACAGTGGGCTGCAGGCCGCGCGACGTGCGCACGAACAAGGGCTGTCCACACCCGCCTTCGAGCACTTTCAAGGCCGCACTGACCGCCGGCTGGCTAAGGCCGAAGTGCCGCGCCACGGTTTGCATGTGCCGTGTTTCACAGAGTTTCACGAACACCTGCAGGCGCCGCGCCTGAAACAGGTAGAGGGGCTCGCCCTGCGCGGTGCCCAGCAAACTCGGCACGCCGTCCAGTTCCGCCAGCACGCGCTGTGCACGCGGCAGCAGGCACTCGCCATAGTCGGTCAGGCGCATGCCATTGGCATGGCGCTCGAACAGGGGCACGGCAAAGCGCGCCTCCAGCTCGGCGATGGCGCGAGTGACCACGGACTGAGCACGGAACAACACCTCCGTCGCCCGCGAAACGCTGCCCAGCTCGGCTACCCGGATGAACGCGCGGACTTGCATCAGGTTGGGCAGTTCGACATCGATCATAAGGGCTCCCGGCGCTCGGCTCGTGACTGCGGCGACTATGCCTCTACCCCGCTTGCCCGGCAATAAATAAAACGCATAGCCGCTGCAAATGAACGCATTAGTGCCCTGCACAGGCCAATGACATCCTGCGCCCACCCCCACTGCAGGAGCCAACGAACCATGAATACCCCACAAAAATCCGCCCTGGTGGTCAGCGCACATTCGGCCGACTTTGTCTGGCGTGCCGGTGGCGCCATTGCGCTGCACGCTGAGCAAGGTTATGCCATGCACGTGGTCTGCCTGTCTTTCGGTGAGCGTGGTGAGTCTGCCAAGCTGTGGCGCAAGGGTGAAATGACCGAAGCCAAGGTCAAGGACGCTCGCCGTGAAGAGGCCATGGCGGCGGCCGAAATCCTCGGTGCCAGCGTGGAGTTCTTCGACATCGGCGACTACCCGATGCGCGCCGACAAGGACACCCTGTTCCGCCTGGCCGATGTGTATCGCCGGGTACAACCGGAGTTCGTACTCAGCCACTCCCTCAAAGACCCTTACAACTACGACCACCCGCTGGCCATGCACCTGGCCCAGGAAGCCCGCATCATCGCGCAGGCTGAAGGCTACAAGCCGGGCGAGAAGATCGTTGGCGCACCGCCGGTGTACGCCTTTGAGCCGCACCAGCCCGAGCAGTGCGAATGGCGCCCGGACACGTTCCTGGACATTACCTCGGTGTGGGACAAAAAGTATGCCGCCATCCAGTGCATGGCTGGCCAGGAACACCTCTGGGAGTACTACACCCGCGTGGCCCTGCAGCGCGGCGTGCAAGCCAAGCGTAACGTGGGCATCACCAGCGCACGCAACATCGTCTACGCCGAAGGCCTGCAGAGCGTGCTCCCACGCGTGACGGAGAACCTGGCATGAGCGGGCTGATCGGCAAGACCGGCATCGTCGTGCGTAATATCCCACGCGTTGAGCCACACATCATCAATGCCCTGGGCCGGCTGGGTGTCGCCACGGTGCATGAGGCCCAAGGTCGCAAGGGGCTGCTCAATACTGCCGTGCGCCCCCTCCAGCAAGGTGTGGCGGTGGCCGGCAGCGCGGTAACCGTGCTGGTGGCCCCTGGCGACAACTGGATGTTCCATGTTGCCGTGGAGCAGTGCCGCCCAGGCGACGTACTGGTGGTGGCGCCCAGTTCGCCGTGCAGCGATGGCTATTTCGGCGACCTGCTGGCGACCTCGCTCCAGGCCCGCGGCGTGCGCGGCCTGGTGATCGATGCGGGCGTGCGCGACAGCCAGACACTGCGCGACATGGGCTTTGCCGTGTGGTCCCGCGCGATCAACGCCCAAGGTACGGTGAAAGAGGTGCTGGGCTCGGTGAACCTGCCGCTGCTGTGTGCCGGGCAGCTCGTCCATGCCGGTGACATCGTGGTGGCCGATGACGACGGCGTAGTGGTGGTGCGCCATGGCGAAGCCCAGGCGGTACTCGAAGCCGCCACCCAGCGCGCCGACCTGGAAGAACGCAAACGCCTGCGCCTGGCCGCCGGCGAGCTTGGCCTGGACATCTACGAGATGCGCCCGCGCCTGGCGGCGAAGGGCCTGCGTTATGTCGACCACCTCACCGACCTGGAAGGCTGAACATGGGCCAGACCCGCATACCCTGCCTGCTGATGCGCGGCGGCACCTCCAAGGGCGCCTATTTTCTGCATGACGACCTGCCCGCCCCTGGCCCGCTGCGCGACCGGGTGCTGCTGGCGGTGATGGGCTCGCCCGATGCCCGGCAGATTGACGGCATCGGCGGCGCCGACTCGCTCACCAGCAAAGTCGCCATCATCCGCGCTTCGCAGCGCGATGACGCCGACGTGGACTACCTGTTCGCTCAGGTGGTCGTGGACGAGGCGCGGGTGGACTATGGGCAAAACTGCGGCAACATTCTGGCCGGCGTAGGGCCGTTCGCCCTCGAGCGCGGCCTGGTGGCCGCCAGCGGCGCGAGCACACCGGTGCGCATCTTCATGGAAAACACCGGGCAGATCGCCGTCGCCCAGGTGCCGACCGCCGATGGCCAGGTGGAGTATGCCGGCGATACCCGTATTGATGGGGTGCCGGGCCGTGGGGCGGCGCTGGTGGTCACGTTTGCCGACGTGGCCGGCGCCAGCTGCGGAGCCCTGTTGCCCACCGGCAACAGCCGCGACTGTGTCGAGGGTGTGGAAGTCACCTGCATCGACAACGGCATGCCCGTGGTGCTGCTGCGTGCAGAAGACCTTGGCGTGACCGGTTACGAGCCGTGCGAAACGCTGGAGGCCGACAGCGCCCTGAAAACACGCCTGGAAGCCATCCGCCTGCAACTGGGCCCACGCATGAACCTGGGTGATGTCAGCCAGCGCAATGTGCCAAAAATGTGCCTGCTGTCAGCACCGCGCAACGGCGGCACGGTCAATACGCGCTCGTTCATCCCGCACCGCTGCCATGCGTCCATCGGGGTGTTTGGTGCGGTGAGTGTTGCTACGGCCTGTTTGATTGAAGGGTCGGTTGCACAGGGCCTTGCCAGCACGTCCGGCGGTGATCGTCAGCGTTTGGCGGTGGAGCATCCGAGTGGGGAATTTACGGTGGAAATCAGCCTGGAACATGGCGTGATCAAGGGGTGCGGGTTGGTGAGGACGGCGCGTTTGCTGTTTGACGGGGTTGTGTGCATCGGGCGAGATATTTGGGGTGGGCCGCAGAAGTGACTCATCAATGGTTGCTTGGGGTTTCAAAAATGAATGGACACCGCAAGTGCACTGACCAGCAAACAGAGGCTCGCGACAGCCGTTAGATGCACGCGCATCGGCAGATACCACCCAGGCATCGCTTGCGCCAGTTTGCGATCCTGCCAAAGATGGCCGACAAAACCAAAGGTCAACACCAGACACCCCAATGGCACAGGCAGCAACGTGCCAACCCAACCGATCAGGGCCGGTATAACGCTCCACACCAGTCGCTCTTGACGCTGCTTCGCGGGCAAACCCTGCAACGTCATGGCAAACCCCCAGTGCAGGGCACCGACGAAGCTCAATATCACCGCGCCATAGCCAACCAGCATCATCGAGAAAAACGCTCGATATTCAGCCCAAAAAAGGATGAGCAGCGTCAAACCAATAAACGGCAGCAGACCGCCGTAACCCAGGACAGCGAAGCGGCTTGGAGATAACGCAGTAGCATCGGTATTCATCTGGGCGCCCCTTCGCGACGGTTCAGGACCGGACGTCAACTGTGTCGTCCAATGAGGTTCAGGAATTCGTGCCGCGTCGAGGGGGCGTCGCGAAATGCACCTAACATCACGGATGAAATCATCACCGAGTTCTGCTTCTCTACACCGCGCATCATCATGCACATATGCTGGGCTTCGATCACGACCGCTACCCCTGCGGCATCCGTGACTTCCTGCACGGCATACGCAATTTGCCGCGTGAGGTTTTCCTGTATCTGTAAACGACGGGCGAACATATCCACCACGCGTGCAACCTTGGAAAGGCCTAACACGCGTCCTGTTGGCAGGTACGCAACATGCGCCTTGCCAATAAACGGCAGCATGTGGTGTTCGCACAATGAGTAGAGCTCAATGTCACGCACCACAATCATTTCATCGTTTTCACTCTCGAACAGAGCACCGTTCACGACCTCGTGAAGATCCTGGGCATACCCGTTGCACAAGTACTGCATCGCTTTTGCCGCACGCTGGGGTGTGTCCAGAAGCCCTTCGCGCTGCGGGTTTTCACCAATACCGACCAGGATTTCATGGTAGTGCTCGGCTAACGAATGTGACATTTGGACTCCTCACCGCTACAGCGGTGCCCGCCAGCGGGATGTGGTAGCCAGGCCAAGTGTGGCCTCAATCGACAGAACAGCCTGTAAAGAACCGAAAACAGGGGACGTAGCGGACGCCAAGCCAGTGGCGCGACCCACAGGCCCACATCAGCAGCACGCCAACTCCACAAGGTGGCGTCCAAGCCTGTAACCCAGTGCCCGCTCGCGAACCTTCCATGCAGGCATGACCTCAGTTGCTCAACCGTCAAGCCCAACGCCCCTGCATCGAAATCATCAGCACTGATGTCAACCAGGATGAGCTTTCCCCCGGTCGATTGCCTGCGCAGGAAGGCGATCTCCCGAGCGCACAACGGGCAGGCGCCGTCAAAGTACAGGGTGAAGGGCCACTCGCAATACATGTACAACCTCTCATGCCTGTACAGGTTTTTGTATAAGTTAGCTGAAACCAGGAAATTCGCAATGGGGGGGGCTGGGAGATGTTCGCCGGTGGGTTTGTATTGCCGGTGAGATCGAGCGCCGCCAAACCTCCCATGGCCGACACCTTCCACTCAAGGCCGCATGAGCGGCTCGATCCCGATCCATTTCTTAACGGGGTGATAGCAGAGCTTCAGCGGCGGAATCTGCACCTTGCGGCCCTGCACATCCAGTGCCCCCAGATGAATCGTCCACTTGGAATCTGCCTCGAACTTGTCCGTCTGAAAGATCACGTAAGCCGAGCCATAGCGCTTGTTGTTGGTCATCCTGGGAATCATCCGGTGCACTTCATCGCTGTTGATGTCATATGGCGATGGCCGGGCGGTCTTCTCATTCACCAACGGAAAGTCGTAGGTCTCGTTGATGCCCAAGTACACCTCGGGCCGCGCATTCAGGCGCGAGCCGTCTTCAAAGGTGATGTAAGCCTGACGGCTGTCGTACAGCACCGGTATCGGCGGCTCGCCACGCTTGGCATCGGTCGACGGGCGTTGGCGGTCTTTGTTGTAGGCGATCATTTGCACAAAGAATTCCTGCCGCGAGTACTTCTCGCCCGGGTACTGCACGTACAGGCTTTGCTCATAGCGCTTTTCGCCCCACAGGGCGGCGTGGTCGTAGAGGTAGGTTTCCAGGTAGAGGGTGGTATCCCCCTGCGGGCCTGGCACTTTGAACTGGAACTCGGATTCGCAAAGGTCCGCGTAGGCGGCGCGTTCGCGTTTCCAGGGGACGCAGGCGGTCAATGAAGCGGCTGCCAGCAGCAGCATGAGAGAGAGTGTGCGTTGCAGGTTATTCATGACCGGCCCTGGTCCAGATGCGAATGGATCAGTTTCGAGGGCTGGGTCGCGCAAGTCCATGCTGTCCCTTTGCCATTATCGCGAGACAGACAGCACACCTTGCAACCGCTCTGGAAGTGACCACAACGCCGTAACCGGATTTGCTAAGATCGCGGCCTTTCCGCTGGGTGAACTGCATGTTCACCCGAGCCATCTGCAGACTGCTGGAAGACCCGATGAACAAACTGATCCTGCCTTTCGCCATCTTCGTTAGCGTCATCATCACAGGGAAGATCGCCGAGCATTACGGCCTGGAGGGCAGCTGGAAAGTCGGCCTACTGTGCCTCGTTGCAGCTGCCGTCCAGATCGCGGTTACCCGCTTTCAGCGCCACCAGCGGCAGAAAGCCGAGCTTTAAAGGGCGCGGGGCGCTCTGGATGATCACGTTATGGGGACCTTTCTTTCACCCAATTTTCACAGTGGCTTGGGCAGGATGAAGCTATCCCTACGTGATAGTACTTAGCCCGCCTCGGCGGGCTTTCTTTTGCCCGCATGTTTCCTGTCGACGTTTTGGGGAACGGGAGCGGGTCGAAAATCAGAAATAACCCCTTCCTTGTAGGCCATTTCCCAAAGATACTCCTCGCGCCTGATTTTCGTTGCACATGGAAATAGTCAGCCCTAGTCTCGGCCTGTCGCTGCCAATTCAGCGACCGGTTTTGACAGACCGCTGACGTTGTCCTCATGTGCTCGCTTTCATGGCGGCTGTACGTGTGGGCACCCTGTGGTGCGCCGAGTGCCAACGTCTCGGTCTGTCAACCCGCGTACAGCTGCCACCATCTTGTTTGACAGCAAGGTTGAGGTAGCTCCACTTTCCGACGTTGGAGTTACGCCATGCTCAAGATCGTTCCAGATCCACCCCACCGGTCCCTCTGCCTTGAAGACACCCTGATCCAGGCCACGGATTACGCGCTTTGCGCTGCAACTGTCGTGCATCAGGCAATGCTGCTGCAGCCCAAGTCACCCGCGTCGATTCTGATGATGACCTCGATGCATGAACTGGAGACCTTGAGAGCTTTGCTCGAGTCCGCAATAGCCCAAGTGCAGATGCCCACGGAGCCTCGCACTACGCACTGACGTCTCGCTGATGCACTGCCTGGGCCGGCGTCTTCGCGGATACCCCCTTCCAGGCACTCCCTCAGCCTTGAAGACTGCCGTGCTCCTGTAGGAGCGGGTTCACCCGCGAATAGGCCCGTACAGGCTGAAGCACTCTTGGGGAAACTGAACAATGTCCACAGAAGAAACCAAATTCACCGTCGGCAAAACCACCTTCTACCAAGGTAAAAACCAGACCCATCCCCTCTTCCGCATCGAAGCCGGCATCCCTTGCCAAAGCGCCCGTGAACAGGCGTCCGAGCTGATGGGCTATGCACGGGACATGACTCTGGATGGATTGATGGAAGATAAACCTCAGTTGGTCTGGGCTTCGCACTACCTTTGCGCGTTAGCCAAGGCACTGATGGATGATGCTGAACTGGGCATGATGCGCTGAATGACTCATCATCGACTGGGTGCCTTCAAGACCTATGCGGCTCCCGGTTTTGAAGGCGACTCAGCGACCTACCCCCTGCCCCGTTCTTGCTAGACGTGATCCAAGACTCAGTTCCATCGATTGCGACATCAAAGCCGAACCCTCACGCAAAGGCTCCAGTGATTTGGCGTCAGAAGCGCTCATCACCGATAGCCGGCAAGATCAGCTCCCGTACGAACGAAGCCCCGGACAAGCGCAACAGCGCGTCGACCATAGTGACCACATCATGCACCGGTACCTGGCGCCGCTCGCCACGTGCTGCGGCTTGCGCCAATGGCGTGTTCAGGGAGTCGTCGGTATTCAGATAACCCAGTTGGAGCACGGTCACCGCCAGGTTGTCATCCCTGAAACCTTCGCGCAGCGCATCAGCCATGCCGTTGAGGGCGAACTTTGAGGCGCCGAACGCTACCTCCGGGCGCCCACTCTGGCGAAGAGCTGAGGTCGAACCGGTGAGGATCAACTGCGGCCGGGGCGCACCAAGCAACTTGGGCACCAGGCGCTTGAGCAGAAGCAGCGTGGCCGTGATGTTCACCTCGACCAGCCTGGTGATCGATTCGTCGCTGTCGTCAAGGAAGGCATAGTGCTCGCTGAAGGCGTGTTCTTCCCAGATGCCAACGTTGTAGATCAGGACATCCAGATCGGCAGGTGCCCGATCCGCGATCTGTGCCACAGCCGCCGCTGGCTTGGCAAGGTCGGCATCGACCCACTGCAGATCGATGCCCGGGGCAAGGGCCAAGTCTGACGGCTGTTTGCGTGATACGCCGATCAGCGTGTCCCCTGGCTTGCCGAGCCCTTCGAGCAAAGCCCGGCCCAAACCTCTGCCGGCGCCTACGATCATCATCTTCATCTGTTGCTCCTTTTAACTGAAATGCTCCAAGCTTCCCTAGGCCGCTCAACTCCAGCGGACATTCAGTACGACGAAGTGCAGCAGGATCCAGACCATCAACAGCAGATGGGTCAGTTGCAACCCTTCCTGGCGGATCCAGTAGCCGAACCATATCCCGCCCAGCAGCATCGCGAACAGGAACCCGAGCGTTGCGCTCAAGGCCAGGTTCAACCAGGGCAGCGCCACCTCCAAACCGGCGCCAAGCAGCAGTTCATAGCAGCCAACCCAAGCCGCGAGAACGGCGGCTGCCTGTGTCAGCACGATGATCGACAAGGCCAAGCGATGGATGGCGTGAGAGGTCATCGCTCGCACCAGCAAAGGGAGGCTGATTCCGGGAGGTTGGGCCAGCGGCGCCATCGACATGGTCTCCCCGATCGCCCCGGCTGAGCTGGCAAAGGCCTGCAGGTTGTTGATCAGGCTGATACTCAGCCACAGGCTCAAGCCAATGCAGCAGGTGATCTGGAAAATCAGCAGTGAAGTCGGAGTGTCCATTCCGGGTCCTTTGTGAGTTCGTTTCCGAAAGCAGCGAGAGCGTCCGGACGCCACTCTAAAACCTTGACTTAACTCGAGGTCAATACCGGATTTCCAATAAGGCAGGCAGGGGCGACAACCTCAACCGTTTGTTCAAGCCGTCTGTAGGTCTGAGAAGTTTGTCGAGGTCTTGGGCGACCGACCGAGCCGCGCCGATCAACACCACAGGTAATGCCCACTGGAGGATCCGGGATAGAGCCAACCGGTTTGCTATGCTCTCTATTCCGGCTGGCCTGGCCTGAAGGCGCCGAGCGTGTGCGGCATTGGTCAAGATGCTTGAGAGTTTTCTATCCGCGTTTGTGGAAAAAACGAACCAAGGAGTGGAGTAACAGATATGCCAGCTTGTCCCCTACCCGCTGATGAAGCACTTCGTCAGCGCACACTTGATGATATGGACTTGGTCGATACGCCGGCCGAGCATTATCTCGATACCTTGGTACGACTCACCCAAGAACTAGCCCAGGTGGAGACCGTTCTGGTCAGCCTAATCGATCAGGACCGGCAGTGGTTCAAGGCTCGAATCGGTATCGAGGTAAGCGAGACGAAGCGTAATGTGTCTTTTTGCGGCTACGCGATTCTCGGTGAAGATACCTTGATGGTTTCCGACGCCAGGTGCGATACACGCTTCGAGGACAATCCCCTCGTGCTGAACCCACCCTATATCCGGTTCTATGCGGGCCACCCGTTACGTGCCTCAAATGGCAAAGCCATTGGCACCCTGTGCATGTTCGATCCTCGGCCGCGGAAGCTCAGCGAGGCGCAACAGGCTAATTTTCGGGACTTAGCCACGCTCACCGAGGGTTATTTGCAACTGCGGAGCCTAGCGCAGGTCAATCGCGCTCTGCGTGTTGAAATGGATCGCGGGCAGCGCAGGGCTTTGCTTGATCCTTTGACACAACTATGGAACCGCGGGGCGTTGGCAGCATTTCAGAACCGAGAGCTTCGTTTGGCTGAGGAGCGAGGTTTACAGCTAGGTGCCGTATACGCGGACCTCGACCGTTTCAAATCCGTCAATGACGAGCATGGCCACGATGCCGGCGATAAAGTGCTCTGCGAGTGTGCCCGCCGCCTGCGGGCTACGCTTCGGCCAGATGACCTGCTGGTACGCCAAGGAGGAGAAGAGTTCGTGGCCTTGCTACGGGTTAAAGATAGCCAAGAATTAACGCAGATTGCGGAGCGCTTGCGTCAGTCAATTGGCAGCGCGCCGTTTTTGTTGCCCGGCGTCCCTCGGAAGATGACCATGAGCATCGGATGCGCCCTGCTCACCCAGGGTGAGCAGATTGATGATGCAATAAAGCGCGCTGACGGCGGTCTCTATGCGGCCAAACATGGGGGGCGTGACCAGGTTGTCTATGTGCCAGCGTTATCCTGAGGAAGTTGAGACTCGGTAACATGGGGGCGAGACTCTCCCTATACGAGATGCGCTAGCGTATTGGCCACCCCGGTCTCCAAGTGGGTTCTCCTTCGCAAGCGTGTCGAGCCAAGGCCGCCCTGGAGGCGCTGATTCGCGCCGCCGGGGCAGTTCGGAGCTCATCCCTGAGTTTTTTTGCTGCGGTACTCGGTGGTGGTCATGCCGGCGTAGCCCCAGTTATCGGTGTCGACCTCATCGATCACGATATGGGTGAGCTCAGGTTTCTTTCCGAGCACTCGCTGCAAGGTCTCTGTGATTTCCTTGATGACTTGGGCTTTCTGATCACGGGTGACGCCGTCGCGAGTGATGCGGACGCTGACGAAGGGCATGGTATTACTCCTATGGGGTGGGGAAATCAGGGCAAGGAGGCGGGATGCCTCCCCGTTACGTTCAGCCTATTACCATTTGCCGACACTCATACCGCCGTCGACCGGCAACACCACGCCCGTGGTGAACCCGGCGTTGGCCAGGTAAAGCACGGCGTCGGCAATGTCGCTGACGCGTCCGATGTGTCCGGCCGGTTGCAGGCCGTTGAGGAAGTCGAAGCTGGCCGGATCGTGCATCGGCGTCTCGATGATGCCGGGAGCCACCGCGTTAACCTGGATGTTGTGCGACGACAGCTCCAGCGCCAGGGCGCGGGTAACTTGGTTGAGGCCCCCCTTGATCAGCACCGGCAAGGCGGCGGGCACGGCGATGTTGGGTTGCAGCGCCACGGCAGCGGTGATGTTGATGATGTGACCCTGGCGCCGCTCGATCATGTGCACGGCGGCGGCCTGGGAGGCGTAGACCACGCCCTTGAGGTTGGTCTCCAGCATGCTTTGGATGTCTTCCGGGCTGTAGTCGACGAAGGGTTTGGGCAGGAAGAAGCCAGCGTTGTTGACCAACACGTCGACCTGGCCGAAGGCGTCGATGCTGGCCTGAATCAGGCGGCGGGCGGTCTCAGGCTTGGCGATGTCACCGGCCACGCCGATGAAGGCGGGGCTGTCCAGTTGTGCCTTGGCCTCGGCGAGGCGTCCGGCGGAGCGGGCATTGCCGACCACATTGAAGCCACTGGCGAGGAAAGCCTTGGCCAGGCCGAAGCCGATGCCGCTGGAGGCGCCGGTGATCACTACCGTTTTGCTGTTGCTCATGTCGTTTCTCCCAATCAGGTGACGCAGAAGAGCGCCGTTGGGAGGACTATATTTTTGCTTTAGATAAGGATAAATATGGCAGCGAGAACTTCAGTTGATACATGGTGTAATCAATGCAGCGGCATTTCGACGACGTCCTACTCGGCAGCATCGAGCTGTTCTGTCTGGCGGCGGAGCTGGGCAGCTTCACCACGGCCGGTCTCGCGGCGGGCGTGACGCCGGCAGCGGTCAGTCGCTCGATCAGCCGCCTGGAAGAGCGCTTGGGCTCCAGACTGTTCGTCCGTACCACCCGCAGCATCCGCCTGACCGAGGGCGGGCGAGGCTACTACGAACAGTGTCGTCAGGCGCTGACCCAGCTGGTGGAGGCCGAGCGGGTGGTGACCGGTCAGCAGCAGGAGCCTTCGGGCACACTGCGCATCAGCCTGCCCACGACCTACGGGCACCACCGCATCCTGCCGCTGCTGCCCGAGTTTCGCCGGCGCTACCCGAAGGTGCAGGTCGACATCCACCTGGGCAACCGCAATATCGACTTTGTCGGCGAGGGCTACGACCTGGCCATCCGCGTGCGTGCACAGCCGGATTCGACTCTGATCGCCCGGCCGCTGGAAGACGCCCGGCTGGTGGTGGTGGCCACTCCAGATTACTTGGAACACGCGGGGGAACCGCAGAGCCTTGAAGAACTGGCGCAGCACGACTGCATCCAGTTCGAACTGCCCAGCAGCGGTCGGCGCATCGCCTGGCTGTTCGACGAGGAGGGCCGCGAACGGGAAGTCCTCACCGACGGCGGCTACGTCTGCTCGGACGACGTGCTCGGTGGCGTGACCTTGGCCAAGCACGGCGCGGGACTGTTCCAGACCTACCGCTTCATCGTCGAGCGCGAGCTTGCCGAGGGCTCGCTGGTCGAGGTGCTGCGGCCCTTCGCGGGCCGCTCGCGGCCGTTCACCCTGCTGTATCCCCAAGGCCGGCACATGCCGTTGCGCCTGCGGACCTTCGTCGACTTCATCATGGACAAGCGGCGCCAGTGGGCTGCTGGCAGCTGAGGGGACGTCTCACTCTGTACCAGTGCCATGGTGGATGCGGCGCCGATGGGCCAGTCTGTAATTGGCCTTGGACCGATCTCCGGTTTAGCACCTGCCGGCCCAGCACCGGGCCGAGCCGGTGGCATGGATGGAATCACGCTCACCTCAGGCGTACGCCACGATCTCGAACGAGGTTAAGCAGCACAACCTCAAATTCGGTGGAGCGCCTGCCTCGGCGGTCAACGACTACAGCATTCCGCTCTACACCCACGCCGTTCCTGACGAGGTTGACATGCGAGTTCGCGGTGGTGTTACCCTGAGAAGTCACGCAAAAGTCACGCACATGAAAAAGGCCACTCCTTTCGGAAATGGCCTAAGTCATTGAAATATATGGTCGGGACGGAGTGATTCGAACACTCGACCCCTTGCACCCCATGCAAGTGCGCTACCGGGCTGCGCTACGCCCCGACTGGGCTTTGAAGCATGTTCTCAATCTTGCCGAGAACGTTGAAGAATGTACCCTAACCCTCTGATAAATGAAAGCTTTTTCTCAAAAAAATTTCCGCTCATCAGAAACCCGGTTTACTTCTTCAAAACCACCAACACATCCTCCAATTCAACAATCATCTGCCGAATCAGCTGCTTGTACTGGCTGGATTCATCTTTAGCCTCATCACTGGAGAGCCTCAACCGCGCCCCGCCAATGGTGAACCCCTGATCATACAGCAGCGCACGAATCTGGCGGATCATCAGCACATCCTGGCGCTGGTAATACCGCCGGTTCCCCCGCCGCTTCACAGGGTTCAGCTGGTCGAACTCCTGCTCCCAATACCGCAGCACGTGTGGCTTTACGGCACACAACTCGCTCACTTCACCAATGGTGAAGTAGCGTTTGCCCGGTATGGGGGGCAGTTCGTCGTTATGGCTTGGTTCCAGCATAGGCCTCAACCCGGGCCTTCAACTTCTGCCCTGGACGAAAGGTGACGACGCGCCGTGCGGTGATCGGGATTTCTTCCCCTGTCTTGGGGTTGCGGCCCGGCCGCTGGCGTTTGTCGCGAAGGTCGAAGTTGCCGAAACCGGACAGCTTGACCTGCTCGTTCTCTTCAAGTGCGTGCCGAATTTCTTCGAAAAACAGCTCGACCAGCTCCTTGGCCTCACGCTTGTTAAGCCCCAGCTCCTCGTACAGCCTTTCGGCCATCTCAGCTTTCGTCAGAGCACCCATGCCGTTATTTCCTTAACGTGGTGTTCAACCTTTGTTCGAGCGAGGTGAGGATGTTTTGCAGGGTAGTGTTCACCTCATCGTCGTTAAGAGTGCGCGATGGATGCTGCCAGGTCAAGCCGACGGCAAGGCTTTTTCTATCAGGATCAATGCCTTTACCTTGGTACACATCAAACAGCCTGAGGTCTGTGAGCCATTCGCCTGCATTGTCACGAATTAATTCAAGCACCGCGCTAGAAGCCACATCACGTCCTGCGATCAAAGCCAGGTCGCGACGGGTTTCCGGGAACTTGGACAGTTCGCTGAATTTCGGCAGGCGGCCTTCGACCACGTCGCCCAGCACCAGCTCGAACAGGAACACCGGGCGGTCCAGGCCCAGGGCTTTGGCCAGCTCCGGGTGAATGGCGCCGAGGTAGCCGACCAGCTTGCCGTCACGCTCGATGGCAGCGGTCTGGCCTGGGTGCAGGGCTGGGTGTTTGCCGGCGCTGAAGGTGAAGTCGCTCAGGGCGCCGGAGTAGCCCAGCAAGGCTTCCACGTCGGCTTTGACGTCGAAGAAGTCGACGCCGTCGCGGCCGTTGGCCCAGCCTTCTGGCAGGCGGCTGCCGGTGATGACGCCGGCAATCATTGGCTGCTGCTGCAGGTCACCCAGTTGGCCGACAAAGCGCAGGCCGCTTTCGAACAGGCGCACGCGGTCTTGCTGGCGGTTCAGGTTGTGCTGCAGTGCCTTGACCAGGCCCGGCCACAGCGAGGCGCGCATGGCGGCCATGTCGCTGGAGATGGGGTTGGCCAGCAGCAGCGGCTCTACGCCCGGGCTGAACAGTTCGAACAGTTTCGGGTCGATGAAGCTGTAGGTGATGGCTTCCTGGTAGCCGCGGGCAACCAGCAGGCGGCGCAGGGTCGGCAGGTCACCGCGGGTTTCCGGCTTGCCCTGTGGCGCCAGGCGCGCCTGAGGGTAGCGGACCGGCAGGTTGTTGTAGCCGTACAGGCGGGCCAGCTCTTCGATCAGGTCCACTTCCAGGCTGATGTCGAAGCGGTGGCTTGGAACGGTGACGGTCCACTGCCCTTCTGCACTTTTAACCGTGGTCAGTTCCAAGGCGTTGAGCAACTGCTCGACCTGGGCTGGGTCCATTTCCATGCCAAGCATCTGGGTGATGCGTTCGGCGCGCAGGGTGACCGGGGCTACTTGTGGCAGGTGCTGCTCGCTGACCGCTTCAACCACAGGGCCGGCTTCGCCGCCAACGATGTCCAGCAGCAACTGGGTGGCGCGCTCCATGGCTTCGCGGGCCAGTTGCGAGTCGACGCCGCGCTCGTAGCGGTGCGAGGCATCGGTGTGCAGGCCGTAGGAACGGGCTTTACCGGCGACGGAAATCGGCTCGAAGAAGGCGCTTTCCAGGAACAGGTCGCGGGTTTTTTCGGTGTTCACACCGCTGTGCTCGCCCCCCATGACGCCGGCGATGGCCAAGGCGCGGGTGTGGTCGGCGATCACCAGGGTGTCAGCACGCAGGGCCACTTCCTGGCCGTCGAGCAGGACGAGTTTTTCGCCCTCTTCGGCCATGCGCACGCGGATGCCGCCGTTGATTTCCGCCAGGTCGAAGGCGTGCATCGGCTGGCCGAGTTCGAGCATCACGTAGTTGGTGATGTCGACGGCGGCGTCGATGCTGCGAACGTCGCTGCGGCGCAGGCGCTCGACCATCCACAGTGGGGTTGGCTTGCTCAGGTCGACGTTACGGATAACGCGGCCCAGGTAGCGCGGGCAGGCAGCCGGGGCGCTGACTTCGACCGGGCGCACTTCGTCATGGGCGGCCGCTACGGCTGGCACCACCGGGCGGGTGACCGGGGTGTCGTACAGGGCGCTGACGTCGCGTGCCAGGCCGGCGATGGACAGGCAGTCGCCGCGGTTCGGGGTCAGGCCGATTTCGATGCTGGCATCATCCAGGCTCAGGTACGTGCGAATGTCTTCGCCAACCGGAGCGTCGGCAGCCAGTTCCAGCAGGCCGTCGTTTTCTTCGCTGATCTGCAGTTCGGCAGCCGAGCACAGCATGCCGAAGGACTCGACACCGCGCAGCTTGGCCTTCTTGATCTTGAAGTCGCCTGGCAGTTCGGCACCGATCATGGCGAACGGGATCTTGATGCCTGGGCGGGCGTTAGGGGCGCCGCACACAACCTGGAAGGTTTCCTGGCCGCTGCTTACCTGGCACACGCGCAGCTTGTCGGCGTCCGGGTGTTGTTCGGTGGCGAGAATTTCGCCCACGACGATGCCGCTGAACTGGCCGGCAGCGGGGGTAACGCTGTCAACTTCGAGGCCGGCCATGGACAGGCGGGCGACCAGTTCGTCACGGGAGACTTGCGGGTTGACCCAACCGCGCAGCCACTGTTCACTGAATTTCATGCTGTTCTCCTGAAAGTTGCGTCGATTGGGCCTAGCGGAATTGGGCTAGGAACCGCAGGTCGTTGTCGAAGAACAGACGCAAATCGTTGACGCCATAGCGCAGCATGGCCAGGCGCTCGGCACCCATGCCGAAGGCGAAGCCCTGGAACTCTTCTGGGTCGATGCCGGACATGCGCAACACATTCGGGTGCACCATGCCGCAGCCCATCACTTCCAGCCAGCCGGTTTGCTTGCACACGCGGCAGCCGTTGCCGGAACACATCACGCACTGGATGTCGACTTCTGCAGACGGCTCGGTGAAGGGGAAGAACGATGGGCGGAAACGGACCGCCAGTTCTTTCTCGAAGAATACGCGCAGGAATTCTTCGATGGTGCCCTTGAGGTCGGCGAAGTTGATATCGCGATCGATCAGCAGGCCTTCGACCTGGTGGAACATCGGCGAGTGGGTGATATCCGAGTCGCAGCGGTATACGCGGCCCGGGCACACAATGCGGATGGGCGGCTGGGTGGACTCCATGGTCCGCACCTGCACCGGCGAGGTGTGGGTACGCAGCAGCATGTTGGCATTGAAGTAGAAGGTGTCGTGCATCGCCCGCGCCGGGTGGTGGCCAGGGATGTTGAGCGCTTCGAAGTTGTGGTAGTCGTCTTCCACCTCTGGGCCTTCGGCGATGCCGTAACCAATGTGGGTGAAGAACTGCTCGATGCGCTCGAGTGTACGGGTGATCGGGTGCAGGCCACCGGTGGCCTGGCCGCGGCCTGGCAGGGTGACGTCAATGCATTCGGCAGCCAGGCGAGCGCTGAGCTCGGCTTCTTCAAAGGCAGCCTTGCGGGCATTGAGCACAACGGTGACGCGCTCTTTGGCGTCGTTGATCAGCGCGCCGACTTTCGGTCGCTCTTCGGCTGGCAGGTTGCCCAGGGTCTTCATCACCTGGGTCAGCTCGCCCTTCTTGCCGAGATAATTAACCCGGATCTGTTCCAGGGCGTTGATGTCTTCAGCGCGTTCCACGGCCTCTAGGGCTTGGGAGACCAGCGCATCCAGGTTTTCCATGTACAGACTCCAGATACGAAAATAGGGGAAGAGCTTTGAAGGCTCTTCCCCTATCGATGACGTTCAATGCCCGGCAGCGCTAGCACCGCCGGGTGATTGTCGCGGGTACTTAAGCCAGAACGGCTTTAGCTTTCTCGACAATCGCAGCAAACGCCGCTTTTTCGTTCACTGCCAGATCAGCCAGAACCTTACGGTCGATTTCGATCGAAGCCTTTTTCAGGCCAGCAATCAGACGGCTGTAGGACAGACCGTTGGTGCGGGCACCGGCGTTGATACGAGCGATCCACAGTGCGCGGAACTGACGCTTCTTCTGGCGACGGTCGCGGTAGGCGTATTGGCCTGCCTTGATGACCGCTTGCTTGGCTACACGGAATACGCGCGAACGTGCACCGTAGTAACCTTTAGCCAGTTTCAGAATTTTTTTGTGACGCTTACGAGCGATAACGCCGCGCTTAACACGAGCCATGAGTAACTTCCTCTATCTTAACCAGAATTAACGAACGCGCAGCATGCGCTCGACTTTTGCGACGTCGGACGGGTGCAGCAAGCTGGCACCGCGCAGTTGACGCTTACGCTTGGTCGACATTTTGGTCAGGATGTGGCTCTTGAAAGCGTGCTTGTGCTTGAAGCCCGAAGCTGTCTTCAGGAAGCGCTTCGCAGCACCGCTCTTGGTTTTCATTTTTGGCATGTTGGAACTCCGCATTCGATAAAATTACACATAATCATCAGGCCTGCCGTGCCCGGGAGATTACTTCTTTTTCTTGGGGGCGATGACCATCATAAGCTGGCGTCCTTCCATCTTCGGATGCTGCTCAACGGTGCCGTATTCGGCGAGGTCGGCTTCGACCCGCTTCAACAGCTCCATGCCCAGCTCCTGGTGGGCCATCTCACGACCACGGAATCTCAGAGAGATCTTGGCCTTGTCCCCATCGGTAAGGAAACGTACCAGGTTGCGTAGTTTTACCTGGTAATCCCCATCCTCCGTCCCTGGACGAAACTTGATTTCTTTGATCTGGATCTGCTTCTGGTTTTTCTTGGCTTCGTTAGCCTGCTTCTTCTTCTCGAAGAGGTGCTTGCCGTAGTCCATGACCTTGCAGACGGGTGGTACCGCGTCTGCAGAGATTTCTACCAGGTCCAGCTTCGCTTCATCAGCGATACGCAGCGCTTCATCAATCGAGACGATGCCAACCTGCTCGCCGTCTGCGCCAATTAACCGAACCTCGCGGGCCGAGATATTCTCGTTGATCGGGGCCTTCGGTACAGCACGCTTATCGTTTCTCATTTCACGCTTAATAGTCATTACTCCGATTCTTGGCGACCACGCCGGGAAACCGCTTGTGTCAGCAGCTCAACGAATTGGGCGACGGGCATGGAGCCCAGGTCTGCGCCTTCGCGAGTACGCACAGCGACGGTTTGCGTTTCGACTTCGCGGTCCCCTATAACCAAAAGGTACGGGACCTTGAGCAAAGTATGCTCGCGGATTTTAAAGCCGATCTTCTCATTTCTCAAGTCCGACTTGGCACGGAAACCGCTTCCGTTCAGAGATTTCTCAACCTCGAGGGCGAAATCGGCCTGCTTGTCGGTGATATTCATGATCACCGCCTGGGTTGGGGCCAGCCACGCCGGGAACACACCAGCATAGTGCTCGATCAGCATGCCGATGAAGCGCTCGAACGAACCGAGGATGGCACGGTGCAGCATGACCGGGCGAACTCGGCTGTTATCTTCGGCGATATAGCTGGCATCCAGACGCTCTGGCAGGTTCGGGTCGTACTGCAGGGTACCGCACTGCCAGTTACGGCCGAGGCAGTCGCGCAGGGTAAACTCGATTTTCGGGCCGTAGAAGGCACCCTCGCCCGGCTGGTATTCCCACTCAAGGCCGGATTCGTTCAGGGCGTCGGCCAGCGCTGTTTCAGCACGGTCCCACAACTCTTCAGAACCGACACGCTTGGCCGGACGAGTGGACAGTTTCATGGCGATGTCGCTGAAACCGAAGTCCTTGTACACGTCCAGGGTCAGCTTGATGAAGTCGGCGGCTTCTTTCTTCACCTGTTCTTCGGTGCAGAAAATGTGCGCATCGTCCTGTACGAAGCCACGCACGCGCATGATGCCGTGCAGGGCGCCCGACGGCTCGTTACGGTGGCAGGCACCGAACTCGGCCAGACGCAGCGGCAGGTCGCGGTAGCTTTTCAGGCCCTGGTTGAACACCTGCACGTGGCACGGGCAGTTCATCGGTTTTACCGCGTAGTCACGGCTTTCCGACGAAGTGGTGAACATGTTTTCGGCATAGTTGGACCAGTGGCCGGAACGCTCCCACAGGATGCGGTCGACAACCTGCGGGGTCTTGATTTCCTGGTAGCCGTTTTCGCGCTGCACGCCACGCATGTACTGCTCGAGTACCTGGTAGACGGTCCAGCCGTTGGCGTGCCAGAACACCATGCCCGGGGCTTCTTCCTGCAGGTGGAACAGGTCGAGCTGCTTGCCGATCTTGCGGTGGTCGCGTTTTTCGGCTTCTTCGATGCGCTGGATGTACGCAGCCAGCTGCTTCTTGTCAGCCCAGGCCGTGCCGTACACGCGCTGCAGCTGCTCGTTCTTGGCATCGCCACGCCAGTAGGCGCCGGACAGCTTGGTCAGCTTGAATGCCTTGAGGAAGCGGGTGTTCGGCACGTGCGGGCCACGGCACATGTCGACGTATTCTTCGTGGTAGTACAGGCCCATGGCCTGTTCATCCGGCATGTCTTCGACCAGACGCAGCTTGTAGTCTTCGCCACGGGCCGTGAACACATCGATGACTTCGGCGCGCGGGGTCATTTTCTTGACCACGTCGTAGTCTTTTTCGATCAGCTCCATCATGCGCTTTTCGATGGCGGCCATGTCTTCTGGGGTGAAGGGGCGCTCGTAGGCGATGTCGTAATAGAAGCCTTCGTCAATGACCGGGCCGATCACCATCTTGGCGGTCGGGTACAGCTGCTTCACGGCGTGGCCAACCAGGTGGGCGCACGAGTGACGGATGATCTCCAGTCCCTCTTCATCTTTAGGGGTGATGATCTGCAGGGTGGCGTCGTTGCTGATCAGGTCACACGCATCGACCAGCTTGCCGTCGACCTTGCCGGCCACAGTGGCCTTGGCCAGGCCAGCGCCGATGGAAGCGGCTACTTCGGCTACGGATACGGCGTGATCGAACGAACGTTGACTGCCATCGGGAAGAGTAATAACGGGCATGGCGCCTCCTCTCCTAGTGGTGACCCCTACCAAAGGTCACGTGGGTTGGGATGAGCCAGTACAAGATCCGACCTGCCTTCCGGTAAAAGGAAGCCTGCCCCACAGTGGCAGAAGCCTTTCGGCTTGTCAGGGACGAACCAGAGTGACTGGAAAGAAAAAAGATAGCTGCAGCCGGCAACAGCGCGACCGCAAGCCGAGCATGCTAGCACGCGGGTTGCACCCCAGGCAGAAATATTTGGAAATTGCACCGCAGCGGTGAACTAACGCGGAAAAATACCGCTCAGACTTTGGGAAGCAACCTACTCTTGATGAGACCTTAACCCAAGGAGTAACTGGTGATGCGAGTTCCGTCTCTTCTGGCCCTGGCGGCCGCTGGCGCCCTGCTGCTGCCCGTGGCTGCGAACGCCGGCAACTTCCCAGCCGGGAAGGAGGCCGCCTACATGACCCAGTGCACGCAAGTGGCCAGCGGCCAGGGCGTTGACGCTGCCACCGCGAGAAAACACTGCGACTGCGGCGCGCAAGCCATCAAAAAGAATTTCACCGACGCCGAGATTGCCGACCTCGACAGCAAGGACGGCGTTGACGCCAAACTGATGCAGAAGGCGCAGTCGGTGGTGAAACAGGCCTGCGCACCGAAGAGCTGAAACCTTAAAGCCGGTGATGGCCAGCCATTCTTTGAGCTGGATCAATATCCTGCGAAGGTAAAAGGCGCTAGATGCGCAGAATTAGACTATGATGTATCCCGTGCTCCGTAGCCTCGGCCGCATTGCACCACTGAAAAAACTAAATGTTCTGGAGATTCACCCATGTCCAATCGCCAACAAGGCACCGTCAAATGGTTCAATGATGAGAAAGGCTACGGCTTCATCACCCCAGCAGGCGGCGGCGACGACCTGTTCGTACACTTCAAAGCCATCGAATCTGACGGCTTCAAGAGCCTGAAAGAAGGCCAGACTGTTTCCTTCGTCGCCGAGCGCGGCCAGAAGGGCATGCAGGCTGCACAGGTTCGTCCGGAGTAATTCGGATAGCTGTAAAAAAACCCGCCCTTGTGGCGGGTTTTTTTATGGGTGATGCATCATCTGAGTGGGGCGGGATTGCCTGCGAAACCTACTTTAGGGTGAATGGCACGGGCTTCGCCCGTGTTCGCGGGTGAACCCGCTCCTACAGGCGACCGCGCAGGTTTTTCACATTTTGCGCAAGGCAGTTGCCCCTGCGTGCATCAACCGCAGTTGACGCGGGTTACCCTGCCCTGCTCGTCCACGTTCAGGTTCAAGCGCTCGGAGCGGTACTCCAGGGTCACCACGTCGTGCGGCTTGAGAATGCGCGCCATCTGCGAGCCGCTGGCCTTGCGTGCCTGCTCCAGCAATTCGGCGCTGGCCTGCTTGCCCAGGGCAAAGTCGGCACCACTGGCTTCGCAGCGGCCATCGTTGCCCGCTGGCGCGGCCGGCGCGGCACCACCATCAGCATTGCCACCAGTGCTGCAACCCGCCAGGACAGCAGCCACAGCCAGAGTTGCCAGGTAAGCACGGGTACGGAACATGAAGCCTCCTAAATCGGTCCGGGAACTGCCTGATCCGACAGCTCCGCTCATCATTTGTTGCAAAACCGGTCAAGTCTGCCTGAACTGCAGCGGCGAGGCGAAAAGCAATCGTGACCGGATTTTGCACAACACGCTGCGTTTGCCATATGCTTAGCTCGCACGGTCACCGGCGCAAAGCCATGATTTGCTGCAAGAAGTGGAGCGCATCCCGCCTCCATCGAACACCAGGGTCAGGTGTTCCCCCTTCGTTCCGGGCCCCCAGCGAGAGCTTTTCATGAGCACCCACAGCATCGATGCCGATATCAAGGTCAAATGGGCCGAGGGCCAGAGCGCGTACAGCCCTGGCACACCGGAAGAGTTACTGTTGATCGCCATCGACCTGTTGGTGCGCGACAACGGTGCCGAGGCGGCACGCAGCTTCATCGACCAGGTGTTCGAGCGCTACGCGCCGCACGCGGCTATTCCAATCGCGCCAGACGGGCACTGAGCAGGTCGAACAGCCCCTGGGCATCACCCTGCTCCACCCACAGCACATTCGCCGGCCGCTTGAGCACACCGTACCAGTCTGCAATTGTCTGGCCGAAAGTGGGCCCTTCGCGGCTGTCGATGCTCATGTGGATACGCCGGCCACTGAACAGCTCGGGCTTTAACAGGTAGGCGATGACGCTGGCGTCGTGCACAGGGCCGCCAGGTATGCCATACACGTCCATATCGTGGGTGATGTAAGCATTGAGGATATCCACCACGCGCTTGCTGGCCTGGTTGTTCACGGCTGCCAGTTGCTTCAGGCGAGCGTTACTGGTCAGCAGCTTGTGCGTGACATCCAGCGGCAGGTAGGTCAGCTGCACGCCGCTGGCCAGCACCACTTCGGCGGCGTGCGGGTCGGCGTAGAGGTTGAACTCCGCCACCGGGGTGATGTTGCCGCCGTTGAAATGGGCTCCCCCCATGACCACCACCTCTTTGATGCCGTTGACGATGCCCGGGCGCTGGATCAGCGCCAGGGCCAGGTTGGTCTGCGGGCCGAGCATGGCGACGGTGATGCTGTGCGGTTTGGCTGCGCTGAGGGTATCGACCAGGTATTGCACGGCATTGCCCTGGGCCAGGGGCGCTTTCGGCTCGTGCACCGGTACACCGGTGA
This sequence comes from Pseudomonas sp. USTB-Z, assembly GCF_019691255.1. Lineage (NCBI taxonomy): Bacteria > Pseudomonadati > Pseudomonadota > Gammaproteobacteria > Pseudomonadales > Pseudomonadaceae > Pseudomonas > Pseudomonas sp. USTB-Z. Next base: position 136,451 of record NZ_JAECZP010000003.1, read on the forward strand.
GGCCTTCTTCGCCATGAACGTCGGCGGCGTAGATCGGCGTGCGCACCAATGGGCGGCCGGCACCGGCATACACCGGGATGTCTTCGCGCCCCGCCCATTCGCGGGCCAGGCGGGCATTGCGCGAGGTCTTGTTTAGGCGCACGTTGCCGGCCACGGTGGTGATGGCGCGGATATTGAGTTCGTTGGGCGAAGCCATGGCCAGAAACAGCGCGACCACGTCGTCCGCGCCGGGATCGGTGTCGATGATCAGGTCGATGGGTGCGGCCTGGAGGGTGGAGGCTGTGGCCATGAAAACAACTCCTTGTAGCAGGGACTTGAGCATGGATGGCACTCCTGTTGCCTATGAATCATGCGTTTACACAGCCCGGCGTCCTTTGTGGAAGCGGCTAGAAGGTGACGCCGGAGATGAGGGCGATGTTGCTGTAGGGCTGGCACTCGCCTGTACGCACCACCGCACGGGCACTGCGCGACAGCACTTTGAAATCCTCATGGGTCAGCCATTCGCGCTTGCCCAGCTTGCCCTTCAGTCGCTCGATTTCGACCAGCGCAGGTGGCACCACTTTCTGCATTTCTTCAGCCAGCACGTGCCGCTCAACCTGCAATTCGCTCAGCACCACCCGCAGCACGCTGGCGAAGTCCGGCAGGCCAGGCGTAATGGCCAGGTCGATCAGCTCGACACCCGGCGGCACCGGCAGCCCGGCATCGCCGATCACCAGGATATCGCCATGCCCCATGCCGGCAATGACTCGCGACAGGGCAACGTTCAGCAGCGGGGTTTTCTTCATGGCGTCAGCTCCGCCAGGTAGGGAATCGACGGTTGGGCACCGGCACGGGTAACCGACAATGCCGCGGCACGCTGGCCAAAGGCGATCGCCTCCCCCTCGTCCAGCCCACGCACCAGGCCGGCAGCAAAGCCACCAATGAAGGTATCGCCGGCAGCGGTGGTGTCCAGCGGTTGCACGCGCGGCGCCGGATAGTGCTGATGGCCTTGGGCAGTAACCAGCAAGGCACCTTGCGCACCCAAGGTGATGATCACTTTGCCTGCCCCCAGCTGCAGCAAGCGCTCGCCTGCGCGCCGGGCACTGTCCTGGTCGGTCACCGCCACACCGGTCAAGGCTTCGGCCTCGCTTTCGTTAGGGGTAAGGTAATCGATATGCGCAAACCAGTCCGCTGGCAAGGGGCCGCTAGCGGGTGCTGGATTCAGGATGACCTGCTTGCCCAGCTCACGCGCCCTGGCCAGTGTGCACGCCACAGTGTCAGTGGGCACTTCCAGCTGGCAGATGACCACCTCGGCGGCCTGCAGCAGTGCATCGAAACGCAGCACCGACTGCGGCGTCAGCAGGCCGTTGGCGCCGGGAATGATGACAATACAGTTCTGGCTGGCAGCATCCACCGTGATCAGCGCCACACCGCTGGACGTGCCCGGGCAGGTGCTGACACCCTGACAGTCGATACCCTCGACATACAAGGCCCGGTGCAGTTGCCGACCGTAATCATCATCCCCCACATTGCCGATCATCGCCACGCTGCCCCCCAGCCGCGCTACCGCCACCGCCTGGTTGGCACCCTTGCCGCCCGGCACCGTGAAAAAGCTATCGCCGGGGAGTGTTTCGCCGGCCCGTGGCAGGCGCTGGGCGCGGACCACCAGGTCCATGTTGAGGCTGCCGACCACCACAACCTTGGCATTCATGACGTTTCCTTAGCGTTAGCGGTATTCATTGAACAGGTCCGGGCGCGGCCCGGTGGATTCACGCAAGACGATACGCGGGGCGACGATACGCTGCTCCGCCGCGCCTTGCCGGGGCGTAGCGATACGCGTCAGCAGCAACGAGGCAGCGCTCTCGCCCAGCTCGCGGATCGACTGGCCCACGGTGGTCAGTGGTGGGTACACGTAGCGGCTCAGTTCGATGTCGTCGAAGCCGATCACCGACAGCTCGCCGGGTACGCTGATATTGCGTTCGGCGGCAGCGCGCAGCACACCAAAGCCGATCATGTCGTTGCCGGCAAAAATCGCCGAGGGCCGCTTGCCTTCCAGCACCTGCGCCGCCGCTGCATGGCCACCCGGGCTGGTGAAGTCGCAGTGCAGTACACGGCTGCCCAGCACAGGCGCACCGGCTTCGGCCATGGCACGGCGGAAGCCGCTCAGGCGCAGCTGGGTAACACCGGTTTCGGCGGGGCCGCCGATATAGGCGACGTCGCGATGGCCCAGCTCCAGCAGGTGCCGGGTGGCCAGGTACGCCCCCTGCTCGTGGTCAATGCGCACCAGGTCGGCATCGACGCCTTCCAGCTCACGGTCGACGATGACCATTGGCGTGCGCACACCGGCCAGGCTTTGCAGCAGGTCGTCGTCCTGGCCCACCGAGGCCACTACCAGGCCGTCGATGCGTTTTTCCAGCAGCACGCGCAGGTAGCTGCGCTGCTTCTGTGGGTTGTCGTCGGAGTTGCACAGGATCACGCAATAGCCGTTGCGCTCGCAGGCGTCTTCGATACCCCGCGCCAGCTCGGCGAAGTAAGGGTTGACGCTGTTGGGCACCAACAGGCCGATGGTGGCCGTGCTGCGCGCCTTCAGCGAGCGCGCCACCGCACTGGGCACGTAATCCAGTTCGACAATGGCGGCTTCCACCTTCAGCCGCACCTGTTCGCTGACCGGACGGGTCTTGTTGAGTACATGGGACACGGTGGTGTAGGAAATACCCGCCAGTGCCGCGACGTCTTTGATGGTTGCCATGGTGTCAGTTCCGCCGGCCTGCGCGCCGGCTACGGTAAGTGTCGAGCACAACGGCGATGACGATCACCGCCCCGGTGATGATGCGTTTGGTCGGCTCGCTGGCGCCGATCTGCGCCAGCCCGGCGGCCAATACGGAAATGATCAGTACGCCAAAGAAGGTGCTGATGACCGAGCCACGCCCGCCCATCAGGCTGGTACCGCCGATCACGACGGCGGCAATGACCTGCAGCTCCAGGCCAGACCCGGCGTTGGGGTCGGCGGCTTCCAGCCGCGAGATCTGGAACAGTGCGGCCAGGCCGGCGAGCAGGCCCATCAGGGCGAACACCAGCACTTTGTAAGGGCGCGGATCGATACCGGCCAGGCGCACGGCCTCTTCATTGGTGCCGATACCGATCAGGTAACGGCCGAACACCGTACGCGTCAGTACCAACTGGGCGAGCACGATCACCAACAAGGCGATGATGAACGCTGGCGAAACACCAAAGGCGACCGGGTTGGAGAACCAGGCGTAGGCGTCGCCGATATAGGCGGTGCGCGAGTCGGTGAACTGGTAGGCCAGGCCACGGGCCATCTCCAGCACACCAAGCGAGACGATGAACGACGGGATGCGCCAGGCCACGGTGACGCCACCGGTAATGCTGCCGGCCAATGCGGCCACAGCCATGCCCAGCAGCGCCGAGGGCAGCACGCCCCAGCCCCAGCCGAGTATCGCCACGCTCACCGTCGAGGCGGCCAGCGCCAGCACCGAGCCCACCGACAGGTCGATGCCGCCGATGATCAACACGAAGGTCATGCCCACCGCCAGCACCATCAGGTCCGGGATCTGGTTGGCCAGCGTGCTGAAGGTGCCATACGACCAGAAGTGGCTGCTGAGGAACGAGAACAGCACGATCATCGCCAGCAAGGCGCCAGCCAGGCCCAGGTAGGTGCCCAGGCCAAAGTAGGTACCGCTGCGGCGCACGGGGGTGGCTTCCTGGTTGTTGAGCGGGGTGGTTTTCATGCATCCATCCTGGGGGCTGCATCATGCAGCAGCGCGTCACGTTTCTGATAACCGGCGAAGGCGGCGGCAAGCAACCGGTCCTGGCTCCAATGATCACGCGCGAAGGTGTCGATCAGGCGGCCGGCAGACAGCACGGCGATGCGGTCGCAAATCAGCATCAGTTCTCGCAGGTCACTGGACACCACCACCAAGGCCTTGCCTTGGCGCGCCAGCTCGGCCAGCAGGCCATAAATGTCGAACTTGGCGCCCACATCGATGCCACGCGTGGGTTCGTCGAACAGCAGCACCTGGCAATCGCGCTCCAGCCAGCGGCCGATCACCACTTTTTGCTGGTTACCGCCAGACAGCTCACCCACCACCTGCTGCGCGCCGGCACTGCGAATGCGCATGGCCTGGATCTGGCGTTCGGCCAAGGCTTTTTCCGCTTCGCCATCGAGCACGCCGGCCCGCGATACCGCGCCCAGGTTGCCCAATGCAATGTTGGCGCTGATCGACTGCGTCAACAGCAGGCCCTCGCCTTTGCGGTCTTCGGTTATCAGCGCGATACCGGCCCGCACTGCAGCCTTGGGCGAGTCGATGTTTACCGCCTGCGGCGGTTGGCCGAGCGCGATACCGCCGCTGTCGGCGCGATCGGCACCATAGATCAGGCGCAACAGCTCGGTACGGCCGGCGCCGATCAGGCCAGAAATGCCAAAAATCTCCCCTGCCCTGACTTCGAACGACACCTCGCGCACCTTGTCGCCGCGGCACAACTTGTCGACCTTGAGCAGCGGTGCACCCATCTGCCGTCGGCCAAGGTCGATATGCTCGCCCAGCTCGCGGCCGACCATCAGGTTGACCAGCTGGGCGCTGCTGTAGCGCTGGATCGGCTCGTCGCACACCAGCTTGCCATCGCGCAGCACAACGATGCGTTGGGCCACCCGCTGCAACTCTTCCAGGCGATGCGAGATATAGACGATGGCCACGCCGCGCGCGCGCAGGCGCTCGATCTGGGTGAACAGCAACGCCACCTCGCGCGCAGTGAGCATGGCAGTGGGTTCATCCAGGATCAGCACATGGCAGTCACCGATCAGGTTGCGGGCAATCTCGACCATTTGCTGATGGCCGATGCCCAGCTCGCCGACAGGGGTGTCCGGGTCGATGGCGTCGAGCCCGACCCGAGCCATGGCGGCCGTTGCCAGCTGGCGCAGGCGCTTGTGGCTGATCCAGCCGAAACGGCTGGGCAGGTTGTCGAGAAACAGGTTTTCCGCCACGGTCAGCGTCGGCAGCAGGTTCAGCTCCTGCATGACCATGCGCACACCAAGGCGTTCGGCCTCGCTGCGGCTGCCGGGCGCGTAGGCCTGGCCACGGTAGGTCATGTGCCCGGTGGTGGGCACCTCCAGGCCGCTGATGAGCTTGGACAACGTACTCTTGCCCGCGCCGTTCTCGCCGGTCAGGGCCAGCACTTCACCGGCGCGCAGGCTCAGGCTGACCTCGCCGAGCACGGGCTGGGCGTAGGTCTTGCCCAGGCCGCTGGCGGCAAGCACCACTTCATTGGCCGATGCAGGCATGGCCGATTCTCCTGGCAGCATCAGGGCTTCTTGGTGATGAGTTCGACCGGGGTCTGAATGACGTTGTCGGCATCGACATCAGGCTTTTCGCCCTTGACCATTTTCAGCGCCGCCTGAATGCCATACACCGCCTGCTGGCTGGCGGCCTGGTCGAGGGTGGCAAGCACGCGACCGTCTTCAAGCATTGGCTTGATGGCATTGATGTTGTCATAGCCCACCACTTGCACCTGGCCGGCCTTGCCAGCGGCACGCACGGCGGACACAGCGCCCAGTGCCATGCTGTCGTTTCCGGCCAGCAAGGCCTTCAGGTCGGGGTATTCGTTGAGCATGGAGGCGGCGACGGCATTGCCTTTGTCGATCTCCCAATTGCCGCTTTGTACCGAGACGATGTTCATCTGCGCGGCGTCCATGGCGTCCTTGAAGCCGGCGGTACGCTGCTGGGCATTGGTGGTGGTCGGCACGCCTTCGATAATGCCCACCTGGTCGCCGGCCTTGAGCTTCTGGCTGGCCAGGTAATCGCCAACCAGGCGCGCGCCCTTGCGGTTGTCGGGGCCGACGAAGGGAACGCTGATGCCTTTGCTCTTGAGCAAGTCAGGGTCCAGACGGTTGTCGATGTTGATCACCACCACGCCCTGGTCCATGGCCTTCTTCACCGCCGACACAAGTGCTTTCGAGTCAGCCGGTGCAATCACCAGCGCCTTGGCGCCGGCATTGACCATCTGCTCGACGATGCGGATCTGCTCGCCAGTGTCGGTCTCGTTCTTGATGCCGTTGGCGATCAGGTCGAACTCGTCGGCGTGGGTTTTCTGGTAGTCCTTGGCGCCGTCTTCCATGGTGCGGAAGAACTCGTTGGCCAGCGACTTCATGACAAGGGCGACCTTGGGCTTGTCTTCAGCCTGGGCGGCAGACAATGGCAAGGCGAGGCTAAGCGAGGAAATGACAGCGAGGGCCAGCAGACGACCGGGGAACGGCAGCTTCATGAACGATGACTCCGAATCTTGTGTTTTTTATCGGATCGCAAACGTTTGCGTTGACCAACTATGGTAACAGGACCGTTGTTTGTCAAATCCGTTTGGCTGTCGGAGGCCAATGTGCTGCCGGGGCCGATTATGCAGGCTTTTCCGAAAACCCGAACACCTTTTCCTTTTTTTGTTCGGAATTACGAATGCAATGCTGCCTTTGGCAGGCGCGGCTCGGTGCAACACCACACATTGCCGGGGCTGCTACGCGGCCCCTTGCAACGCAAGGCCGCTCCAACCCAGGCAACGCGTGGTGCCTTGGTACGAAAAATGCCTATAGCCCTGCGCGACTCAATAACTATCTCACTAGGAAGCGAGAACAATAACGATGAATGCCGCACTCAAAACCTTCGCCCCCAGCGCACTCGCCCTGCTGCTGATCCTGCCATCCAGCGCCTCGGCCAAAGAAGCCGAAACCCAACAGAAGCTGGCCAACGTGGTCATCCTCGCCACCGGCGGCACCATTGCCGGCGCCGGCGCCAGCGCAGCCAACAGCGCCACTTACCAGGCTGCCAAGCTGGGCGTCGACAAGCTCATCGCCGGCGTGCCAGAACTGGCCGACATCGCCAACGTACGCGGCGAGCAAGTGATGCAGATCGCCTCCGAGAGCATCAGCAATGACGACCTGCTGAAGCTGGGCAAGCGCGTCGCCGAGCTGGCCGAAAGCAAGGACGTGGACGGCATCGTCATCACCCATGGCACCGACACCCTCGAAGAAACCGCCTACTTCCTCAACCTGGTAGAGAAGACCGACAAGCCAATCGTGGTGGTCGGCTCCATGCGTCCGGGTACCGCCATGTCCGCCGACGGCATGCTCAACCTGTACAACGCCGTGGCCGTAGCCAGCGACAAGCAGTCGCGTGGCAAGGGCGTGCTGGTGACCATGAACGACGAGATCCAGTCCGGCCGCGATGTAAGCAAGGCGGTCAACATCAAGACCGAAGCCTTCAAGAGCGCCTGGGGCCCGATGGGCATGGTGGTGGAAGGCAAATCGTACTGGTTCCGCCTGCCGGCCAAGCGCCATACGGTCAATTCCGAGTTCGATATCAAGCAGATCAGCAGCCTGCCGCAGGTGGACATTGCCTATGGCTATGGCAACGTCACCGACACCGCCTACAAGGCGCTGGCACAGAACGGCGCCAAGGCGCTGATCCATGCCGGTACCGGCAACGGTTCGGTATCGTCGCGGGTAGTCCCGGCGCTGCAAGAACTGCGCAAGAACGGCGTGCAGATCATCCGCTCGTCGCATGTCAACCAGGGTGGTTTCGTACTGCGTAACGCCGAACAGCCGGATGACAAGAACGACTGGGTCGTGGCTCACGACCTGAACCCGCAAAAAGCGCGGATCCTGGCGATGGTGGCAATGACCAAGACCCAGGACAGCAAAGAGCTGCAACGCATCTTCTGGGAGTACTGATCAACCCCCCATGGCCGGTGCCCCACATCACCGGCCATGCTTCCGTTCCAGATCAACCCGTCCCGCCGCCACTCAACTGGGGCTCGCATCAGCGGGTTTCTTCTCTGGCTTGCGCAAGCGGCTCTATTTGTAATCTCTCGGATCAACGCCCCACTTCTTGAGTCGAGACGCCAAGGTTGTGGGCTTCAACCCCAGCAATTGCGCAGCACCACCCTCGCCGGAGACTTTCCCTGCTGTTCGTTTGAGCACAGAGATCGCATTCAGCTTCATCTGCCGCTCCCAGTCTTTGTCGGCAGTCGGCTCAGGCTGGCATTGTGCAATTGAAGATACTGGGCCACTGGACGGGCCGTTTGGCGCCAGAACCTCATGAAAGCTCACGCGACCGTCTCGGGAGACGATGGTCTGTCGCTCAATCACATTTTGAAGCTCGCGGATGTTGCCTGGCCAGGCGTACTGCTGAAGCACCGCGACTTGGGTCAGCGACATGCGAATGCCCGGCTTGTTAAACGCCAGGCTAGCCCTTTCAAGAAAATGGCTGGCGAGCAACGGAATGTCCTCAAGTCGCTCCCGCAAGGGCACCGAGCGTATAGGGAACACATTCAAGCGGAAGTATAAATCTTCCCGGAACGCCCCTCGGGCGACCATATCGCGCAGGTCACGGTTCGTTGCGGCGATAACTCGCACATCAACGGCCCTGGTGCGATTGTCGCCTACAGGCTCAAACTGGCGGTCCTGTAGAACACGGAGCAACTTGCTTTGTAGCTCCAGCGGAATCTCTCCCACCTCATCGAGAAACAAGGTTCCGCCGTCTGCCAACTCAAAGCGACCCACTCGGTTGCTGACCGCTCCGGTGAAGGCCCCTTTGAGGTGGCCGAAGAACTCGCTCTCGAACAATTCACGGGGCACCGCGGCGCAATTGACCCGAATCAGAGGGCGGTCGCGCCGGGGGCTGCTGGCATGAATCGCGCGAGCCACAAGCTCCTTACCCGTGCCTGACTCGCCGGTGACCAACACGTTGGCGTCGGTAGCTGCGACCAGGTCGATCTGCTGTAACAGATGCTTGACCGCTGGGCTTTCGCCGACGATCTCGTGGTGATTGCCGTGGGCGTTGATTTCCTCCTGCAGGTATTGGTTTTCCATCTCCAACCGAGTCTTCAACTGCTCTACTTCACTTAGCGCATCGCGCAGGCGCGCTTCAGTGCGCTGTCGTTCGCGGATGTCCCGAAACAACACCACCGCCCCCACCAGCCTTCCCATCTCGAAGATTGGAGTGCTGGTGTACTCGACGGCGATTGGTTCGCCGCTCTTGTGCCAGAACACCTCGTGGTCCACGCGATGAACTTGTCCATCGCTGAACGAAGCATGGATGGGGCACTGATTGACCTCGAACGCACGCCCGTCGCTATGGCTGTGGTGGAACAAATGGTGGGCATCCTGGCCAATCATGTCGACGGCACTCCACCCCAAAATACGCTCGGCGGCGGGGTTGATGAACGTGGTCTGGCCCCGGGTATCGAGCCCATAGATGCCCTCGCCAACTGCACCAAGAATCAGCCGGTTTTGCTGCTGGATGCGCTCGAACACCTGGCTGATCCGCTCCCATCCCACGTGACCCAAACGGTGTTGGCGGCGCGCCTCTGCACGGTTACGGCGCTGCTCCAGAAGGTCCCGGCGCTGCACCGCCAGTACAATTTTCCCGCCATCAACCGCGCTAGCCGAAACCTCCACCGCTATTTGCCGCAGTTGCAGATCCACCAGCAGCAGGTCGTCCGACCACGCTTCGCCTTGAGTCAGCACCTCATCCGTAAAGCTCACCCACAGTGCGATTCCCCCTCGCAGAAAATGGCTAAAGGCATGACCGGGCAGCTCATTTGCGGCGCAGCCCAGTAAATCAAGCGCGGCGTTGTTGGCTTGCAGTACCCGATCATCTACCGGGTGGATTAACAGCATGGCAACGGCGGAGTCGGCAGCGACTCCGAGGGCGACGGCGTCTGTCACGGATGGATATCCTCGAACCGATTTTCACGACATTTCGTGAACAATATTACGACCGTTCGTGATTTACGAAATTTCGTAAATAAACCTCGCCATCAAACAAAAAATAACTCAATAAAATCATGCAGATACAAAAAACAGGAGATTGGCACATCTCTCGCTATGGGTGTGTTCACCTTAAACCAAACTGCGGGAGCAGAAATAATGGACAAACTTGAAATGCATCACCTGATCATGGCCGCGAAAGCACGCAAGGGCCTGAGCTGGGATGATCTTGCCAACGCAGTGGGCAAGGCCCCGGTATGGCTTGCATCGGTCTGCTATGGCATGAACAGCGCGCCGCTGGAAGTGGCAACGCATCTTTGCGAGGTATTGGAGCTGGATGATCAAGTCGCCACCACCTTAACCGCTTTCCCAGTCAAGGGCTGGGACAAGTCCATCCCTCAAGACCCGCTGATCTATCGACTGTACGAAGTCGTGGGCGTCTATGGCCCGACCCTGAAAGACGTGATCCAGGAAAAATTTGGCGACGGCATCATGAGTGCCATCGACTTTTCCATGCATGTCGAGCGAATCGAAGACCCCAAAGGCGACCGGGTTCTGTTGACCCTCAATGGCAAGTTCTTGCCATACCGCTCCTGGTAAACCCATCCAACCTTCGGCACCCCTCAGGGGTGCCGCCTATGACCCGCAACTGAGGGAGCCGCCATGTCCTATCTGCTACCCACCGACTTTGTCACCAAGATGCTCGATGCCGGCGCATCAAAGGTCCACATGTCCACTCGCGACACGCTGATCCGCAGCTACATGGCCGGGGCAATTCTGGCCCTGGCGGCCGTATTCGCAGTGACCATCGCAGTGCAGACAGGCTCAGCCCTGCTAGGCGCAGTACTGTTTCCGGTTGGTTTTTCAATGCTCTACCTTATGGGCTTCGACCTGCTCACTGGGGTCTTCATGCTCACCCCGCTGGCATTACTGGACAAACGTCCCGGGGTCACCGTTAGGGGAATTCTGCGCAACTGGGGCCTGGTGTTCGTCGGCAACTTCGCCGGCGCCCTTACGGTCGCCTGCATGATGGCCTTCGTCTTTACCTATGGTTTCCATGCTTCCCCCGGTGCCGTGGGAGAGAAAATTGCCAGCATCGGTGAGGCCCGCACCTTGGGTTACGAGCAATACGGGCTGGCAGGCTGGTTGACGATCTTCCTGCGTGGCGTGCTGTGTAACTGGATGGTGTCGATGGGCGTGGTCGGCGCGATGATCTCCACCTCTGTGAGCGGCAAGGTGATCGCCATGTGGATGCCGATCATGCTGTTTTTCTTCATGGGCTTCGAGCACTCGGTCGTGAACATGTTCCTGTTCCCTTCCGCAATGATCATGGGCGGCGACTTCTCGCTCATGGACTACCTGGCGTGGAACGAAATCCCCACCGTACTGGGCAACCTGGTGGGCGGCCTGGCCTTCACAGGCCTGACGCTGTACGGCACCCACATCCGTACGGCCGCGAAGAAAGCCACCAGCGCAACAACCTGCTGAAGCGACAAAGAAGGCAGGCAGCCTCAGTCGCCGCCTGTCTCACTTCATACCCAGGACAAAAAAGAGGTTTTGCTTTGCACTACTACTAACCCGAACATCGTTTACATTTCAGAACGGTGTCATGGCTTACGGACCAACGCTGGATTTCCCCTGACAAGCTGTTGCGAATTTACTTACAGTGAAATACTGTATGCACATACAGCAAAACAAGGAAAATCCTGTGTCCAGCACCGCCTCCGCCACCCCGAGCAGCTATGAACAGCTGGGTGTACGCATCCAGAAGATCATCAACAGCCCCACCGCCCAGCGCAGCCGTGCGGCGCTGATCTTCCGCCTGGAACAGGAAAGCCCGGATGACTGGGAGACCCTGCTTCAGGAGATTGCAGAAAACGACAACGTCACCCTCGCCCATCGCGACGATGGCGGTGTGCAGATTTTCTGGACCGTACCGAAGGAAGATTGACTGCGCATGAGAGTTTCGCTTTTCGCAGCAGCTTGCCTGTTACTGACCACTCCCCTTGTTCAAGCCGACGCCCCGCGCACCTTCCAGGAGGCCAAGAAGGTCGCCTGGAAGCTCTATGCGCCGCAATCAACCGAGTTTTATTGCGGCTGTAAATACAAAGGCAACAAGGTCGACCTGGCATCTTGCGGCTATACCCCACGCAAGAACGCCCAGCGCGCGTCGCGCATCGAGTGGGAGCACATCGTACCCGCCTGGCAGATCGGCCATCAGCGCCAGTGTTGGCAGAGCGGCGGGCGCAAGCAGTGCTCGCAGCATGACGAAGTGTACCAACGCGCCGAAGCCGACCTGCACAACCTGGTGCCAAGCATCGGCGAGGTCAATGGCGACCGCAGCAACTTCAGCTTCGGCTGGCTACCAGAACAACGCGGCCAGTATGGCCGCTGCCTGACCCAGGTCGACTTCAAGGCCAAGAAGGTGATGCCGCGCCCGTCGATCCGCGGCATGATCGCCCGCACCTACTTCTACATGAGCAAGCAGTACAACCTGCGCCTGTCCAAACAGGACCGCCAGCTGTTCGAAGCCTGGAACAAGACCTTCCCGCCGCAAGCCTGGGAGCAGCAACGCAACCAACAGGTCGCCTGCGTGATGGGGCGAGGAAACGCGTTCGTGGGGCCGGTCAACCTCAAGGCGTGCGGTTGATCCTCAGGCCAGCGCCTGTAAATAGGCACTGGCTTGGCGATAACGGGCCAGCCGCGCCAGGTCGGCGGGGCCCGGGCAAGGGATGCGCGAGAGGTCGCTGTTGTCGGCCAGATCAGCCAGCTTGACGGTGCGCGCCAACGGGTCTTCGCCCAGGCGCACCACGAAATCCTGGTAAGGCTCGCCTTCGCGGCGGCTAAGCGCCAGCAACGCAGCCAGGATTTTCAGCGCGAAGCCCTCACGCGCTAGGTCGGACAGGGTCAACGGGGTGTCTTCGATCACATCGTGAAGCACCGCCACAATCCGCTGCTCAGGTGTGGAAACCCGCATCATCACGCGTAACGGGTGGAGGATGTAAGCCGCCCCACCCTTATCGTATTGCCCTTCATGCGCCCTGGCGGCCACGGCAATGGCCCGCTCCAGTGTAGACATGAGGCCCTCCCCGTTTGGCATCTCCCAACCCAAGCATAGCCAAACTTGTGTGAACAGCGCCTGACACAAGCCTTGGTCGCGGCGCCACTGTACCGGCTTAGGCGCTGTACGATAAGCCTTGATACTTGTTCATGCTGCGTTGAAAACAGCCTGACCTGCGTCTCAAGACTTTGCGTACAGCCTCTAGTGTGGTGTTTCACAAATAACGACCATAACTCGCGAGCGATTTTTGGCCGTATTTGCAAAACACCACACTAGCGTGCTGCGCCGTGCTGGATGACCACCGAATCGGTACCAAGCTTGGCCATCACTTCATCCCTGCGCGCTTGCGCTTCTTCGCGGGTGGGGAACGGCCCCATCAGCACCACCGGCTTGCCGTCACGGTACTCCACCGAAGACGGGATGCCCTTTTCGATCAGGCGCGCCGTCATATCGCTGAGTGCGCCCATGTTGGCGCCCTGTACCACTTCCACATCCCACCCCTGGGGCGCCGGCTGGTCTGCCAGCGCCTCGGCACGGCGCTGCAGGTCGGCTCCGCCGCAGAGCTCACGGATACGCAGGTTGTTGCCGGTTTCGTCAACGATGATGTCGTACTGGCCATCGCGCTTGATCGCCACGTAGCTGCGGTAAGCTTCGTACTGCCCGGCATCGTCCTTGCCACGGACCTGACCGCAGATGGTGCCCTGGGTGTCGATCCGCACGTTGCCGAACTTGGCAGTCTTGGGGTTATGCAGGTGTTCGGCCACCTGCTTGTGCACGCCTTCGACCTCGTTCTCACAGCCCGCCAGGGCGAGCACTGCCATTACCACAGCCAGTTTGCGCACGCGTGTACCTCCAGATTCGAAGGAGCGGATTCTAGCACGCCGGGTATGCCCCGAACCGCGACCAAACGTTACACGCTGCTTCGGGCGCAAATGCAAAAAGGGCGATCATTTCTGATCGCCCTTTTTCGATTTGGTAGGCACAATTGGACTCGAACCAACGACCCCCACCATGTCAAGGTGGTGCTCTAACCAACTGAGCTATGTGCCTGTCGTGTGGTGCGCATATTAGTGGCGCGATGCGTACCTGTAAAGCTTTTTTTTGAGAAAAATCAAAAACTTTCGAATGAAAGCGCTTTGCGTCCATGCCGCGGTTTTCCCACTCGCGCGGCAGTGGACAATGAAAAAAGGGGTGACCCTTTCGGATCACCCCTTTTTCGATTTGGTAGGCACAATTGGACTCGAACCAACGACCCCCACCATGTCAAGGTGGTGCTCTAACCAACTGAGCTATGTGCCTGTCGTGTGGTGCGCATTCTACGCATTACAAAAACTCTGTCAACACTTTTTTTCGCGCTAACCTACTGAATCTTAAACTCTTTATAGAGAGGCGGGCTGAGGGGGGCCCCGTAAAGGATTTTCACCAGACGACTAGCGGGTGTTTATTATTATTGATAGCATCGGTACATTCGTTAAAAATATAAAACACGAGGTTCCTGCAGCATGGCTAACACCCCCTACCCCCAGTCCTACTACGCCGCCTCGGCCAACCCGGTGCCGCCACGTCCGGCGCTGCAGGGTGAGGTGGAAACCGATGTGTGCATCATCGGTGCCGGCTACACCGGCCTGTCCAGCGCCCTGTTCCTTCTGGAGAACGGCTTCAAGGTGAGCGTCGTCGAAGCGGCCAAGGTCGGCTTCGGTGCATCGGGCCGCAACGGCGGCCAGATCGTCAACAGCTACAGCCGCGACATTGATGTCATCGAACGCACCGTCGGCCCCAAGCAGGCACAACTGCTGGGCCACATGGCCTTCGAGGGCGGGCGCATCATTCGTGAACGCGTGGCCAAGTACAACATTCAGTGCGACCTGAAAGATGGTGGCGTATTCGCTGCCCTTACCAGCAAGCAGATGGGCCACCTGGAATCGCAAAAGCGCCTGTGGGAACGCTTTGGCCATAATCAGTTGGAGCTGATGGACCAGAAGCGCATCCGCGAAGTGGTTGCCTGCGACAGCTACATCGGCGGCATGCTCGACATGAGCGGCGGCCACATCCACCCGCTGAACCTGGCCCTGGGTGAAGCTGCCGCGGTCGAGTCGCTGGGTGGCATCATCTATGAGCAAACCCCGGCCGTGCGCATCGAACGCGGTGCCAACCCGGTCGTGCATACCCCGCAGGGCAAGGTCCGCGCCAAGTTCATCATCGTTGCCGGCAACGCCTACCTGGGCAACCTGGTACCCGAGCTGGCCGCCAAGTCCATGCCATGCGGCACGCAGGTGATCACCACCGAGCCACTGGGCGAAGAACTGGCACGCACCCTGCTGCCGCAGGACTACTGTGTCGAGGACTGCAACTACCTGCTCGACTACTACCGCCTGACCAGCGACAAGCGCCTGATTTTCGGTGGCGGCGTGGTGTACGGCGCGCGTGACCCGGCCAACATCGAGGCGATCATCCGCCCGAAAATGCTCAAGGCCTTCCCGCAGCTGAAGAACGTGAAGATCGACTACGCCTGGACCGGTAACTTCCTGCTGACCTTGTCGCGCCTGCCACAGGTTGGCCGAATTGGCGACAACATCTACTACTCGCAGGGTTGCTCGGGCCACGGCGTGACCTATACCCACCTGGCGGGCAAGGTGCTGGCCGAGGCCCTGCGCGGCCAGGCAGAGCGTTTCGACGCCTTCGCCGGCCTGCCGCACTATCCGTTCCCGGGTGGCCAGATGCTGCGTGTGCCGTTCAGCGCCATCGGTGCCTGGTACTACAGCCTGCGCGATCGCCTGGGCTTCTGATGTAAGCAGGCCTGGCCTCTTCGCGGGCACGCCCGCTCCCACAGAATTTGTGCAGGTTGCATGGTTTCTGTGGGAGCGGGCGTGCCCGCGAAAGGGCCGGGACAGGCAATACTACTTGTTCAGGCTATTCACAGCCTGCTTCGCTGCAACCTCCTGCCCCGCCCGCGCCAGCTCATCCGCGGCCTGCAACCAGCGCTGACGATCCACTTGGGCCGGTAGCTGCCGTGGTGGCTGCACCAAAACCGCCCAACTCCCTTGCTTCGCCCACGCCGAGGCAAACTCGTCGAACGCCATCACCTGCCGCCGGTGCATGCCTGCGCGCAACAGCACCCGCTGCTTGTAGCGGTCATAACCGATCAAAACGGCATAACGGGGCTCGCCCCACCAGGCCGAACCGTCCTCGTAACGCAGCAGCACCGGGTTGCCCGCCGCCACTTGGGTCAGCAGCGCGTCCAGCTGTTGGTCCAACGGGTACACGACCATGCCGTACTCCCGCGCAACACGGGGGATGCCGGTGCCCAGCGCTTCAACGCCCTGGGGCAGGTTCAGCGGCTTGTCCAGCAGCCCTGGGGTGATTGGCGCCCCCTGCTGCGACAGCACTGCCGCCAGCGCCATGGCCCCGCTGTGGTTGGCGTTGCCACGGTAGAACGGCACGCTGCTGATCTCGACTCGCTGCGGCAGGCCCTTGAGGTTGCCGTGCGGTGCGCTGGCGCAGCCGGCCAGGGTGGCAGCCAGCAGGCAGGCCGCCAGTAGCCGCCGGGGGGCAGCCTTGAAGGAATGTTGCTCCATGGACACTCGCTTGTTCCAACGCCAGGCAGGCAGCGCCCGGCTCTGGCCACCGATCATAGGTCCGACAGCGGCGCGGGTATAGTCCGACAGCGCCTTGGAGCGAATCGGCCCTAGAGATAGACCATTGTTCGATGGAACGTCACAGACGAAGGGCTAGACTAAAGCAGTGTCTGGAAGGTAAACGCGGGCCAATCAAGCGCTTGCCGCAAAGATGGAGGCACAGATGAGCCTGACCATGGCAATTCTCATGCTGGTAGGCATGTGGCTGAGCGTCGCAGCCGCCATGCTGTGGGGTGTACTGCGTATCGTGCGGCGTCATGCACACCACCTGCCACCGCAGGCACCCGCCAAGCCACAGCCAGTAAGGCGGGCGCGGCGGCATGCCGGGGTGAGCTAACCTCAGGATTTCCCGAACCCCACTCACTGACAAGCCCGCTGCACAGGTATTCGCAATGTCAGTGCCACGCGAGGTACCTGTGGAAGCGGGCTTGTCCGCGAGAGGGACGCGAAGCGCCCCTTTTTTACATCAACCTTCAGCCGCCTCACGCTTCAGACGCGCTCGGCGGGCCAGGATGTTGAGGACCTCGATAGCCGTCGAGAACGCCATGGCCGCATACACATAGCCCTTGGGTACATGGGCGCCAAAGCCTTCGGCGATCAGCGTCATGCCGATCATGATGAGGAAGCCCAGCGCCAGCATGACCACGGTCGGGTTGTCGTTGATGAAGTTGGCCAGCGGGTCGGCGGCCACCATCATCACGATCACAGCCGTGATAACGGCGATAATCATGATGGGCAGGTGCTCGGTCATGCCCACGGCGGTGATGATGCTGTCGACCGAGAAGACGATGTCCAGCAGCAGGATCTGGAAGATCGCCGCAGCAAAGCCCAGGGTAACCGTGGAGGAGACTTTGGCTTCCTCCTTGGCGCCATGCGGGTCGACGTTTTCGTGAATTTCCTTGGTCGCCTTCCACAGCAAGAACA
Organism: Pseudomonas sp. USTB-Z; assembly: GCF_019691255.1. Classification (NCBI taxonomy): domain Bacteria; kingdom Pseudomonadati; phylum Pseudomonadota; class Gammaproteobacteria; order Pseudomonadales; family Pseudomonadaceae; genus Pseudomonas; species Pseudomonas sp. USTB-Z. Next base: position 153,825 of record NZ_JAECZP010000003.1, read on the forward strand.
AACCACCGGCAATCAGAATCACATCCTTCCACGAGAAGGCGTTGCCGAACACTTCGAACACCGGGTCGGTCAACTGGACGATCCAGGCCACGGTGCTGAGCAAGGCCAGCCGCATGACCAAGGCCATGCTGATACCGATACGCCGCGCCTTGGAGCGGTACTCCACCGGCAGTTTGTTGGTCAGGATCGAGATGAAGATCAGGTTGTCGATGCCCAGTACAACTTCCATGGCCACCAGCGTAGCCAGGGCAACCCAGGCGGTAGGGCTAGCGGCGAGTTCCAGCAAATATTCCATTGTTCAAATCCTGCAGCAGCGGTTGGGGTCAGATTTCCTGGGTTTCTTCTTTCTTCTCGGCATCCTTGGGCTTCTGCCCTTCGCCGCCGATGGCTTCGCTCAGCGCCTGCTGGGCAGCCTTGTTGGTGTCGTCGATGGCCTGCTTGGCCGACTGCGCGGCCTGGTCGAGCATCTGCTGGGCGGATTTCTCGGCCTGGTCGCAGCCTGCCAGGGTGAACAGGGCCAAAGCCAGCACCAAGGGGGTGCCAATGGATTTGAGTTGCAGCATGGTGTCCTCGCTTGAAATAACCCGGCGGCGCATGGCGCCTGATAGCCGTGCATTCTAGAGACGGCAATAGTTCAGGAAAATTCGTATTTTCATGGCATATACTTCGGTTTTTACGAATCGGAACGACCGACGGTGCTTAACTATCGCCAGCTGCATTACTTCTGGGCCGTGGCCAAGACGGGCAGCATCACCCGCGCCAGCCAACAGCTGAACCTCACACCACAAACCATTAGCGGGCAGATCACCCTGTTCGAGCAAACCTACGGCCTGGAACTGTTCCAGCGCGCCGGCCGGCAGCTGGAACTGACAGAAACCGGCCGTCAGGCCCTGGTGTATGCAGAGCAGATGTTTCAGATCGGCAGCGAGCTCGAAGCCATGCTGCGTGCCGGCCCTCAGGAGCAGATCCTGTTCCGTGTGGGGGTGGCTGACGTAGTGCCCAAATCCATTGTCTACCGCCTGCTGGCACCGACCATGGACCTGGAAGAGGTGCTGCGCATCAACTGCCGCGAAGACAAACTTGAGCGGTTACTGGCAGACCTGGCTATTCAGCGCCTGGACTTGGTGATTTCCGACAGCCCCATGCCTAACCACCTGGACATCAAGTGCTACAGCCAAAAGCTGGGCGAGTGCGGGCTGAGCTTCTTCGCCACCCCGGCGCTGGCACAACGGCTTGAAGGCCCTTTTCCAGCTTGCCTGCAGGATGCTCCGCTGCTGGTTCCCGGCCAGGAGACCGTGGTAAGCAGCCGCTTGCTGCGGTGGCTGGGCGAGCAGCAGGTGCAGCCACGGATCGTGGGGGAGTTCGATGACAGTGCCTTGATGCAAGCGTTCGGGCAGTCGGGCAGCGGCATTTTCGTTGCGCCCAGCGTAATCGCCGAGGAGGTGTGCCGTCAGTATGGCGTGCAACTGATCGGGCAGACCGAGGCCGTGCACGAGTCGTTCTACGCCATTTCGGTGGAGCGCAAGGTCAAGCACCCAGGGATCGTGGCGATTACCGAGGGGGCGCGGCGGGAGTTGTTTCACTGGTAGCCATCCAAGCCTCATTGACTAGCAACAAGGCGCGCCGTGCCCACCAGGTGCTCTATGGTAAAGTCCGCCCTTTCCAGATTCCGAGATACCGCTGCACATGACCCCTCTCCTCCGCTTCCTCAACCGCACCAGCCTGGTGACTCAGATCGTCATCGGCCTGCTCGCTGGCATCGCCCTCGCCCTGCTGGCACCTGCCATCGCCCGCGACCTGGCCTTTCTTGGCAAGGTGTTTGTCAGCGCCCTGAAGGCGGTTGCGCCCGTGCTGGTGTTCATCCTGGTCATGGCTTCGGTCGCCAACCATCGTCACGGCCAGGAAACCCACATTCGCCCGATCCTCTGGCTGTACCTGCTGGGCACCTTTGCCGCAGCAGTGGTGGCCGTGGTTGCCAGCATGCTGTTCCCGTCGCACCTGGCACTAAGCACCAGCGAAGCCTCGCTGAGCGCGCCAGGCGGCATCACCGAGGTGCTGCAGAACCTGCTGCTGAGTGCGGTAGACAACCCGGTCAATGCCCTGCTCAATGCCAACTTCATCGGCGTGCTGACGTGGGCCATCGGCTTGGGTGTGGCCCTGCGCCACGCCGGCGAAACCACCCGTACCGTGGTCGAAGACCTGTCCACGGGTGTAACCCTGATCGTGCGCGTGGTCATCCGCTTCGCCCCGCTGGGCATCTTTGGCCTGGTCAGTTCCACCCTGGCCCAGTCGGGCCTGGACGCGCTGCTCGGCTACCTGCACCTGTTGGCGGTACTGATCGGCTGCATGCTGTTCGTGGCGCTGGTGATGAACCCGCTGATCGTGTTCTGGAAGATTCGCCGCAACCCCTACCCGCTGACACTGCTGTGCCTGCGTGAAAGCGGCATTACCGCGTTCTTCACCCGCAGCTCGGCCGCCAACATCCCGGTGAACCTGGCGTTGTCGGAACGCCTTGGCCTGCATGAAGACACCTACTCGGTGTCGATCCCGCTGGGCGCGACCATCAACATGGCCGGTGCGGCGATCACCATTACCGTGCTGACCCTGGCCGCCGTGCATACCCTGGGTATCCAGGTGGACCTGCCGACTGCCGTGCTGCTCAGCGTGGTGGCGGCAGTGTGCGCCTGCGGCGCCTCGGGCGTGGCTGGGGGTTCGCTGCTGCTGATTCCGCTGGCGTGCAGCCTGTTTGGCATCCCTAGCGAAATTGCCATGCAGGTAGTGGCGGTGGGCTTCATCATCGGCGTGTTGCAGGATTCTGCCGAAACGGCGCTGAATTCTTCGACCGATGTGCTGTTCACCGCGGCGGCGTGTCAGGCCGAAGAGCAGCGTAACGGCTAAGCGGGCCGGGGCCGCTTTGCGGCCCCAATTGCCTTACGCGATCGCATTACCTACCCTAGTGGCCTTTCCCCAGCCACGAGACAGGGCCATGTCAGAACACGAAACCGCAGGTGAAGGCCGCTTCAACAGCATCGAGGTCCGCGTTCTCGGCTCGCTGATCGAAAAGCAGGCCACCAGCCCAGAAAGCTACCCGCTGACCCTCAATGCCCTGGTCCTGGCCTGCAACCAGAAGACCAGCCGCGAGCCGGTGATGAACCTCACCCAAGGCCAGGTCGGCCAGGCCCTGCGCGTCCTCGAAGGTCAGGGCATGACCCGCCTGCAGATGGGCAGCCGTGCCGACCGCTGGGAACATCGGGTAGACAAGGCACTGGAGCTGGTGCCAGCGCAGTTGGTGCTGATGGGCCTGATGTTCCTGCGGGGCCCGCAAACCCTCAACGAACTGCTGACCCGTAGCAACCGCCTGCACGACTTTGACGACACCGAGCAGATCCAGCATCAGCTGGAGCGCCTGATCTCGCGGGGCCTGGCCTTGCACCTGCCACGCCAGGCCGGCCAGCGTGAAGACCGCTACACCCATGCCTTGGGCGACCCGGCGGAAATCGAGGCGATTCTCGCTGCACGGCAGCAGGAAGGCGGCGCGCGCACCACTGGCGGCAGTGTGTCAGAAGAACGCATCGAGGCCCTCGAAGCCCGCATTGCGGCGCTGGAAGCACGCCTGTCAGAGCTGGAAGGCTGAGCCGTCACGGCTCGGGGTCGGGGAAATTGCGGCAGCTCTTGCGCTCGGCCAGCTCCCGGTCAGTGGGGCGCTGGTCGACGAACACAGCGCGACCGTCGGCGTAGATTTCCAGGTAGCCCCAGTGCAGGTCCTGCTCTTGCTGCCCGGGCTTTGGGGGGACTAGCCACCAGGGTTCGCGGCTGATCAGGGTCATGGGTGTGATTCCTGAGGGGTCTGCAGTAAGCATAGACACCTTCAGGTCCTGCTTTGCTTGCACCGGCCCTTTCGCGGGTAAACCCGCTCCTACAGCGTCCTGTGTCCAACCCTCGATGTGTGTCCGCCACCAATCTGCGTAGGAGCGGGTTTACCCGCGAATACGGCGGCGGTGGCAACGGTGAACGGCGGGTGGAGATTGGCCAGCAGGCCCGGCCTCTTCGCGGGTAAACCCGCTCCTACGACGGCCTGTGTCCAGCCCTCGATGTGTGTCTACCACCGATCTGTGTAGGAGCGGGTTTACCCGCGAATACGGTAGCGGCAGCAACGGTGAACGGCGGGTGGTGATTGGCCAGCAGGCCCGGCCACCGACATGTGTCCACCACCGATCCGATGTAGGAGCGGGTTTACCCGCGAATACGGTAGCGGCAGCAACGGTGAACGGCGGGTGGTGATTGGCCAGCAGGCCCGGCCTCTTCGCGGGTAAACCCGCTCCTACGGGGATCTTCACAGTTTCAACAACTGCGCAGTCCTGTGAGAGCGGCTTCAACCGCGAAAGGGCCGTACAGGCTTACGCCGGTGCCGAAGTCCGAATCAGGTGGTCAAAGGCCGCGAGCGACGCCTTGGCCCCCTCACCCACCGCAATGACGATCTGCTTGTACGGCACGGTAGTCACGTCACCTGCTGCAAACACACCCGGGATGCTGGTCTGGCCCTTGGCGTCGACAATGATTTCGCCACGCGGCGACAGCTCGACGGTGCCCTTCAGCCAGTCAGTGTTGGGCAACAGGCCAATCTGCACGAAGATGCCTTCCAGTGCCACCTCGTGCTGTTCATCCGTGGTGCGGTCCTTGTAGCGCAGGCCGGTGACCTTCTCGCCATTGCCCAGCACCTCGGTGGTCAGCGCGCTGGTGATCACGTTGACGTTCGGCAGGCTGCGCAGCTTGCGTTGCAACACCGCATCGGCACGCAACTGGCTGTCGAACTCGATCAGCGTCACCTGGGCGACGATACCGGCCAGGTCGATGGCCGCTTCCACACCCGAGTTGCCGCCGCCAATCACCGCCACGCGTTTGCCCTTGAACAGCGGGCCGTCACAGTGCGGGCAGTAGGCCACGCCGCGGCCACGGTACTCTTGCTCACCCGGCACGTTCATTTCGCGCCAGCGGGCGCCAGTGGCCAGGATCACGGTCTTGGCCTTCAGCGAAGCGCCCCCCGCCAGGCGCACTTCGTGCAGACCGCCCTCGGCGGCCGGAATCAGCGCGTCACCGCGCTGCAGGTTCATGATGTCGACGTCGTACTGTTTGACGTGCTCTTCCAGCGCCGTGGCCAGCTTCGGCCCTTCGGTTTCCTGCACCGAAATGAAGTTCTCGATGGCCAGAGTGTCCAGCACCTGGCCGCCGAAGCGCTCGGCGGCAACACCGGTACGGATGCCCTTGCGGGCAGCGTAGATAGCAGCAGCGGCGCCAGCGGGGCCACCGCCGACAACCAGCACGTCAAAGGCTTCCTTGGCGTTGATCTTCTCGGCCTGGCGGGCGCCAGCGTTGGTGTCGATCTTGCCAATGATTTCTTCCAGGCCCATACGGCCCTGACCAAACACTTCACCGTTGAGGTAGATACTCGGAACCGCCATGATCTTGCGCGATTCCACTTCGTCCTGGAACAGCGCACCGTCGATGGCAACATGGCGCACGTTGGGGTTGAGTACCGCCATCAGGTTCAGTGCCTGGACGACGTCCGGGCAGTTCTGGCACGACAGCGAGAAGTAGGTTTCGAAGTTGAATTCACCTTCCAGGGCCTGGATCTGCTCGATCACTTCGGCACTGGCCTTGGACGGGTGGCCACCGACTTGCAGCAGTGCCAGCACCAGCGAGGTGAATTCGTGACCCATGGGGATGCCGGCGAAGCGCAGGCTGATATCGGCACCCGGGCGGTTCAGCGAGAACGAAGGGCGACGGGCATCGGTACCGTCCGCGCTGAAGGTAATGAGGTTCGACAGGCTGGCAATCTCTACCAGCAGGTCGTGCAATTCGCGGGACTTCGCGCCGTCGTCGAGGGAAGCAACGATCTCGATCGGCTGGGTGACCCGCTCCAGGTAGGTTTTCAGTTGCGATTTAAGCGTGGCGTCCAACATACGGGCGATTCCTTTTTCAAAACTCGGATACAAAAACGCCCAGGCGAGGTCGCCCGGGCGTTTGACGGGGCGGTAGGTACTTCAGCTTTGGCGGCTGCTTACCGCCCGCGTTATGGGCATGACCTTAGATCTTGCCTACGAGGTCCAGCGACGGCGCCAGAGTGGCTTCGCCTTCTTTCCACTTGGCCGGGCACACTTCGCCTGGGTGAGCGGCAACGTACTGAGCAGCCTTGACCTTACGCAGCAGTTCAGCAGCATCACGGCCGACACCACCGTCGTTCAGCTCGACAATCTTGATCTGGCCTTCCGGGTTGATCACGAAGGTACCGCGGTCGGCCAGGCCGGCTTCTTCGATCAGCACGTCGAAGTTGCGCGAAATGACGTGAGTCGGGTCACCGATCAGCGGGTATTCGATCTTGCCGATGGTGTCCGAAGTGTCGTGCCAGGCTTTGTGAGTGAAGTGGGTGTCGGTGGAAACACCGTAGATTTCCACGCCCAGTTTCTGGAACTCGGCGTAGTTGTCAGCAAGGTCACCCAGCTCGGTCGGGCAAACGAAGGTGAAGTCGGCCGGGTAGAAGAACACGACAGACCACTTGCCTTTCAGATCGGCTTCGCTGACCTGAACGAACTCGCCTTTGTGGTAGGCGGTGGCGTTGAAGGGTTTGACCTGGCTGTTGATGATTGGCATGAGAGACACTCCTTCATGGGGTTGGAATCAGTTGATGGACAGAATCCTAACCAATCATCCCGCTGAAGGCTCATTGGCAAAGCTCATGCTTTCAATTGGTTTTGGCTATAACCGGGGTTACTTAATAGAAGGGAACGGGCTGAGCAAAGGATTGCGGTCCTGAGCGCTGCACTGGCAAAGAAATGTAACAGCTCCCCATTCGGCATCGCGGGCAAACGGGTCTAGGCTCAAACCCATGTGATACCGGGCCCCTCTGACGGCTGCCAAGCCGCCATGTCGGATCACTGTTGCCTTGCAACGTCGACATTCAAGGAGGGGCTCATGACAGCTCTGCAAGCATTCCTCACAACACCTGTCCTCGGTACCAGCGCCTGGTTGTGGCTGGTGTTCATGGCCATCGTCATCGGTTTGTTGGTGCTCGACCTGGGCGTGCTGCACCGCCACGACCGGGAAATTGAAATGCGCGAGAGCCTGCTGCTGTATTCAGGCTATTTCAGTGTCGGTGTGCTGTTCGGCGCGGGGGTCTGGTACCAGTTGGGCGCGCAGTCGGCACTGGAGTTCTACACCGGTTTTTTGGTCGAGCAATCGCTGTCCATGGACAACGTGTTCGTCATGGCGATGATCTTCAGCTACTTCGCCATCCCCCGCCGCTACCAGCACCGCGTACTGTTCTGGGGCATCCTGGGCGTGGTGTTCCTGCGGGCCATCATGATCGGCGTGGGCGCGGCGCTGGTACAGAACTTTGCCTGGGTGCTTTACATCTTCGGTGCCTTCCTGCTGTTTACCGGGGTGAAAATGGCGCTGTCGAAGGAAGACAGCCGCCCGGACCTGGCCAACAACCCGATCCTCAAGTTCGTGCGGCGGCACATGCGGGTTACCGACCAGATCCATGGCTCGCACTTCTTCGTACGCCACACCCCGGCCGGGCACAGCAAGGCGCTGCGTTATGCCACCCCGCTGTTTCTGGCGCTGGTACTGATCGAACTGGCCGACCTGGTGTTTGCCGTCGACAGCGTGCCGGCGATCTTCGCCATCACCCAGGACCCGTTCATCGTCTACACCTCCAACATCTTCGCCATCCTCGGCTTACGCTCGCTGTATTTCGCGCTGGCGGCGCTGATGCACCGGTTCGTCTACCTCAAGTACGCACTGGCACTGGTGTTGATCTTCATTGGCTGCAAGATTTTCTACCACGGCATGGTGGGCAAGGTGCCGGCGCTGCTGTCGTTGGGCGTGACATTCGGGTTGTTGCTGGGTGGGGTGGTGATTTCGTTGATCAAGACGCGGGGGCAAAAAAAGGATGACAGTATGGATGGGCACCAGCCGCACGCCATTGGACAAGAACCCGCGTCCAAGAGAGAAAAAGACACGCAACTAGGTGCCTGAGTGAATCACTTGCACTGGCCACGTCGCGGGCAAGCTGAGTGCTGCCCGTGTAGGCGCGGGCTCACCCGCGAATGGGCCGGCGCAGGCTGACGCGTTCACCGCCCGCTACGCAACATCTCCACCGGCACATACTTGCCAATCTCGTATTTGCCAATCGCCGCCCTGTGCACTTCATCCGGCCCGTCAGCCAGGCGCAGGGTGCGCTGCATGGCATACATGTAGGCCAGCGGGAAATCGCCGCTTACCCCTGCCCCGCCATGTATCTGGATAGCCCGGTCGATCACCTTCAAGGCCACGTTCGGCGCCACCACCTTGATCTGGGCGATCTCGCTACGGGCCACCTTGTTGCCGACGGTGTCCATCATGTAGGCCGCTTTGAGCGTCAGCAGCCGGGCCATGTCGATTTCCATGCGCGAGTCGGCGATCTTGTCGACGTTGCCGCCCAGGCGTGCCAGTGGCCGACCGAAAGCAGTACGCTCCACCGAGCGCTTGCACATCAGCTCCAGTGCGCGCTCGGCCATGCCGATCGAGCGCATGCAGTGGTGGATACGGCCTGGGCCCAGGCGGCCCTGGGCAATTTCGAAGCCGCGGCCTTCGCCAAGGATCACGTTTTCGTACGGCACCCGCACATGATCGAAAAGGACTTCGGCATGACCATGGGGCGCATCGTCATAACCGAATACCGGCAGCGGGCGGACGATCTTCACGCCTGGCGTGTCGGTCGGCACCAGCACCATGGAATGCTGCTGGTGGCGTGGCCCTTCAGGGTCAGACAGGCCCATGAAGATCATGACCTTGCAGCGCGGGTCGCAGGCGCCGGAAGTCCACCACTTGCGGCCGTTGATCACCCACTCGTCACCGTCCCGTATGGCGGTAGCAGCCATGTTGGTGGCGTCCGAGGAGGCCACGTCCGGTTCGGTCATGGCAAACGCCGAGCGGATCTCGCCACGCAGCAGCGGCTCCAGCCACTGGCGTTTTTGCGCCTCGCTGCCGTAGCGCACCAGCACTTCCATGTTGCCAGTGTCCGGCGCCGAGCAGTTGAACGGCTCCGGCCCGAGCAACGAGCGGCCCATGATCTCTGCCAGCGGGGCGTACTCCAGGTTGCTCAGGCCGGCGCCGTATTCCGACTCTGGCAGGAACAGGTTCCACAACCCTTCGGCGCGGGCCTTGGCCTTGAGCGCCTCCATGATTGCAGTGGGCTGCCAGCGGTCACCCTCGGCGACCTGGCGCTCGAACACGGCTTCGGCGGGGTAGACATGAGCGTCCATGAACGCAGTGACACGCTCGCGCAGTGCCTGGACCTTGGGCGAATAGGCGAAATCCATCTGGGCTACCTTCACAGTTCGGAGTACGTGGGCCAGAGCCTAGAGCAGCATTGCTCCATCCACCTAGTCTATTTTCCGCGTGTATAAACATTCATAACCGATATATGATCGGCCGATAATTCCAACAAAGAGCGGCGCCCATGAACCTTAGCAAGGTCGACCTCAACCTGTTCATCGTGTTCGATGCGATCTACACCGAAGCCAACCTGACCCGCGCCGGGCAGATCGTCGGCATTACCCAGCCGGCAGTGTCCAATGCCCTGTCGCGCCTGCGCGAAACCTTCAATGACCCGCTGTTCGTGCGCACTGCGCAAGGCATGGTGCCCACCCCCATGGCGCAGAACATCATCGGCCCTGTGCGCAACGCGCTGGCGCTGCTGCGGACTTCGGTGCAGGAAAGCCGCATTTTCAATCCGCAGCAGGCCAACAAGACCTTCCGCATCAGCATGACCGACCTGACCGAGGCGGTCATCCTGCCGCCGCTGTTCCAGCGCCTGCGCCGCCTGGCGCCGGCAGTCATGATCGAAAGCTTCCTGTGCAAGCGCCGCGAGACCACCAAGGAACTCGCGGCCGGCCGCCTGGACTTTGCCATCGACGCGCCACTGAACACCGACCCGCAGGTGCGCCACATCAAACTGATGCAAGACCGCTATGTCTGCGCCCTGCGCCAGGGTCACCCGCTGGCCGACAGCAAGCTGACCCTCGACAGCTACCTGGGCATGACCCACATCCATATCTCCAGCCGCCGCAACGGCCTGGGTTACGTCGACCTGGCGCTGGGCAAGATGGGGGTTCAACGCAAGGTCGCCCTGCGTTCGCAACACTACCTGATGGCGTCGCAGGTGTTGCAGCAGACCGACATGGCGATGACGGTCCCCGAGCGCTTCGCCCGTCGCCATCAGTTGCGTTATCAGGCGCTGCCGGTGGAGGTCCCTGCGCTGGAAACGCACCTGTACTGGCATGAAAGCACCGACCAGGACCCGGCCAACCGCTGGATGCGCGAGCAGATTACGGAATTGTGCGAGCGCGTGGTTGCAGAGGAAGAGAAGGCTCTGGAGCCCTGACGGTGCCGGCGAGGGCCCCTTCATGGCTCTCACCAGGCAAAGTAGAAAATCCCATGAAAGATCTTCGATAGAGAATTTTTTTCTAAAATAATCGCGAATCGACCTGAGGGAAACGAAAAAAATACCGCTGCTGGCAGGTACGCTTACGTCAATGATTGCCGATTTGACGGCCACTGACACGGACCCGCCCTCAATGCCTAGCGCCCCACTCTACTTCGATTACGCCGCCACTACCCCAGTCGACGACCGGGTTATCGAAACCATGCTCGCCTGCCTGGGTAACCAGGCCAACTTCGGCAACCCGGCGTCCAGCGGCCACGCCTTCGGCCAGGCTGCACGTCACGCCGTGGAACAAGCGCGCCAGCAAGTCGCCGAGTGCGTCGGCGCGCACGCCGAGCATCTGGTATGGACGTCAGGTGCGACCGAGTCCAACAACCTGGCGCTCAAGGGTATTGCCCAAGGCATCGGCCAGCCCGGGCACCTGATCACCAGCCAACTGGAACACAAGGCCGTGCTCGACACCGTGGCCGAACTGGAGCGCCAGGGCTGGGCCGTTACACGCCTGGCACCGGATGGCAATGGCCTGATTCAGCCTGCAAGCGTGCAGGCAGCGTTGCGCGCTGACACCCGCCTGGTATCGCTGATGGCGGTCAACAACGAACTGGGCACGGTCACTGATTTTGCCGCGGTCGGCGAGCAGGTACGTGCCCATGGTGCCCTGCTGCACGTGGATGCCGCGCAGGCCGTGGGCAAGCTGGCGATCGACCTGCATACGATGGCCGTGGACCTGATGTCTTTTTCGGCGCACAAGGTCTACGGGCCAAAAGGCATCGGTGCGCTGTATGTCGGGCCGCGCGCCCGCGTGCTGATGCGTGCGCAGATGCACGGCGGCGGCCACGAGCAGGGCCTGCGTTCCGGCACCCTGGCGACCCATCAGATAGCGGGCATGGGCAGCGCCTTTGCCTTGGCCGGCCAACCTGGCGACAGCGAACACCAGCGCCTCGAGCAACTGGCAAGACGCCTGCGCACAGGCCTGCTGGCCATGCCCGGCGTTACCCTGAACGGCTGCGCCAAGCAACGCATTCCCCATACCTTGAACCTGTGCATCGACAGCAAGGGCTTCAACAGCACGGCGCTGGCCGGCGAGCTGGCCTTGTCGACCACCTCGGCCTGCAACTCGGCGAGCAACGCTGCCTCGCATGTGCTGCTGGCACTGGGGCTGGATGAGCGTCAGGCTCGCAACAGTGTGCGCTTGAGCATCGGCCGTTTCAGCACCGAGGCTGACGTGGACAAGGCGCTCGAAGTGTTTGGCCGGGTGCTGGCGTCAGCATCGGCAGCACTGTGGTGACCACGCCCTAGTGTGGTGTTTCACAAATAACGACCATAACTCGCGGCGCTTTTTGCGCTCATGCGGCGTTGTCGCTCCTCGCCGTAGCTGGGCTACGACTCGTCGCGACGCCTTGCCTGAGCGCAAAAATCGCTCGCGAGTTATTGGCCGTATTTGCAAAACACCACACTAGAACAGGCGGCTGTCCGGCGTGAAATCCTCAACCTGGATTTTCGCGCTCTGCGCCTGCGGGTGCCGTGGGTTGAACAGGTAATTGGTGGTGCTGGGCATGATCGCGCTTGGCACCGGCAGCAGCAATGCCGAACCGTCATCCAGAAAACGATTGCCCAGCGTACGGGTCAACTCAGGCTGAGCAGACCAGCCGGGCTGCAAAGCGGGCAACTGCGCCTGGGAAACCGTGTCGGGCAGTTCGATGCGAAGCAAGCGCATGGTGGTCGGGAAATCCTCGGGGTCGATCTCCAGGTGCACCAACAATTCCAGCATCGCCCCGGGAGGGCTGGTGGCGGCATACACCACCGGCCGACCCGCCTGGTGCCAGCGGCCACTTACACGCAAGCCCCCCGTACCGCTCAAGTCTGCATAGGCGCTGATTCGCCACAAAATCACAGGCCATAGCCCTCGGCAATCTGCAGCAGCATTTCTTCGACCTGCGTGGTGCCTTGCTGGGTGGTGAGCATCTGCATCGGCGTCAGCCCCGAGAAACGCTCCTTGGGCTTGGAAAGCCAGCGTTTGGCCTTGCCCGCTTCACCGAACACAGCCTCGGCCATGGCGGTGATGTGGGCCGAGCGGAACAGCCGATCGCTCTCATCCACGGTCAGCGGTTGGTCGCGCTCGATACGGGATTTGAGGGTGCGCAGCGGGATGATCTGGTCGCGCTCCACCGGTGTGAGCACACCGCGTTCGGTCAGCTTTACCAACCAGGTGGCGGCAAAACCATCGGTGATGCGGGTGTGGATTTCGAAATCGCTGGCAAGCTCGGGAATGTCCAGCAGCGCCTGCAAGCGCGCCCGGTACTCGTGGTAACCGTTGTCGCGAAGCACTTCGGCAAGCATGGCAGGCTCCTTTTCGGCATTTGCCGATAAGTATGCGGTATATGCCGGGTCATTGCCAGTTTGCCTGATCGGGCGGTCGACGTCTGGGCTTTGCCAGATTAACCGCCAGCGTTGCCAGGGCCGCACAGCGGCCCCGGAAACCTCACAGGAAGGTGAACACTTGCGATGCCGGCAACCGCGACTTGCTCAGCCCGGCATTGAAGTCCGCCTCACTGCGGTAACCCAGGCTCAGGATCACCACACTGGTAAAGCCACGCTCACGCAAACCCAGTTCGGCATCGAGGACCTTGCTGTCGAAGCCCTCGATCGGCGTGGCATCCAGCCCATGCGCCGCTGCACCCAGCAAGGCAGTTCCCAACGCCAGGTAGGTCTGCTTTTCCATCCAGTGCTGCACATCCTTCTGGTCGAAGCGGTGCAGGTTGACGTAGTGCCGGCGGCTCTGGTTTTGCCCGGCGCGCGCTTGCTCATCACGGAAACGGCCATCGGCAGCCTCTTGATCGAGCACGGCGTTCAGGTGTTCTTCAGTCATTTCGGTACGGGTGCAGAACACGATCACATGCGAGGCATCGAGAAGCTTCTGCGTGTTGTAGGCATAACCCTCAGCAGTGCTCTTGGCCAGGCGGGCCTTGCCTTCGGCCGTGTCGGCGACGATGAAATGCCAGGGCTGGGAATTGACCGACGACGGGCTGTGACGCAGTTGTTCGAGCAGGGCGTCGACGGTGGCCTGGGGAATGCGGCGTGAGGCATCGTAAGCTTTGGTGGTGTAACGGCGCTTGGCCAGCGATACGGTATCCATGCGACAACTCCGGAGTGAACAGTGGATTTGCCGGGCATCTTATCTTTCCAGCAAAAAAGAAAAAGCGGCACAATGTAACAACACTTTCATCCCTGGAATGAAAATGCTGCGCATCACCGACCTCGAACTGTTTGCCCGCAGCAGCGTGCTGGGTAGCTTCACTGCCGCCGCCCATGAAGCCGGCCTGCTGCCGGGCCAGGTGGCTGCCGCGATCAAACGCCTGGAACGCGACCTGGATGTACGCCTGTTCGCCCGCACCACCCGCAGCCTGCGCCTGACCGCCGAGGGCGAGCGCTACCTGCCAACCGCGCTGAATGTGCTGGAAAGCCTGCGCCAGGGCCATGAAGATCTGCATGGCAACCCCAATAGCCTGCGCGGCATCCTGCAGGTGTCGGCCCCTTCCGACATGGGCCGCAACATGTTGTTGCCCTGGCTCAGCGCCTTCCGCCACGACCACCCGGCATTGCAACTGCGCTTCTTCCTGTCCGACCAGATGGCCGACCTCAACCGCGACCCTGTGGATGTGGCCATCCGCTATGGCCTCAACCAGGATGCCAACTACATCGCCCTGCCACTGGCCGAATGGAACCGCCGCGTGCTGGTGGCCTCGCCCGACTACCTGGCCCGTCACGGCCGCCCGCTTACCCCCGACGCACTGCAGCAGCATGCCTGCCTGCTGTACATGCAGCACAGCCGGGTGTACGACAAGTGGCAGCTGGGTAATCGCACCGTGCAGGTGCGTGGGCCGCTGGTCAGTGACGATGCCGACGTCATCCGCCGCCTGGCCATCCAGGGGGAAGGTATCGTCTACAAGTCGTGGCTGGATGTCAGCGCCAACATCGCGGCCGGTGAACTGGAAATGGTCCTGCCCGAATTGCTCGGCGAGCCTACCCCGCTGACCTTGGTCTGCCCTCATCGCAAACAACTCACACCGGCCGTGAAGCAATTGCACCTGTGGCTACGCGAACGCTTCGAGGCCCTGCGCGCCCGGGCACTGACCAACGGCTGCACAATCGTTCCAGACTGAGCCGGGGGCGTTGCGCTAAGGTAGCCATTTACCCCACGGTACACGTCCATGAGCAACTGGATCGACTTCAAACAAGACGCCGACACCGGCATCGAGTCGGTCCGCGCGCATTTTGTCGGCCATGCCTATGATCCCCACTGGCACGACAGCTTCCTGGTCGGCGTGACCGAGCAGGGTGTGCAGCAGTTCAACTGCCGCCGGGTGCGCCACCGCAGCACACCGGGGCAGGTATTCTTACTTGAGCCTGGCGACATCCACGATGGCCTGGCGCCCACCGAAGAAGGCTTCACCTATTCGACGCTGTACCTGGAGCCCGCCTGGCTCGACCAACAGCTGCGCGCGCTGTACGAGCACGCGCCGGGCGACAGCCTGCCCAGCTTCGCCGACACCCTGTGCCACGACGAACGCCTGGCACGGGCCACCGCCCTGGCCTTCAGGGCCGTGCATGACCAGGACTTGCGCATCGTCAGGCAAACGGCCATGGACGATCTGCTGGCCTGCCTGACCCGCCACCTGCACTGGCGCCGCCGCATCAACCCCGACCCGCGCCTGCCGCTGACCGCACAGCGCGCCCGGGACTTCCTGCATGCCAATCTGGAGCGCGACATCGGCCTGGAGGACCTGGCCCAGGCCTGCGGCATTGACCGCTTTCGCCTGACGCGTGCGTTCAAGGCGGCGTTCGGCATTGCACCCCATGCCTACCTGATCCAGCTGCGCCTGGCACGCGCGCGGCGCCTGCTTGCCCAAGGCCAGACACCGGCCGAAGTGGCCGTGGCGTTGGGCTTTGCCGACCAGAGCCACCTGGGGCGCTGGTTCCGCCGCGCCTACCAGTTGACCCCGGCCGACTACCGCAGGCGCTGCTCAAACCTTCCAGACTGAGTGCCGGCGGGCAGCGAGCATGGTGCTTCGATGTTACGGAGCCCTGAACCATGTCTGAGTCGTTGTTGCCCTTCATGCTGTTTGCCCTGGTGTCCAGTATCAGCCCGGGGCCGACCAACCTGTTGATCCTGGCCCATGGCGCCCGCCGGGGCCTGCGCGCAAGCCTGGCGCCGATCGTGGCGGCGTGTGGCGCGGCTGCAGCCATTGTGCTGCTCGTCGGGCTGGGGCTGGGCGAACTGCTGCTGCGCCACCCCCTGGCGCAACAGCTGATGAGCGGGGCCGGGGTGCTGTGGCTGAGCAGCCTGGCCTGGAAGATGCTGCGCAGTGCCGCCGCCCCGCTCCACACGACCACGGCGCCAGGCTTCAGTGCGCTCAGCGCGGCTTCGTTGCAGGTGGTGAACCCCAAGGTGTGGTTGATGGCCGTGGCGGTGGTCGGGGTATTTGCCGCGCCGTCGTTGCCAGTGTGGCAGCTGGCGCTGGTGTTCTTGCTGATCGCTCTGCCGAGCATGGCCGCGTGGGCGGTGTTGGGGGTGGGGAGCGCCCGGTGGCTGCAGGCACCGGGGCGGTTGCGGGTGTTCAACCAGGTATTGGCGGGGGTTTTGTTGATATCGGCATGGGCTGCCGTATTGGCCTGAGTCTCTACTTGACCGGCAAGGGGCCTGAGCGGCCCCGGCTCAGCGTGCCAATGCCTCGCGAAAGCGCCGGGTACTGGCAACGGCCAGTACCAGCCCGACCACTGCCACGCTGCCGCCCACCAGGCCGATATCCGCCACATTCATCTGGCTGCTGACGATACTGCCCAGCAGCGCACCCCCGCCAATACCGATGTTGTAGATACCCGAGAACAGCGCCATGGCCACATCGGTGGCGTCGGACGCCAGCTTCAGGGTCTTGGACTGCAGCGCCAGGCTGAAGCTGAGAATGGCCACGCCCCAGAACATGCTCAGCACTGCGAACACATAGAAGTTGCCCGACAGCGGCAACATCAGCAACAGGCACGCGGCGAGTACCCCGATCGAACCCACCAGGAAGCCATGCGGGAAGCGGTCGCTGTAACGGCTGAACAACAACGAACCAAAAACCCCGGCACCGCCGAACAACAGCAGCAACAGTGTGGTGCGGTCGCCGCCGATCTGCGCTACGTGCAGGGCGAACGGCTCGATATAGCTGTAGGCCGTGAACTGCGCGGTAATGACCAACGTCACCAACAAGTAGGTAATGACCAGTGCCGGGCGCTTGAACAGGACCGGCAGGCTGCGCAACGAACCGGAGTTCTGGCTGGGCAGCAGCGGCAGCGATTTCATCAGGCACAGCATGGTGGCTAGCGCTACCCCGCCAATGCTCAGGAACGTGATGCGCCAGCCCAGTGCCTCGCCCACCACACGGCCCAGCGGGATGCCCAGGACCATGGCCAGGGTAGTGCCGGTGGCCAGCAGGCCCAGCGCCTTGGCCTGCTGGCCCGGCGGCGCCACACGCACCGCCAGCGAGGCGGTGATGGACCAGAACACCGCATGCGCCAGGGCAATGCCGATACGGCTGACCAGCAGCATGGCGAAGCTCTGCGAAAGCCACGACAGCACGTGGCTGACAATGAACACCAGGAACACGAACAGCAGCAGACGCCGCCGTTCGATGTTGCGGGTCAGCAACATCATGGGCAACGAGGCCAGCGCCACGATCCAGGCATAGATGGTCAGCATCAGGCCGACCTGGGCAGTGCTCATGTCGAAGCTGCGGCCAATGTCACTGAGCAGCGCCACCGGGACGAACTCGGTGGTGTTGAAAATGAAGGCCGCCAAGGCCAGGGCGATGACGCTCAGCCAGCTGCCGCTGCCCGTTGTGGGCGGCAGGTGTGTGGGTATGGGTCCGTTCATGGGTGGAAACCGCTTCTCCGCAGACAAAGCAACAGGTCGCACGCCAGCCCCCCCGCTTGCAGGGGTGCCAACGTACGTTTTGTTATGGATAGGAATGCCCGGCATGGTACGCGTCAAGCTGGGGCCTCACAACTGCTGGGCAGGCAGAAGGAGTACCATGCGCGCTTTGTGTGAAACGCGCGTGCAACAAGGAGCCCGATCCGCTCATGGACAAGCAGCACCCCCAGCAGCAGTGGCAGCAGGCAGTCATCGCCTATGCCCAGGCCGTCAACGACTACGTCGCGCAGGGCCGTGCGCACGGCTGGGACAACCTCGAAGAGCCGCAGGCACCCGCCACCGAACACCTGCTCGACGCCTGGCTGGCAGCCCTGCAGGCAGCCAACCGCCCTGGCATGGACGAACCGCAGCGTCAGGCATTTCGCGAGGCTTGGCCACCCGCACACCACCCCTTGATACCGTTGCTCGAAGACCACGGCCAAGGCATCAGCCATGTCCTGCTGCTGGAAGATGGCAGCCTGCTGGCCCGCATCGGTATGCCTTACGACAAGGGCCAGGTGGTGCGTATCGATCACCATGGGGTAACCCCGGTCATCGGCATCGAACACTTTGGCCGTTGCCCGGCGCGGCGCTATTTCGCCCTGGCCAATACCGAGGGCGTGCGTGTGACCGATGGCTGGGGCGGCCCGCAAGTGCAGCGCCTGGCCTGGCCTACGGGGCTGGAGGGGTTGCCGCCAGGCTACCCGTTCGAGCCGTTCGACCTGCCGCCCACACCGACCGCGCTGATCCCCTTCCCCGATGGCCAGCGAGTGCTGCTGGTGAGTGCCGAAGGTATCTTCGTGCTGGCCACTCAAGGTGCGACTCGCCTGCTGCCACAGCAGACACGGGTGCTCGATGAGCTGGCCGAGGGCACCGACCCGGACGACATCAGCCTGGGGCTGAGCATGGAGCATGGTGCGGTGTCGGCGGATGGCCGGCTGATCGTCGTGGGTGAGCAAGGCAGCCGACACCTTGTTCTGGACGAACGACTCAAGCCGCTGGCGCACATCGGCCCGGGCAGCGAATACCCGCACTTTGCCTTGTTCAACCGCGCGGGTGACCAGTTGATCGTCAATGCCTGCCATTTCTACAGCGGTGCCACGCTGGCCGTGAGGGTGGCAGACCTGCACGGGCTGGATACCGATTACTACAGCCAGGACCCGCGTACCCCGCTGGTGCAGGATGGCGCAAGGGTGTATGCGGGGGTTGCGCGCGATGGCGAGTACATTGTGGGTGATGCCTATGGCTACCTGCGGGCGTTTGGCGAAGAGGGTAAGGAGCATTGGCAGCATTACCTGGGATCGACCATCAGTGCGATGGATATCAGCGCCGACGGACAAACGCTGGTGGCGGCGAGCCATGCGGGGGTTATTTCGGTGATTGCGCTGGATAGCGGGCGGCCCGAGTGGCAGATCGGTACCGGGGCGCACGGCGAGGTGCGGCGATGGTTGTTCTGGAAGGCCTGGGACAAGCCGATGGCCTGGTAAAACGGCTGCATCGTTGCTGCCTGTACGGGCCCCACCGCGCGCAAGCCCTACATCACCCCTGTGTAGGAGCGGACTTGCCCGCGAAGAGGCCGGTACAGGCAACCGACCCATCAGCCCTGTAACGTGGCCATGTCGATCACGAACCGGTACTTCACATCACCGGCAATCATCCGCTCATAGGCCTGGTTGATGTTGCGGATATCCAGCATCTCGATATCGCAACGGATGTCGTGCTCGGCGCAGAAGTTCAGTACTTCCTGAGTCTCGGCAACCCCCCCGATCAACGACCCCGCCAGCACTCGGCGCTTCATCACCAGGTTGGCCGCATGCAATGCCGGGTCGATCGGTTCGATCAGGCCGACCAGGATGTGCACACCGTCGAACTTCAGCGTTTCCAGGTACGGGTTGAGGTCGTGCTGCACCGGAATGGTGTCGAGCAGGAAATCGAAACGGCCGGCAGCGGCGCGCATCTGCTCGGCATCCGTGGAGACGATCACATGGTCGGCCCCCTGGCGGCGCGCTTCCTCGGCCTTGGCCTGAGAGCGCGTGAACAGGGTCACTTCCGCACCCAGGGCCTTGGCCAGTTTGATGCCCATGTGGCCCAGGCCGCCCATGCCGAGGATGCCGATCTTGTGGCCCGGGCCAACGCCGTGGTGCTTGAGCGGCGAATAGGTGGTGATGCCGGCGCACAGGATAGGCGCAGCGCTGGGCAGGTCCATGCCGGCCGGTATGCGCACCACGAAGTGCTCGCTGACCACGATGCTGCTGGAGTACCCCCCCATGGTGTTGCTGCCATCGACCCGGTCCGGGGTGGCGTAGGTCATGGTCGGGCCTTCGAGGCAATATTGCTCCAGGTCCTTGGCGCAGGCTTCACAGGTACGGCACGAGTCGACCATGCAGCCGACGCCCACCAGGTCACCGACCTTGTGCGCGGTGACTTTGTCGCCCACCGCCGTGACCCGGCCGATGATCTCGTGGCCCGGCATCAGCGGGTACACGGCAATGCCCCATTCGTTGCGCGCCTGGTGGATGTCGGAGTGGCACACGCCGCAGTACAGGATGTCGATGGCGACGTCATCCGGGCGCGGGCTGCGGCGTTGGAACGTCATGGGGGCCAGGGGGCTGGTGGGGGTTTGAGCGGCGTAACCGATGGCGGTATACATGCAGGGCCTCGCAGTAAAGTGAAACGATTCAGGCGACGCATTTTGCGCGCCGTTCGCCGCCTCGCCCACGGCTGATTCTCCGGCATGCATGCCTGATTCTCCGAAGGTGTCATCTAACACCTGGCGCCACGCCCTCAATCTGCGATGATCAAACTGTCTGATTCTCTGCCCTTGGTCCACCATGCAACTGACCCGTCACGTCGACGCCAATGCGCCGCTTTGCGCACTGATCCGCAGCCTCGCCACGCGCCCAGGCTTTGTGCCCACGCACCTGCCCCAGGTACAGGTGCTGAGCTGGGACCACTATGTGGCCAGCAGCCCGCAGATCTACGAACCAAGCCTGATGATCCTGGCCCAAGGCAGCAAACTGGCGCGCCTGGGGCCGCGCACCCTGGAGTACGGCGCCGGGCATTACCTGGTGCAGGCGTTGTCGGTGCCGTTCATGTGTGAAACCTTTGCCACCCGCGAGGCGCCGCTGTTGGGCGTGGCGGTGGGCATCGACCGTGGCGTGCTGGGCGAGTTGGTGCAGAGCATGGGCCTGGCACCGGACGCTGAAGTGCAGGCGCAAACCCCGCAATCGATGACGTCGGCGGCACTGGATGCGCCCATGCGCGAAAGCGTGGAGCGGCTGCTGCGCTGCCTGCACGACCCGCTGGACGCCAAGGTGCTGGGCCCGGCGCGTGTGCGCGAAGTGCTGTACACCGCCCTGCGTGGCCCGCAGGCCGGTGTGCTGCGGGCACTGGTGGAGCAACAGGGGCACTTCGCCCGCATCGGCGCCGCCCTCGCCCACCTGCGCGAGCACTACAGCGAGCCGCTGAGCGTGGAGGCACTGGCTGCGCGCGCCAACATGAGCGTTTCAACCTTCCACGAACATTTCAAGCGCTGCACCGACATGGCGCCGATGCAGTACCTCAAGCGCTTGCGGCTACTCAAGGCGCAGCAGATGCTGATCGGCGAAGGCCTGGGCGTGGCACAGGCTGCGCACAGGGTGGGCTATCAGAGTACCTCGCAGTTCAGCCGCGAATACAAGCGCCAGTTCGAACGCAGCCCAGGGGATGAATTGCCTTACCAAAGCATGCCGGTGTAATCACCCGATCTGAACAGCCCCTGCAGGTACGCATCCGGGACAAGGCGTTTTTCGCCCGGCGGGTCAGCCCGCCAGCGGCCACTGCGCCAATGGCCAGTAAGCCCCCTTGCGCGACTCGTAAAGCGTGAAGTGTCGCGCGGTGAGGTAAAACTCCGGCGCGCTACTGGCCTCGGGCGGCTGCCCGCGGTAATCCCTGGACAGCGTCAGGTGCGGTCGATACTCACGCGTGGCCGCTTCCAGCCCCAACGGCAGCAACGCCTGCTGCAAACCGTACACCAGTTGCAACAGGGCGGGCGGTACCTGCTGCGCCTCCAGCACCAAGGCGCCGGCCCGTTGCCACACCTGCAAACGGTCGAGCAACAGCCGCGGCGCCGAGGTTGGCAGCGCCAGTTGGTCAACCGCCGCGCACATTGCAGGCACCTGCGCAGTGTCCACATCACCGAGAAACAGCAGCGTGACATGGAAGTTGGCCGCCGGCACCGGTTTGCCGCTGCGCAGGTTCAGCCCGCGCCGCCACTGGGCCAGGTCACGGCGCTGCGCGTCGCTGACCGGCAAGGCGAAGAACAGCCGCTTGAACGGGCTACCGCTGGGGCGTATATCCTGAACCATACAAACTCCCTGACATGAAACGTTTGCGCAAGACTGTAGGGTATTACACCAATGTCGCCCCGCAGTTTGGTAACAATAAGTACAAACTGCCCCCATGATTGTTTATGCTGGCGGGCTCATGCCTCGGCGCATGGCCATTTTTCGACAAGTAAACGTCCATGAAAATTGCACTCGTACTTATCTTCGCCTTCTCGATCGCCTATGTTCACCTGCGCGGTCGGGTTCGCCACAAGCTGACTCGTCAGCTGGGCGACCACTCCAGCTTCCTGGCCCCGATCAACAGCTTCCTGTACCTGTTCTCCAAACATCCGGCCAAGCCCTACCTGCCGGTCGAGGCCTTTCCAGAACTGAAACCGCTGCAGGACCACTGGCAGGAGATCCGTGAGGAAGGCCGCCAGTTGCTGCACGTAGGCGAAATCAAGAAATCCGACAATTACGATGACGTCGGTTTCAACTCGTTCTTCAAGACCGGCTGGAAACGTTTTTACCTGAAGTGGTATGGCGAAAGCCACCCGTCGGCAATGGCCCTTTGCCCACGCACGACCGAGCTGCTGCAAGGCATCGGCACGGTCAAGGCCGCCATGTTCGCTACCCTGCCTCCGGGAGCCAAGCTGGTGCGCCACCGTGACCCGTATGCCGGCTCGTACCGCTACCATCTGGGCCTGGACACGCCGAATGACGACGGCTGCTACATCGACGTGGACGGCGAGAAATACGCCTGGCGCGATGGTGAGGGGGTGATCTTCGACGAAACCTACATCCACTATGCAGCCAACACCACCGAGCACAACCGCATCATCCTGTTCTGCGACGTCGAACGCCCGCTCAAGTACCGCTGGGCAACCGCGTTCAACCGCTGGTTCAGCCGCAACGTTATGGCCGCTGCCGCTGCGCCCAACGATGCCAGCGACAAGACCGGTGGCATCAACCGCCTGTTCACCCGCATCTACAAGATCCGCGAGCGTGGCAAGGCGCTGAAGAAGCGCAATCGCCTGCGCTACTACCTGGAAAAATGGGCAGTGGTCGCGGCGTTGGTGCTGGTGTTCATCTACATCTGAAGGCTCAACGCAGGCCACTGTACGAGTGACCTGCGTTTACCCACCAAAGTACCGCCTCGCACGTGCCACGCTTCGACTAGCCTGAAAGCTCCACTCGCAACCCCCCAAGGTGAAGACGATGAGCATGATGGACTGGGACGCCTACCGTAAGCAGTTGATGGCCGGCATCGGCGATCTCAAGCAACTCTCCCCCGACACCGTAGCCGGCTACATGACCGCCAGCGGTGCAGGCGCCAAAACCAACCACCTGGATGCCAAGACCCGCGAGCTGATCTCCTTGGCCGTGGCTGTGACCACCCGCTGCGACGGGTGTATCGCCGTGCATTCGCAGCAGGCCGTCAAAGCGGGTGCCAGCCGCGAGGAAATTGCCGAGGCCCTCGGCGTGGCCGTGGCCATGAACGCCGGTGCCGCGCTGGTGTACTCGGCCCGCGCAATGGACGCGGTGGGCAAGGCCAACGGTTGAGCACAAACGGCGTCGCCGCCCTTGCGCGACGGCGCCGCGCCACCCAGACTGGGCGGCTCACCCCGCGCAGGAACCCGCATGATCCACATTCGCCCCATGACGCCGGAAGATTTTGATCGTTTCTGGCCCACCTTCCAGGCCATTGTCCAAGCCCGTGAAACCTACGCTTTCGACCCGGCGCTGAGCTTCGAACAGGCCCGCCAGCTGTGGCTGGAGCTGCCCTTGCACACGCTGTTGGCCGAAGAAGATGGCGAGCTACTGGGGTCGTATTACCTCAAGCCCAATGCTGCCGGGCCTGGTGCGCATGTAGGCAATTGCGGCTACATGGTCTGCGAACAGGCACGCGGCCGGGGCGTGGCGCGCTTGATGTGCGAGCACTCGCAAAAGCTGGCGCGCCAGGAAGGCTTTCTGGCATTGCAGTTCAACTCGGTGGTAGCCACCAACGCAGTGGCCGTGGCGCTATGGCACAAGCTGGGCTTTGAAACAGTCGGCCGTTTGCCCAAGGCCTACCGTCATGCCCGCCTGGGGCTGGTGGACTGCCTGGTGATGTACAAATGGCTGGCGGATGAGCCGGTGGTGGAGAAGCCGCCGCTGCTGATCGGGCGCAAGAACATCGAGGCACGGGTATCGCGGCGCCGCGGGCGCTAGCTTTACAGGCAAGCCTGCCTCCCCAGCCAACTCATCACGCTGGGGCCTGATGTTCTTGCCAAATGGGGCTCCGGCGCCGCAAAAACGCACAACCTGTTGTTTTCTCTCAGCATTCACAGCACACCAACATTTGACGCCCCAGCCTTTCAATGGTCAGATGCGCACCAGTTTCAGGTGCCCTGCGCCGCCGCGCGCAGGGTGAAACGGGAAACCGGTGCGTCGTGTTGCCCACGACAAGTCCGGTGCTGCCCCCGCAACGGTAAGCGAGCGAACCCTTCGAGATACCACTGTGCTCAAGCATGGGAAGGTGAAGGTTTCATGCCCCTCGCAAGCCCGGAGACCGGCCTGGAGCTTCACTTGGCAACCCGCGGTGGGCGGGCGCAGGCCGGAATCCGTGCGCGCGCCTGCCTGCATGGTTCGCCTTTGCGTGTTTTCCACCGGGATCCATTCATTCCTGCAGCAGTGGAACGACATGTCCCGTATGTTCAAACTTCACCCCCTGGCGGCCTGCCTGGCCGTTGCCCTGCCGGCGCTGGCTGATGACCGCGACCCGCAGCCTCTGGCCCTGCCTTCCACGGCCATCACCGACACCCAGGACAACCGCACCATCGACCTGGCCACGCCGACCCAGGCCGGCTCGCGCCTTGGCCTCAGCGCCCTGGAAACACCGGCCAGCACCAGCAGTATCAGCGAACGGCAGATTCAGCAGCGCAACAACATCACGGTGCAGGATGCAGTGACCCGCTCGCCGGGCATTACCTTTGTCGGCTCCCCGGGGGACGGCGGTACAGGCCTGTCTGCCCGCGGCTTTGCCGGCCACAGCTCAGTGATGACCCTGTTCGACGGCGCGCGCCTGTACACCGGTGCCGGCACACAGACCTTCCCGGTCGACCCGTGGATGGTCGAACGCATCGAGGTGATTCGCGGCCCGGCCTCGGTACTGCATGGCGAAGGCGCCACCGGCGCAGTGATCAACGTGATCCCGAAAAAACCTTTTGCCGGCGAGGTGCGCAACCACCTGCGACTGGGTTACGGCTCGTGGGACCGCCAGCAGCTCGGCCTGGACAGCGGCGGCAGCCTCAGCGAGCGCCTGAGCTACCGCCTGACGCTGAACCAACAGGCCGGCAATGGCTGGGTCGACCGCACCGCTTCACGTAGCCTGGCCCTGAGCGCCGCGCTGCGTTTTGACGCCAGTGATGACCTCAGCTTCACGCTGGCCCATGACCGCGGCGATGCACAACCTGCCAACTACTACGGTACCCCGCTGATCGACGGCCACTACCGCAGCAGCCTGCGCAAAAAGAACTACAACGTGCAGAACGACGTGCAGCAGTACGTTGATGAATGGACCCGGTTAACGACCGACTGGGCGCTGAACGACCAGCTCAGCGCCAGCAACCAGCTGTACTACATCAAAAGCCGCCGCCACTGGCGCAACGCCGAGGACTACAGCTGGGACGCCGGGCGTCAGCAGTTGCTGCGCGGCAGCTACCTGGAAATCAAGCACAACCAGGAACAGTTCGGCGACCGTCAAACCTTCACCTTCGACCACACCCTGTTCGGCCTGGACAGCAAGACCGTGCTCGGTGCCGAATACAACAAGGTGCGATTCAACGTCGACAGCAATTCACCCTACAACGATGTCGGCGGCGACTACCTCGACCCGTGGCAGCCGCAGCCCGGCGGGTTTCATAGCGCCTCGCCGTTGCGGCCGCAAACACTCTCGACCACCCATACCTTTGCCCTGTTTGCCGAAAACCGCCTGCAATTGAGCGATCGCCTGTCTTTGGTTACCGGCGTGCGTCGCGACCAGAACCACATCGACCGCAACAACTTGATCAACGACAGCCGTAGCGATCGCAGCCTGCAAGGGGGCAACTGGCGCGTCGGGCTGGTGTACGCAATCAGCGACGACCTGTCGTTGTACAGCCAGTACTCAACCAGCGAGGATGGGGTCAACAACCTCATCAGCCTCAGCCCCGCGCAGATGAACTATGACCTGACCGAGGCGAAGCAGACCGAGGCAGGTCTCAAGCAGCGCTTTTGGGAGGGACGTGGCGAATGGACGCTTGCCGCCTACCACATCGTCAAGAAAAAGCTGCTGGTGGACGACCCGATCACCCACGAGAAGCAACAAGCCGGGCAGCAGACCTCCGATGGCCTGGAAGCGACGCTGGAGCTGGCCCTGGCCCATCAGTGGCAGGTGTCGGCCAACGCATCGCTGATACGCGCCAAGTACGACGACTTCGACGAAAGGGTCGGCGGCCTGCCGCAGGATCGGGCAGGCAACCGGCCGGCCAACGTGCCACGGCGTACCGCCAACCTTTGGTTGAGCAAAGGCTTCGGCCAGCAGGTGGAGGCTGGCATTGGGGCGCGCTATGTGGATGAGCGTTATGCCGATACCGCCAATACCCAGAGCGCCCCCGGGTACACCGTGGTCGATGCCAACATCGCCTGGCAGGTGTTGCCGGATGTGAAATTGGGGTTGCAGCTGAACAACCTGTTCGATCGCGAGTATGTGCAGTCGGCGTTCAGCGGGCAGCAGTGGTTGATGGGGATACCGCGGTCGTACTTCGCGACGGTGGATTACAGCTTCTGATCTGGGTGGCTTGTGCCGCGAGAGCCCGGCACTGGCCACACAAAAACCCCTACCCCCCTTTCACCGCCTTGTTATACGATAACGTTTCACATGACATCAATTCCTATTAGATACCCCATGACAAGTGCCAGCGCTACGCCCACGCTGATCACCCAGCGCCTGCAGAGCATCGATGCCCTGCGTGGCCTGGTGATCCTGTTCATGCTCCTGGACCACGTCCGCGAGACTTTCCTCCTGCACCGCCAGGTCAGCGACCCCATGGCCATTGACACCACGGAACCGGCGCTTTTCTTCAGCCGCACCCTCGCCCACCTGTGTGCGCCTGTGTTCGTCCTGCTGACCGGCCTGTCGGCCTGGCTGTATGGCGAGAAGCATCAGGGCCGTGGCGACGTCTCCGCGTTCCTGTTCAAACGCGGGCTGTTCCTGGTGGTGCTGGAGTTCACCCTGGTCAACTTCGCCTGGACCTTCCAGTTGCCCCCGAGCGTGATCTACCTGCAAGTGATCTGGGCCATCGGCGTCAGCATGATCGCCCTGTCGCTGCTGGTGTGGCTGCCACGCGCCGCACTGCTCGCCCTGGGCGCCAGCATCGTCGCCGGCCACAACCTGCTCGACGGCCTGCACTTTGGCGTGGATTCAGCCCTGCATGTGCCGTGGGCAATCCTGCATGATCGCGGCTGGCTGGCGTTTTCCGAAAACCTGCACCTGCGCACGTCTTACCCGGTGCTGCCGTGGATCGGCGTCATCGCCTTGGGTTACGGCCTGGGGCCCTGGTTCGCCCGCGGCAGCGATGCCGGGCAACGCCAGCAACACCTGCTGGCGGCTGGCTTGCTCGCGCTGCTTGGCTTTGTCCTGCTGCGCATGGTCAACGGTTACGGTGAGGCACCGTGGAGCGGTTACCCAACCTTCACGCAAACCCTGATGAGCTTCTTCAACATCACCAAATACCCACCGTCGCTGCTGTTCCTGACCCTGACCCTGGGCTGCGGCCTGTTGTTGTTACGCGCGTTCGAACGGGCCGGCCAGGCGCGCTGGATCACTGCCCTGGCGGTGTTCGGTGCGGCACCGATGTTCTTCTACCTGCTGCACCTGTATGTGCTGAAGCTGCTGTACCTGGCCTGCGTGGCGCTGTTCGGGCTCAACCATGGCGACTACTTCGGTTTCGACGGTGTCGCAGCGATATGGCTGGTCGCAGTACTGCTGGCGGTTTCGCTGTACCTGCCGGTGCGCGGGTTCGCCCGACTGAAGCAGCGCCGCCGCGACATCAGCTGGCTGAAGTACTTCTGAAAAGCGTTTTCACCTGGCGACGCGATGGTCTACCATGCGGGCCGCCGGTTTCCACCACGGAACTAACAGGGAATCCCAGGCCTGCCAATACGGGCCAAACGGAACTGCCCCCGCAACTGTAGGTGCCGAGCCTGCTCCATCGATGCCACTGGGCCTGCCGCCCGGGAAGGCCGGAGCCGGGCCGTGACGCACCAGTCAGGAGACCTGCCGGCCTACATTCACCAACCGGCGGGGTGTCCGGGATTGGCCATCCGTGTTGCCCCGGCCACCCGCTGGGCCTCGGCGATGCCTGTCCGTGCGTTCCTCACCAGAACTGTCCGATAGGAGATCGCCCAGCATGCTGCCCCGTTTCGCCACCCTACTCGCTGGCCTAGGCTTCACTGGCCTGGCCCAGGCCGCTGCCACCCACTATCCGCTGACGGTCGACAACTGCGGCAAGCCGCAGGTTTTTGCCCAGGCGCCGCAGCGCGCCGTTACCATCGGCCAGGCCGGTACCGAGCTGCTCTATGCCCTGGGGCTGGGTGACAAGCTGGCGGGCACTTCGCTGTGGTTCAACAATGTATTGCCCGAATACCAGGCGGTGAACGCCAAGGTGCCGCGCCTGGCCGACAACGACCCCAGCTTCGAGGCGGTGGTCGGCAAGCGCCCGCAGCTGGTCGCGGCGCAGTTCGAATGGATGGTCGGTGCCCAGGGCGTGGTCGCCACCCGCGAGCAGTTCGATGAGCTGAAGATCCCCACCTACGTGCTGCCATCGGACTGCGAGGGCAAGGACAACCTGGTCGGTGCAGACGGCACCCGCCTGCAAGCGTTCCAGGTAGACAGCATCTACAAGAGCGTCAGCCAACTGGCCGAGATCTTCGACGTTCAGGACCGCGGCGCGGCCCTGAACGCCGAGTTGCAAGGGCGCCTCGACAGCGCCAGGGCACAACTGGCCGGCAAGGACCTGTCGGCAACTTCGGCGCTGTTCTGGTTCTCCAGCGCCGACCTAGACATCGACCCCTATGTGGCCGGCCGCCAAGGTGTCGCCGATTTCATGCTGCGCACCCTCGGTGTGCGCAACGTGGTCGAGTCCAGCGAAGAATGGCCAAGCGTAGGCTGGGAAACCCTGGCCAAGGCCAATCCGACCTGGCTGATCATCGCGCGCATGGACCGCCGCCGTTTCCCCGCCGACGACTACCAGAAAAAACTCGAATTCCTGCGCAGTGACCCGGTAACCCGCAACATGGACGCGGTGAAGCACAACCGCATCATTGTCCTCGACGCTGACGCCATGCAGGCCGGCATCCGCCTGTTCCGCGGCGTGCAGACGCTGTCCACGGCCTTCGCCAGCGGTAAAGCAGCCCCGTGATGAACCGCCTGTTACCCTGCATCGCGGTTGCCCTGGCCGCTCTGTTGGCCGCCCTGCTGGCCGGTACCGCCATTGGCGAAACCAACCTGTCGCCCAGCGTGGTTGGCCAGGTGCTGGCCAACCACCTGTGGCAAGCCGACTACCCGGTGGACCCGATCGACGCCGGCATCATCTGGAACTACCGCCTGACCCGCACCCTGGTCGCGGCCGCTTGCGGCGCCGGGCTGGCCACCTGTGGTGTCATCCTGCAGGCGATGCTGCGCAACCCACTGGCCGAGCCCTACCTGCTGGGGCTGTCTGCCGGTGCCTCGACCGGCGCGGTACTGGTCGGCCTGCTGGGGCTGGGTAGCCTGGCATTAAGCATGTCTGCTGGGGCCTTCATCGGCGCCGGGGCCGCATTCGCCCTGGTGCTGGTGCTGGCCCGCGCGGCCGGCCCCAGCAGCAACAATGCACAGGTCATCCTTGCCGGTATCGCCGGCTCGCAGCTGTTCAATGCACTGACCGCCTTCCTGATCACCAAGTCAGCCACCGCCGAGCAGGCGCGCGGCATCCTGTTCTGGCTGCTGGGCAACCTGAGCGGTGTACGCTGGCCTTCGGTGTGGCTGGCCGTACCGGTGGCGATTTTCGGCTTGCTGGTGTGCCTGTGGCATCGCCGTGCGCTGGATGCCTTTACCTTCGGTGCCGATTCGGCCGCCTCGCTGGGCATCCCGGTGCGGCGCACCCAGTTGCTGCTGATCAGTTGTGCAGCGCTGGTGACGGCTGTGATGGTGTCCATTGTCGGCGCCATCGGCTTTGTCGGGCTGGTTATACCCCATGCCCTGCGCCTTCTGCTCGGCCCCGGGCACAGCCGTCTGTTGCCCGCCAGCGCATTGGGCGGTGCGCTGTTTCTGATTGTGGCGGACATTCTTTCGCGCACGCTGATCACCGGCCAGGTGATCCCGGTGGGCGTGGTTACGGCGCTGATCGGTGCCCCGGTATTCGCGCTGATTCTGGTCAGCCGACGGGGGCGCCCATGACAGCCATGACCGCTGTTCGCATCCCCCCGCTGGCCTGCCACGGGCTGGGGTTGCAACTGGCCGGCACTACCGTGCTCAGCGCTATCGATCTCAGCGTTGTCGCCGGTGAAACCCTGGGCATCGTCGGCCCCAACGGCTCGGGTAAGTCCTCGCTGTTGAAGTTGCTGGCAGGGCTGCGCAAACCCGCCTGCGGCAGCGTGCAGCTCTTGGGTGAGCCTCTGGCACAGATGCCCCGCCGCCGTGTTGCCCAATCGCTGGCACTGGTCGAGCAACAGGCCGACACACTCGATGCGATCAGCGTATTCGACGCGGTTGCCTTGGGCCGCACGCCGTGGCTCTCGGCCCTGGCACCGTTCTCCCGGCAGGACTGCGCCATCGTAGAGCAAGCCCTGGCCGACCTCGACGCCCTGCACCTGCGCACGCGCCTGTGGGGGTCGCTGTCCGGTGGCGAGCGCCAGCGTGTGCACATCGCCCGTGCGCTGGCCCAACGGCCGCAGGTGCTGCTGCTGGACGAACCGACCAACCACCTGGACATTCAGCATCAGCTAAGCCTGCTGCAACAAGTGCAGGCGCTGCCGGTCACCACCCTGGTAGCGCTGCATGACCTCAACCAGGCGCTGACCTGCGACCGTGTCGCGGTTCTCGACAAGGGCCGTCTGGTCGCCCTCGGCAACCCCTTCGAAGTGCTTACCCCCGAGCGCCTGTTGAGCACCTTCGGCGTCCACGCCCACTACCTCACCGACCCTTTCGACGGCGCGCGCATCCTGCGCTTTCGCGCCCCCTGAACCTGGTAGCCTTGCCCATGCTGTTGCGCCCTGTCGCCCTGCTGCTCACCAGCACCCTGCTTGCCCCGACCGCACTGGCCGAAGTGCATGAAGTGAAAATGCTTAACCGTGGCAGCGACGGCGCCATGGTCTACGAGCCTGACCACTTGCGCATTGCCCCCGGCGACAGCGTGCGCTTCCTGCCGAGCCACAGCGGGCATAATGCCGCCAGCGTGGCGGGCCTGCTACCCACCGGTGCCGAGCCGTTCAAGAGCACGCTGAACCAACCGTTCGAGCACACCTTCCGCGTGCCGGGCGTATACGGCATCCAGTGCATTCCGCACGTGGCCATGGGCATGGTCATGGTGATCCAGGTCGGTGATGCGCCTACCGCCGAATTGCCGGCCAGCTTGCCGGCGCGGGCCAAAGCCCGCTTTGCCGCGCAGTTGCAAAAACTCGGGGCCGGGCAGTGAGCCGGCTATTCGGGCGCCTCACGCCCAGGCCGGCTCAGCCCCGTTGCACAGCAATGGCTTTACCGAGGATGGCAACTGGAACCTCATCAACCGCCGTGCGTTCGACCCAGTGACCCAGGGCGCGATCTTCATCACCAATAGGCACGTTCCCACAGGTCAGCGTAATCGCAGCTGCATGTGCGTGGTCTGCCACACCGGGTCCTGCTCCACATCCACCACCGTGAAGCCTTGCCGCTCCCAGAACGCAATGGCACCCGGCAGAAACGGATGAGTATGCAAGTAAAGGCAGTCCAAGCCCGCTTGCATCGCCCGTTCGCGCAAGGCACCAAACAAGGCAGCCGCCAGGCCATGCCTGCGGTAGGCCGGCAACACGAACAGCCGCACCACCTCGACTACCCGCTCTGCGCGGTAATCAAGCTGGGCAAAGCGATGGTCATAGGGCAAGTAACCGATCACCGCGACCAGCCGCCCACCCTCACGGGCTTCCAGAAAGCAGCCCGCACCGTCCAGGTAAGTGTCGGCGAAATGCGCCAGGTCACGCGGCAAGGGTGCGTTGGCGAGCATCGGGAAAAGCGCGCGCCGGGCGCTGTCGACAAACGCCAGCACTTCGGCAATGGCGTCACGCGCCACAGGTTGCAGGGTCCAGTTCGGCATCGGGCTATTGCCAGTGTGGTTGGGAGCGCACGGTTCTACCGCAGCGTGCCGCACAAGGCAAATCACAGGGCTCGTCGTGGCAAGGCGGACATCGGTATAATCAGCAGTCTTCACTGCCCGACCAGGCCACACCATGCCTCGCCTCCCGAAGTTGCTGTTACCCCTGTTGCTGGCTGCTGCATTCACCGCCTGCGACCAGAAACCCTCCCGTGAAGATCAGATCCTCAGCCAGCTGCCGCTGCAGGACGCCTACACGCACAACATCGAGCGCATGTCCGCGCTGCTGGGCCGCACTCACCCGCAGCTGTCGCAAGCGACCATTCAGGACGTACTGCGCAAGCACCTCACCGTCGAGGACCAGCGCCGGGACCTGTTCCGCCTGTACAGCGAAAAGAACTTCAGCGACGCCGAATTCGCCACCATCGTCGCCGCCACCCAGGACCCCGCCAAAGCTCGCGCCCTGGAAGACACCGAAGCCGGCAAACGCTTGAGCGAAAAACTCACCGCCCTGATGCGCGAAACCGCCCGCGATGTGAACGTGCAAGCTTTGGTGGAGCAGCGTATGCAAGAGGTGGAAGATGAGCTTGATGCGCTGGACAAGGCAGGCTCTTGAGCGCTGCCCGCCAAGGTAACTTCCGTTCAGCCGCCCTTTACGATCACCCGAGGTCAGGATTGACATACACCAAGCATGGATTGCGCCTGGATCTACGTACACTCATTCTGGTGCTCTGCGCCCTTACCGCAGTGGTCATGCTGTGCGCCAGCTATTTCGCCAGCTACAGGGTGCAGCGCCAGCTATTGATCGACAATGCCCTGGAAGCCAACCGGGTGTATGCGACAAAACTGGCCAGCATCACCGAAACCTTCATAGGCAACGCCTTGCAGCAACTGATGTTCAGCGCCAGCGTACAAAGCCGGCAGTTGAGCGATGCCGCTGCGCTGCAGGTGGAAAGCGACCGCCTACTGGGCCAGAGCATGGCCTTCAACTCCACCTTCGTGATCGATGCCAACGGTGTACTGCTGGCAGTATCTCCCGCCCCGCTACGCCACTTGGTCGGCACCCACGTGCAGTCACCCGGCGCTCTGGAAGCCCTGCAGGAACGCCGTCCGCTGGTTTCCACGCCCTACCTGTCGGCGGCCGACAACCTGGTGGTGGCGCTGTCGCAACCCATTTTCGACCGCAACGGCCGCTACCTGGGGTATGTGGGTGGCAGCCTGTACCTGCGTGAACGCAACATCCTCAACAGCCTGCTGGGCGAGCATTTCTACAAGGACGGTTCGTACCTGTATGTGGTCGACCGCAACCGACGCCTGCTGTACCACCCCCATAGCGAGCGGGTAGGCACGGTGGTGGAGGGCAATGCGCTGGTCGACCAGTTGGCGACACTGGACAGCGGTACCCGGCAGCTGACCAATAGCCTGGGCGTGGAAATGCTCGCAGGCTTCGCCACCGTCCCCAGCGCCGGCTGGGGCGTGGTAGCGCAGCAACCATTGGCGCAGACGGTGGCGCCGTTGCACCATCTGGTGCTGAACGTGATCGCCAGTTCGGCGCCCTTGGCGCTGGTTGGCAGCCTGCTGCTGTGGTGGCTGGCCCGTACAATCGCCCGCCCGCTGTGGAAACTCGCCGCCGGTGCCCGCACGATGGACCGCGCCGCTACCGCCGAGCACTTGCATCAGGTGCGGGCCTGGTACTTCGAGGCGGCAGAGCTCAAGCGGGCGTTACTGTTCAGCCTGAACTTGCTGCAAGAGCGCATCGGCCGGCTCAATCGGGACGCCCAGACCGATCCGCTGACCGGCCTGGGCAACCGCCGCAGCCTGGAAATCAGCCTGTCGTTACTGGAGGCTGAAAACCGGGAGTTTGCAGCCATTGCGCTAGATATCGACCACTTCAAGCGGATAAATGACAGCCATGGACACGAAGTGGGCGACCAGGTGCTGCGCCAGCTGGCGGAGCTCATGCGCCGTTGTTGCCGCGAGGGCGACCTGCTGTGTCGCACCGGTGGCGAGGAGTTCCTGATATTGCTGCCTGGGGCCACCCTGAACGTGGCGGCCGCGGTGGCCGAACGGTTGCGTGTGACCGTACAGGATATGCCGGTGGAACCGGTGGGGGCAGTGACGATTTCGCTGGGGGTGACGCACTGGGATGGCGAGACTCACGGCGAGCCCATGAACGCATTGGGCGAGGCTGACCGGGCGCTTTACCGGGCCAAGCAGGAGGGGCGCAACCGGGTCGCTTTTGCCTGAACGTCTTGAGTTGTCTGCGGGGGCGGGCTTGCCCGTGAAATGCCGTTACAGGCAACGATGAATCGGTGGCTTGTAACAATTCCTGTCATAAAACTGCAGTGTTTCAGTCATAGGATTGACCCCGACCTGACATTTTCACTTCATGGATGAGCGTCTCATGCGTCGTGTGGTTTTCAATCAGAAAGGTGGCGTCGGCAAATCCAGCATTGCCTGCAACCTCGCCGCAGCCAGTGCCGCCGAGGGCTACCGGACCTTGCTGGTCGACCTCGACCCGCAGGCCAATGCCACCTTCTACCTCACCGGGCTGGTCAACGACACCATTCCTGCCGGCATCGCCGACTTCTTCCGCCAGACCTTGTCGCCGGTTACCGCCGCCGGCAAGAAGCACCGCGTGGCCATCACCGAAACCCGCTACCGCAACCTGCACCTGGTCACCGCCAGCCCTGACCTCAGCGACCTGCAAAGCAAGCTGGAGAGCAAGTTCAAGATCAACAAGCTGCGCAAGTTGCTGATAACGCTGAGCGAGGACTATGAGCGAATCTACATCGACACCCCACCCGCGCTGAACTTCTACACCTTCAGCGCGCTGGTGGCGGCCGAGCGTCTGTTGATTCCGTTCGACTGCGACAGTTTCTCGCGCCAGGCCCTGCACAGTGTCATGGCCGAGGTCGAAGAACTGCGCCAGGACCACAACCCCGCACTGGTGGTGGAAGGTGTGGTGGTCAATCAGTTCGCCGGGCGCACGGCGCTGCACCAGACCTTGGTCGATCAACTGCGCAACGAAGGCATGCCGGTGCTGCCGGTGTACCTGAGCAGTTCGATCAAGATGCGCGAATCGCACCACGCCTCGGTGCCATTGGTGCATTTGGCGCCGCGGCATAAACTGGCCCTGGCATTCATCGATTTACTGGATGTGCTTGAGCGTGCGGCCTGACAGGCCGTTGGGGGTACTCCAGCTGTAACCTGCTGGACCGGTCGAATCAGGTATACCGAGGTCGCCCTCGACAAAGCGCGTTGCAGCGCTCGGCTATCTACTGGCAAGCACAATAACGATGGCGCGGCCCGACTGCGCCACTTTCAACATGGCTGCCAAAGGAAACCGGAGAGCACCCGCATGTCCGCACATCATGAGGTATCCCCCGCCACCCTGCGCAGGGTGATTGCCGCTTCGGCCATCGGCAATTTCGTCGAATGGTTCGACTTCGCCGTGTACGGCTTTCTCGCCACGCTGATCGCCAGCCAGTTCTTCGCCAGCGAAGACGCCAGCGTAGCCTTGCTCAAAACCTTCGCGGTGTTCGCCGTGGCCTTCGCCCTGCGTCCCTTGGGCGGCATCGTCTTCGGCGCCCTGGGCGACCGCCTGGGACGCAAGCGCATCCTGTCGCTGACCATCTTGCTGATGGCCGGCTCCACCACGTTGATCGGCCTGCTGCCGACCTACGCCAGTATCGGCCTGGCAGCCCCGGCGCTGCTGACCCTGGCCCGCTGCCTGCAGGGTTTTTCTGCCGGTGGCGAATATGCCGGGGCCTGCGCCTACCTGATGGAGCACGCGCCTGACAACAAGCGCGCCTTTTATGGCAGCTTCGTGCCTGTGTCGACCTTTTCCGCCTTTGCCTGTGCGGCGGTGATCGCGTATGGCCTGGAAGCCAGCCTGTCGACCGAGGCGATGAATGCCTGGGGTTGGCGCATTCCGTTCCTGATTGCCGCGCCGCTGGGCCTGGTCGGCCTGTACCTGCGCTGGCGCATGGAAGAAACCCCGGCGTTCCGCGAAGCCGTCGCCCAGGGCAAGGAGCACGAGCATTCACCGCTGAAGGAAACCCTTCGCCACCATGGCCGGGTCATTCGCAACCTGGGGGCGTTCATTTCGCTGACCGCATTGTCGTTCTACATGTTCACCACCTACTTCGCCACCTACCTGCAACTGGTCGGCAACCTGACCCGCGCGCAGTCACTGCTGGTAACCACCGTGGCCCTGCTGTTCGCTGCGGTCGGCTGCCCGCTGGCCGGGGCATTTTCTGACCGGGTGGGGCGGCGCAAGACCATCGGCTTTACCTGCCTGTGGGTGATGCTTTGCGTGTTCCCGGCGTACTGGCTGGCCAGCTCTGGCTCGATGTCGGGTGCGCTGCTGGGGGTGATCCTGCTCGCGGTGGGGGCATTGTGCAGCGGCGTGGTTACCGCAGCCTTGCTGTCGGAAAGCTTCCCTACCCGTACCCGCTACACCGCTTCGGCAATTACCTACAACGTGGCCTACACGCTATTTGGCGGCACAGCGCCGCTGGTGGCAACCTGGCTCATCGGGCAGACCGGCAGCAGCCTGGCACCGGCGTTCTACCTGGTGGTGATTGCGCTGGTGGCGTTGGTGGGCGGGTTGGCGTTGCCGGAAACGTCGCGGATTTCTTTGCATGACGACCTGGGTGTGGACGGTGTACGGGCTGGTGCCCGAAGGGCCGTTTGAGGTTGTTGGGGCTGCCTTGCAGCCCCACGTACTCAGCCTTCCTGCTGCTCATCCCGCCGATACGCCCACTGATACAACGCCGGCAACACCAGCAACGTCAGTGCGGTAGAAGACAAGATCCCACCAATCACCACCGTCGCCAGTGGCCGCTGCACCTCTGCCCCGGTCCCGGTGGCCAGGGCCATCGGTATGAACCCCAGCGAGGCCACCAGCGCCGTCATCAGTACTGGCCGCAAGCGGGTCAGCGCCCCCTCCTCGACCGCCGCCCGCAGCGTGCGCCCTTCCTCGCGCAGCCCGCGGATAAAGGCAATCATCACCAGCCCGTTCAACACTGCCACTCCCGACAATGCAATGAACCCGACGCCGGCAGAAATAGACAGCGGAATATCACGCACCCACAGCGCCAGCACACCGCCGGTCAGGGCAAAGGGGATGCCGGTGAACACCAGCAGGCCATCCCTGAGGTTGTTGAACATCATCAGCAACAGCGCCATGACCAGCAGCAAGGCCACCGGCACCACCACCTGCAGGCGCTCGGCTGCCGACTGCAACTGTTCGAACTGCCCTCCCCAACGCGTCCAGTAACCCGGTGGTACCTGCACCTGGTCGATCAGGGCCTGCTCAGCCTCTTGCACAAACGAGCCCAGGTCGCGTCCACGCACGTTGGCACTGACCACCACCACGCGCTTGCCATCCTCGCGGCTCACCTGATTCGGGCCCAATTGCAGGTTCAGCGTGGCGACCTGCGACAGCGGGATGAAACCGATTTGCCCGGCCCCCTCAGCGGCACTGGCCGGAACCGGAATCAGCAGGCTGGCCAGCCCGTCGACATCGGTCCGCAAGGTCTCCGACAGGCGCACGACCATGTCGAAGCGGCGGTCGCCTTCATACAGCGTACCGGCGGTGCGGCCGCCCACGGCAATGGCGATGGCATCCTGCACATCGCCCACATTCAGGCCATGACGGGCGGCCTTGTCACGGTCGATGTCGATGGTCAGTACCGGCAGGCCCGTCGTCTGCTCCACCTTCACCTCGGACGCGCCCGACACCCCTTGCAGGCTGGCAGCGATCTGCGCGGCAGTGCGGTTGAGCACCTCCATGTCGTCACCAAACAGCTTCACCGCCACATCACTGCGCACCCCTGAAATCAGCTCGTTGAACCGCAGCTGAATCGGCTGCGACAGCTCGTAGTTGCTG
Source organism: Pseudomonas sp. USTB-Z (assembly GCF_019691255.1). Classification (NCBI taxonomy): domain Bacteria; kingdom Pseudomonadati; phylum Pseudomonadota; class Gammaproteobacteria; order Pseudomonadales; family Pseudomonadaceae; genus Pseudomonas; species Pseudomonas sp. USTB-Z. The sequence continues at coordinate 191,806 of NZ_JAECZP010000003.1, forward strand.
CCCGGCACACTGGCAGCGGCGCGTTGCACCTGGGCGATCAGTTCATCCCGCGGTTTGCCCGGGTCAACCCATTGTTCGCGCGGGCGCAACATCACGTAGGCATCGGAAATGTTCGGCGGCATCGGGTCGGAGGCAATCTCGGCAGTGCCGGTGCGGGCAAACACCCGCTCCACCTCCGGCACCTGGGCGATGATCGCCTGCTCCAGGCGCTGTTGCATGTCCACCGACTGCGACAGGCTGGTGCCCGGCACGCGCAGGGCCTGCAGGGCGAAGTCACCCTCGCTGAGGCTGGGGATGAACTCGCTGCCCATGCGGCTGGCCATCACGCCCGACAACAGCACCAGGGCGGCGGCGGCGGCACATGCCAGTTTGCGCCGGCCCAGCACCCAGGCCAGCACCGGGGCATAGCGCTGCCGTGCCGTACGCATCACCAGGCCTTCCTCTTCCTTGACCTTGCCGGTGACGAACAGGGTAATGGCTGCCGGAACGAACGTGACCGAAAGGATCATCGCGCCCAACAGGGCCATGACCACGGTAAAGGCCATGGGGTGGAACATCTTGCCCTCGACCCCGGTCAGGGCAAAGATCGGCAGGTACACCACCATGATGATCAACTGCCCATAGATCAGCGGCCGGCGTGCTTCGCGGGCAGCGGCAAACACCTCATGGAACCGTTCGCCGCGGGTCAGCATGCGACCGTGGCGCTGCTGGGCATGGGCCAGGCGGCGGATGGCGTTTTCCACGATCACCACCGCGCCGTCGACGATGATGCCGAAGTCCAGCGCGCCCAGGCTCATCAGGTTGGCACTGACCTTGTTGCTGAACATGCCAGTAAAGGTGAACAGCATCGAAAGCGGGATAACCATGGCCGTGATCAGCGCAGCGCGAATGTTGCCGAGGAACAGGAACAGCACGGCAATCACCAGGATCGCACCTTCGATCAGGTTCTTCTTCACCGTGGCGATGGCTTTCTCCACCAGGTTGGTGCGGTCGTACACCGTCACGGCGACTACGCCCTTGGGCAGGTTGCGATTGATCTCGACCAATTTTGCAGCGACCGCCTGCGACACCGTGCGGCTGTTCTCGCCAATCAGCATGAACACCGTGCCCAGCACCACTTCCCGACCGTTTTCGGTGGCTGCCCCCGAGCGCAGCTCTTCGCCAAGGCCAACCTGGGCGACATGGCTGACGCGGATCGGCGTGCCGTCGACGCTGGAGATAACGATGTTGGCAATGTCTTCGGCCGAGGCCACCTGGCCCGGCGCGCGAATCAGCAACTGCTCGCCATTGCGCTCGATATAGCCAGCGCCAATGTTGGCGTTATTGCGCTCCAGCGCTGCAATCAGGTCGTTGAGGGTGAGCTTGTAGGCCGCCAGGCGCTTGGGCTCTGGTGCAATCAGGTATTGCTTGGCATGGCCGCCAATGCTGTTGACCTCGGCCACACCCGGTACATTGCGCAGTTGCGGCTTGATGATCCAGTCCTGAATCACCCGCAGGTCAGTTGGGGTGTAAGGTATACCGTCTTCCTTGAGCGCCCCCTCCTGGGCTTCCACCGTCCACAGAAAAATTTCCCCCAGCCCGGTGGAGATCGGCCCCATGCCCGCCTCGATGCCCTCAGGCAATTGCTCGCGGGCCACCTGCAGGCGCTCGTTGACCAGTTGGCGGGCGAAGAAGATATCGGTGCCATCATCGAAAATGACCGTGACTTGCGACAGGCCCGAGCGCGACAGCGAGCGGGTCTGCTTGAGCCCTGGCAGGCCAGCCATCGCGGTCTCGATGGCAAAGGTGATGCGCTGCTCGGTCTCCAGCGGCGAATAGCCGGGGGCGGCGGTGTTGATCTGCACCTGGACGTTAGTGATGTCCGGCACAGCATCGATCGGCAGTTTCTGGTAGCTGTGGATACCCACCGCGGCCATCAGGACCACGGCCAGCATCACCACCAGGCGCTGCTCGATGGCAAATTGAATCAGGCGTTCGAACATGCAGGTGTCCCCGTGATCAGTGGCTGTGCTCGGCCGAGCCCTTGCCCAGTTCCGACTTGAGGACAAAGCTGCCGGCGGCCGCAACCTGAGTACCGGCGGCCAGGCCGCTGGTGATTTCCACCTGGCCAGCATCGCGACGGCCAGTCTTCACCGGGCGCGCCTCGAAGCCTTCCTCCGTGCGGGCGAACACCATGGTCTGCGCCTCCCAGGTTTGCAGGGCGCTTTCCGGCACCGCCACGGCGGCATCGAAGCGGTCGACGCTGACAGCCACATTGACGAACAGCCCGGGGCGCCAGGCGCCATTGGGGTTGGCCAGAGTGGCACGCACAGTGGCGGCACGGTTCTGCTCGCCGAGCAGGCTGCCGACGTAGTTGACCTTGCCCAGAACCTGGGCGCCCAGGTCCGGCGCACTGACCGTGACTTCACGGCCGGTCACCACCTTGCCCAGGTCACGAGGGGCCACGGCGAAGGTGGCCCACACCCGGCTCAGGTCGGACAGGGTGAACGCGTTGCTGGTCTCGTCGACCACCTCGCCCACGGTCAGGTGCTTCTCCACGACGACCGCATCGAAGGGGGCGCGCAGTTCATAGCGGTTGCCGGCACCGGCCGGCCCCACCGCTGCGACCTTCTGCCGAGCATTGGCCAGGGCGATCTCGGCCTCCTGCAACGCCTGACGTGCCTGCAGGTAATCCTGCTCGGCGCTGATTCGCTCCTGCCACAGCTGTTGTTCCCGTTGAAAGGTCAACCGCGCCAGTTCCAGGCGACGTTGAGCGGCCTGCTGCTCACTGCGCAGGTCGGAGATCTGCTGGCTGGCAATCACCGCCAGTACCTGGCCGCGCTTGACCGCCTGGCCCAGCTCGGCTTGCACCGCTTCGACCACACCCGGCACGCGGGGTACCACATGTGCGGTGCGGTCCTCGTCAAAGCGGATCTCACCCGGGAAGCTGATGGCGGTGCCCAGCTCACGGGGGCCTGCGGCAGCCAGTTGTATGCCAGCCGATTCGATCTGCGCGATAGACAGGTGCAGCTGGCCTTCTTCTTCGCCGTGCTCCTTCTCTGCAGGGCCTTCGGCGGCCTGCGCTGTAGCATGGCCGTGGCTGTCTTCACCATGGTCGTCATGGGGGGCTTGAGCCTTGGACGCCTGGCCGAGGTTGCCGGTCCAGGCCAGGCCCGCGAGGCCAAGCGCAGCAATGGCGGCAGCCAGAAGGGCTAGCTTGCGTGGGTTAGTCATTGTTGCTCCTGCTATTGGATTTGTTGCTCACGCCATCGAGATCGCCGTAGATCCGCTCCACTTGTGCACGCGCGTCGGTCGCCGAGGCCAGCGCCTCGAGGTACAGCCCGCGAGCCTCGATCAGCGTGCGCTGGGCGTCGAGTACATCGAGGAAAGCGAACTTGCCCATTTCAAAACCGCGGGTGGCGGTGTCCACGGCCTGCTGCGCAGCCGGCAGGATGGTGCGGTCATAGGCTTCAACGTCCTGCATCACCGTCTCCCACTGGCTGATGGCACTACGGGTTTCACTGCGCAGACGCAGCGCCACGGCATTGCGCAGGTCGCGCGCCTGATCGGCGCGGCGCGCAGCTGCCAGAACATTGCCCTGGTTGCGGTCGAACAGCGGCAACGGCATGGACAGGCCAACCACGTTCACTCGCTCCCGGTCTTCGCGGCTGTACTGGCTGCCAAGGCTGACGGTGAGGTTGGGGATACGCTGGGCTTTTTCCGCCCCCAGGGAGGCGTCGCCGCGCTCGACCTGGGCAGCGGCCAGGCGCCATTCGGCAGTCTTTTCGACCTGGTCAAGCAAGGTGTCGGCACCCGGCGCAATGCCTGGCGAAAGGTTGGCTGCCTGCAACCGGTCGAAGCTTGCCAGCGGGCTGCCCGTCAACCGGGCCAAGGCCTGGTAGGCCACGCTGCGCTGGGTTTTCGCGCGGCGCACTTCGGCCTGGGCCTGGGCCAGTTGCACCTGGGCACGGGTGGCCTCCACCGGTGATGACTGGCCTGCCGTAACCCGCCCTTGCACCACCCGCAGACCTCGTTCAGTCAACGCCTGCGACTGCTGAGCCAACTCCAGCGCGGTCTGTGCACGCAAGGCAGCGTGGAAAGCCTGCACCACATCGGCCCGCAGGGCGTTGCGCTGGCGCTCCAGGTCAAGCTGGGCAATGGCCTGGCCGGCACCCGCCACGGCGAGACGTGCGCCGCGCTTCCCGCCCAGTTCCAGCGGCTGGCTGAGGGTGACGGTGGTGGTGCTGGTGTCGCGGCGGGTGTCCTCGACCTCCCAGGCCAGCTCCGGGTTGGGGAGCAGCCCGGCCTGGCGCCGTTCGCCATCGGCAATGCCAATTTCACGGCCGGCTGCAGCCAGCTCCGGGTTCTGGGCGAAAGCGGCGGTAAGCGCCTGGGGCAGGCTCAGCACCTGGCTGGCCTGGGCGCCGGTGGCACTGGCCAGCAGCAGACAGAGCAAGGCGATCTTGCGGGGGATGGGCACGAAACAGTCCTCTGGGCGAAGCATTGGCGAGGGACTGTAGAAAGGGCTGGTTATCGGGGCGGTGGCGGCAAGATTACAATTTTGTAATGACGCCCTGCGGTTCGTTGCAGGGGCAGCTTTGCACGGCTGGGTACAGGGCATTCAACGCCCAATAAGTTCGATAATCGCCCACTTTCCCGGTGCGACGATCCTGGCCAATTGACGGAACTAACCAGTCAGTACAAAACTACGTGCATTCAACAACAACAAAGCGATGCCCGTCATGAAGCCCCTTATTCTCGTGCTCAACGGCCCCAACCTGAACATGCTGGGCACCCGCGAGCCTGCCCAGTACGGCCACGAAACCCTCGCTGACCTGGCTCAGGGATGTGCCGACACTGCCCACGCCCACGGCCTGGAAATCGAATTCCGCCAGACCAACCACGAAGGTGAACTGATCGACTGGATCCACGCCGCCCGTGGCCGCTGCGCCGGCATCGTGATCAACCCCGGCGCCTGGACGCACACCTCGGTCGCCATCCGCGATGCCCTGGTGGCCAGCGAACTGCCGGTGATCGAGGTGCACCTGTCCAATGTGCACAAACGCGAGCCGTTCCGTCACTTGTCGTTCGTATCGTCCATCGCCGTCGGTGTCATCTGCGGCCTGGGCAGCCACGGCTACCGCATGGCGCTGAGCCACTTCGCCGAGCTGTTGCAGGAGCGTGTGGCATGAGCCAGCAAGCCATCCTCGCCGGCCTGATTGGCCGCGGCATCCAACTGTCACGTACGCCGGCCCTGCACGAACACGAAGGCGACGCCCAGGCCCTGCGCTACCTGTACCGGCTGATCGACGCCGACCAGCTGCAACTGGACGACAGCGCCCTGCCCGGATTGCTCGAAGCCGCGCAACGTACCGGTTTCACCGGGCTGAACATTACGTACCCGTTCAAGCAGGCGATCCTGCCGTTGCTCGACGAACTGTCCGACGAGGCCCGCGGTATCGGCGCAGTAAATACCGTGGTGCTCAAGGACGGCAAGCGCGTCGGCCACAACACCGATTGCCTGGGCTTTGCCGAAGGCTTGCGCCGTGGCCTGCCCGACGTTGCACGGCGCCAGGTGGTGCAGATGGGTGCCGGTGGCGCTGGCTCGGCCGTGGCCCATGCCCTGCTGGGTGAAGGGGTAGAGCGGCTGGTGCTGTTCGAAGTGGATGCGACCCGTGCGCAGGCGCTGGTGGACAACCTGAACGCCCATTTCGGCGCGGAGCGCGCCGTGCTTGGCACCGACCTGGCCACAGCACTGGCCGAAGCGGACGGGCTGGTCAACACCACGCCGGTGGGCATGGCCAAGCTACCGGGCACGCCACTGCCGGTGGCGTTGCTGCATCCCCGCCTGTGGGTGGCAGAGATCATCTACTTCCCGCTGGAGACCGAACTGCTGCGCGCGGCCCGGGCACTGGGCTGCCGCACACTGGATGGCAGCTACATGGCGGTGTTCCAGGCGGTGAAGGCATTCGAGCTGTTCAGCGGGCGGCAGGCGGATGCGGCGCGGATGCAGGCGCACTTTGCCAGTTTCACCTGATAGAAAAGTGTTGGCTTCTTCGCGGGCACGCCCGCTCCCACAGGTACTGCGCAAACGTTACTGATTGCACTCTCCCTGTGGGAGCGGGCATGCCCGCGAAGAGGCCGGTACAGGAGAATCACCCTTGCTCATCCAGCAACGCCTGTATCACCTGTTCCTGCTCGCCATAATCCCCCTCGCCAACGTGCACATGGCGCACCTGCCCCTTGCGGTCGACAAAGTAATGCGCCGGCCAGAACTGGTTGCCCCAGGCATTCCACACCTTGTAGTCATTATCTACCGCCACCGGATACCCGATACCCAACCGGGCTACCTTGTCCCGCAACGTGTCCACATCATGCTCGTAGTCGAACTCGGGCGTGTGTACCCCCACCACCACCAGCCCTTGATCGGCATAGCGCCGCGCCCACTCATTCACATGCGGCAGGCTGCGCCGGCAGTTGATGCAGTCCCAGGTCCAGAAGTCCACCAGCACCACCTTGCCCTTGAGCCCCGGGGCATCCACGGGCGGCGAATTCAACCACTGGCTGGCGCCTGACAGCGACGGCATGGCGCCGTAGCTGTCGCGTGCCTTCAGGTGCCCAGCCAACCCAAGCCCCATCAGCGCCAGCGCAAAACCACCTGCCTTGAGCATCCGGCGCCGATCAATTGTCATGGCAACCGCCCGTGGCGTAGGTGCGGTACTGCACGCTTTGCCGCTGGCCATGGGAGTCAAGGTAGTCCATTCGGGTGTTCACCAGGCCGCAGGCGTTGCTCTGATCGTCCTGCACCGACAGCACTTTCTTCACATCCAGAGGCTCACCGTAGCGGTACTGCATGACCCCGCCATCCTGCATCGGGGCCGTGGCGGCCTGGGCAGCGATGGCGCCGAAGCTGAGCACGGCGAACAGGCTGGCGCTGGCGATAGTCTTGACGTTCATGGCATCTCTCCTGGGTAACACTTGGGGGTGGGGAGTGTTGCTCCCCGGTCGAGAGCCATTTCACGTCAGCCAGGTATCCCGCATGTGTCTCCCAACGTTGTGATGTGCGTCCTGCTGTATCCCTACCCGTGCCAGATACACTGCAATACAAACTCCCGCAGGCAAGGGCGAACGCGCTCGGTACACTGCGCCCAACCCCCTTTGCACAGGAACCCAGCGCATGGAACACGTCGATCACATCCTGATCGTCGACGACGACCGCGAGATCCGCGAACTGGTCGGCAATTACCTGAAGAAGAACGGCCTGCGCACCAGCATCGTTGCCGACGGCCGGCAGATGCGCGCCTTTCTCGAAGCCAACAGCGTCGACCTGATCGTGCTCGACATCATGATGCCTGGCGACGACGGCCTGCTGTTGTGCCGCGAGCTGCGCGCCGGCAAGCACCGCAATACGCCGGTGCTGATGCTGACCGCCCGCAATGACGAAACCGACCGCATCATCGGCCTGGAAATGGGCGCCGACGATTACCTGACCAAACCGTTCTCGGCCCGCGAACTGCTCGCCCGCATCAACGCCGTGCTGCGCCGCACACGCATGCTGCCGCCCAACCTGACCATCAGTGAAAGCAGCCGCCTGCTGGGTTTCGGTCAGTGGCGCCTGGACACCACCGCGCGCCACCTGCTCGACAGCGAAGGCACCCTGGTGGCCCTGAGCGGCGCCGAGTACCGCCTGCTGCGGGTGTTCCTCGACCACCCGCAGCGGGTGCTCAGCCGCGAACAGCTGCTTAACCTGACCCAGGGCCGCGAAGCCGACATCTTCGACCGCTCCATCGACTTGCTGGTCAGCCGCCTGCGCCAGCGCCTGGGTGACGATGCCCGCGAGCCCAGCTGCATCAAGACCGTGCGCAGCGAGGGCTACGTGTTTTCGCTGCCGGTGCAATTGCTCGAGTCTCCCTCATGAAATGGCCGCGCACCCTGGCCTCGCGTCTGGCGCTGATCTTCTTCACCGGCCTGGTGTTGGCTTATGGTCTGTCGTTCGGCCTGCAGGCCTACGAGCGCTATATCAGCAGCCGCTCGATGATGCTCAGCAACCTCGAACAGGACGTGGCGACCTCGGTTGCCATCCTTGACCGCCTGCCCGCAGCCGAGCGTGCCGCCTGGCTGCCACGCCTGGAACGGCGCACCTACCGCTATCGCCTGGACCAGGGCCTGGCAGGCGAAGCGATGCCGAGCAGTGACCCACCGATGGCCGCCGCGTCGATCGTCAAGGCCATTGGCAGCGACTACCGCCTGACCTTCCTGGAAATCCCGGGGCCCAATGCGCACTTCCAGGCGCACCTGAACCTGGCCGACGGCGCGCCACTGACCATCGACGTGACACCCGCACCGGTCCCGGTAGCCCGTTGGTTGCCCGTGGTGCTGCTGATTCAGCTGGCTGTGCTGTTGCTGTGTACCTGGCTGGCGGTACGCCTGGCCATCGGCCCGCTAACCCGCCTGGCCCAGGCAGTGGACAACCTCGACCCGGACCAGCCCGGCGTGCAACTGGATGAAAGCGGCCCACGCGAGGTGCGCTACGCTGCCGTGGCCTTCAACGCCCTGCAGGCGCGCATTGCTGCCCACCTCAAGGAACGCATGCAGTTGCTGGCAGCCATTTCCCACGACCTGCAAACACCGATCACTCGCATGAAGTTGCGGGTCGAAGTGATGGATGAGGGGGTCGAAAAGGACAAGTTCGGGAGCGACCTCGATGAAATGGAACACCTGGTGCGCGAAGGCGTGGCTTACGCCCGCAGCATGGACAGCAGCACCGAAGCAACCTGCCGGGTCAACCTTGATGCCTTTCTCGACAGCCTGGTATTCGACTACCAGGACAGCGGCGCCCAGGTTGAACGCCACGGCAGCAGCGGGACTCTGCTGGAAACCCGCCCGCATGCGCTGCGCCGGGTACTGGTGAACCTGGTCGACAACGCCCTGAAGTTTGCAGGTGCTGCCGAGCTGCAAGTGTCACGCGAGGGCAGTACCACCATCATCCGCGTGCTCGACAACGGGCCAGGGATACCCGGTGACGAGCTGGATGAAGTGCTCAAGCCGTTCTACCGGGTGGAAGGTTCACGCAATCGCAGCACGGGTGGCACCGGCTTGGGACTGGCCATTGCCCACCAGCTGATCCAGGCCATGGGGGGCCGGCTGACCCTGAGCAACCGCGAACAGGGCGGATTGTGCGCGCAGATCGAACTCACCTGAAGTGCGATCGTTGGCAGGAACGGCCTTGGATCTCGATCGGGCCGTTCCTGCAAAACGCGCGATCGCCTCTACAAACAGATACACAACTGCATCCCCCCTGACACACTGCAGATACCCCGCCTCGAGACACTCCCGGTCACACAACCACACCCCGGGAGTCCCTGATGAAAGCCCTCACCTTGCCCTCCGGCTGGAAGCTGTTCGCCGCCCTCGCCGGCCTGACCTTGGCGATGACCGCCATAGTCCTGGCCAGCCAACCTGACCCGGACGGCTTGCGCAGTGCCATTCGTGCCACCGCACGCAGCTCGTTCGCACTGTTCCTGCTGGCGTTCCTGGCCTCGTCGCTAGTGACCTTGCTGCCTGGCACATCAAGCCGCCGCATCCTTCAGGAGCGACGCTACCTGGGGTTGGCATTCGCGTTCTCCCACACCGTGCACGGCGTGCTGATTTATCGCTACGCCCAGCAATTTCCCGAGCTGTTCTGGGCCGGCCGCACACTGACCTCCAGCCTGCCCGGCACAGTCGGCTACCTGTTCTTGCTGCTGCTCACCGCCACCTCGTTCAAGGCCCCCATGCGGCTGTTGGGCGGCCGTGCCTGGCAAGCGCTGCACAGCAGCGGCATGTGGGTACTGGCTGCCGTGTTCTGCCTGTCGTTCTACAAACGCATCCCCATGGGGGGGTGGTACCCGCTGGCGTTCGCCCTGATGTTCAGCGCCATCGCCGTCAAGCTCACCGCCAAAGTGGCCCGTAAACAACGCCGCACCACCCGCGCCCTTGCCTGAAGAGAGCACCGCACATGACGACCTTGACCCGTACCCTGACCACCGTTGATCGCCTCGGCAGCTGGAGTGCCGACGTGCCATTACGGGTATTTCTGGCCTGGGAGTTTTTCGAATCCGGCCTGGAGAAATTCAACGGCAGCAACTGGTTCGCCGACCTGCAGTCCAGCTTCCCGTTCCCCTTCAACCTGCTGCCCGCGGAGCTGAACTGGCAGCTGTCGATGTGGGCCGAGTTGGTGCTGCCGTTGCTGCTGTTGCTGGGCCTGGGTACCCGGCTGGCATCGTTGGGTTTGATGGTGGTGACCGTTGTAGCCATAGCGGCAGTGCACTGGCCGGCGCACTGGTCGGGCCTGGCGGAGCTGGCCCAAGGCTATGCCATTACCGACCAGGGCTTCGGCAATTACAAGTTGCCGCTGATCTACCTGGTGGCGTTGCTGCCCCTGCTGCTCAAGGGCGCCGGGCGCCTTAGCCTCGATCATTGGCTTGGCATGCGGTTCGGCAGATGAGGATCGGGGGCTGCTGCGCAGCCCCCAATGCCTTCAAACGGTTCCGACAATGACACCCTGCTCGCGCAATGCCTCCAACAATGCCAACCCTTGCTGCACATCCCCGCCCAACGCCTGCAGCCGCTCTCTTCCAGTCCCCTGCTCCACCAGCAACCGATACGCCATAGGTGCCAACCGGGCAAAGCGCACCTGCAACCGGGCATCGCGATAAACCAGCAGCAAGCTCGGCGATACTGGGGCAGCCGTTGGCTGGTAGTCCACGCCAATGCTTTCCACCGGCCAACGATAGGCCAACACGCGCGCCACACAAGACAACAACGGCTCTCCCGCCAACAGGTCACCACCCGGGTCATGCGCCGGGTCCTCGGCATCGCTCAGGTACAGTTGCGCCTCGACCCACTCATAGTGCGCCAGCTCCAGCTGCCAAGGGGTGTCCAGCGTCACATGTTGCAGGTAGTCGACGAACGTCTCGGCAATTTCGGTAAACAACGGCGTCTGGCAACGGTAACTGGCGTAAAAATCACGTACTCGGGCGTGCCAGCGCTGCTCGCCCAACGCCTGGCGCATGACCGGGAAGCTGCCAGCCAGCAACCCTTCGATGGCACCATAGAACAATTCACGGTAAACCTTCAGGCGCCGGGCCTCGACGCCGGGCGGCGGGGCATGGCGCTGTGGATCGCGCAGGTGACGGGCCAAGGCATACTGCTGCGCACGCAGGGTCTCATTCATCTGCTTGCCCTCCGGCAGCGCTTTGCACAGCACGCATACGCGCCGTCTCGGCCAACAGTTCGGCCAAGGGCGGGTAGTTGAAATCACGCTCAAGCACCGTCGGCTTTACGCCAAAGCGCACGCAAGCGCTGGCGTACAGCGTCCAGACATCCTCCTTCACGGCCGCCCCGTGGGTATCCACTTTGAGGTCAGGCGCTTCATCGTAATGCCCGGCAACGTGCATCCCGGTCACGCGCGCCGGGGGCAAGCCTGCAAGGAATTGCTGGGCGTCGTAGCCATGGTTGCAGGCGTTGACATAGACATTGTTGACGTCCAGCAGCAGGTCACAATCCGCCTCTTCGAGCACCGCCTGGATGAAGTCGAGTTCGCTCATCGCCTGATACGGCGCGGCGTAGTAGCTGATGTTCTCCACGGCAATGCGCCGCTCCAGCTGCTCCTGAGCCTGGCGTATGCGCGCGGCCACATGGTGTACGGCTTCATCGGTGAACGGGATGGGCATCAGGTCGTACAGGTGCCCGTCATCACTGCAGTAGCTCAGGTGCTCGCTGTACAGTCGCACCTGGTATCGATCGAGAAACTGCCGGGTCTGCTCAAGGAAATGGCGGTCCAGCGGGGCACTGCCACCCAGCGATAAAGACAACCCATGACAGGTGACAGCAAAGCGCTCCGCCAACTGGGCCAAGCCCTTGCCATAGGCGCCGCCCACGGCAATCCAGTTTTCCGGCGCACACTCGAGAAAGTCCACTGCACCCGCCTCCATGGCCAGCAGTTCCGGCAACAGGCCGCGACGCAAGCCTAGCCCGATGTTCAACATCGCAGGAAACATAAAAGTTCTCCAACAAGCACAACGCCCCACCTGGCCAGCAGGAGGAGCGTTGTGGCGTTTCATGGGGTAGAACGTCAGGGCTTGCCGGTCAGGTGGCTGAACAAGCCATCAGGCATGGCTTTGCCATTGGCCTGATAAATCGCCTTGAGGTGATCGGCCGCTTCCTGCTCGGAGATGAAACCGTCATGGTTGCGGTCGATCGTGTCGAAATCACGGGCACGGTCCTTGGCCACCGCCAGAAACTCATCGCGCGAGACCTTGCCATCGTGATTGCTGTCGGTTTTGGCGAACGAGGCGTCACCGCACTTGCCTTCACCACACTTGCCCTCAGCCCCAGCCTTGGCGCCGGCGCCGCACTTACCCTCACCGCACTTGCCTTCGCTCTGGGAAGCCTTGCCGCTCCCCCCGCACTTGCCTTCACCACACTTGCCCTCGCCGGCCACTTTGGCCGAGGCCAGTTGGTAACCTTGAGCCAGCGGCTCGACGGCGAACGCACTGTTGCTCAATGCCATGCTGCCGATCAGGGCGGCGCCGAGCAGGCCGAGGGTGTTTTTTGCTTGAGTCATGATGCAGCTCCACTGGGGTTGGAAAGTGGAGCCATTAGGCCGTTGCGGTTTGTCGTGGATGTATCGTGCCAGGCGCACTTTTGTATGGCAGTAGGTCTGCAGCACAGGCAGATACAGTGCGATACACACCACCCGGCAACGGGCCCCAAGTTGCCTTGGGGCCATGAGGCGTGATCAGTCTTCCAGCGGTTTGGGCGGGGCCGCTGGCTTGGCGGGCTTGGCCGGCTTGCTGTCCTTGTCCTTGGCTTGCGGGGCCGCCGCTACGGGCTCGGGCGCCGCCACCGCCTTTTCGCTGGCAGGCAGTTCATCGACCGCTTTGAGGATCACCTGTGGGTCGATGGCCTCGCCGGTGTCGTCGTCCTTGAGCATGTGCCGCTCACCATCCTTGCCCACCAGGATCACCTTGGTACCCTTGCTCGCACCCAGCTTCAGTTCCCGAATCAGGGCCATTGTGGTCTGCTGCTCGAGGTTCTTGTCCTCTCGCTTGCCCATCATGTTGGCGACGCTGTACAGGACAAGGTTGCGCTCCTTGAACGCTGCCTGGGTGGCCGGGTCCTCGAGCGCTTTGTTCAGCCCTCGCAACGTTGGGTCGGCACTGCTGGGAGCGATAACCACCAATGGTCTGGCCTTGCCCAGTTCCTTGGCTAGAGGCGCATCACTGTCTGCGGCAAACAGGGGGCCGGCAACAGCAAGCAAGGTTGCGAGGGTCAGTGACCGGACAAGCATGCGTATCTCCTTATTGTCTCGATAAACCAATGACTACAGATCACGGAGAAAAATCCGACAGGGAGCCTAAACCACTTCATTCCAGAACGGGGTGTGTAAAAGTAACTGTCGATTTCCGAGCCACCTGAAGCCAAGACTACGGCGCTGGTACAAACCACATTCAGCTTGATTGAGCATAGCCCAAAGCCGCTTTGGCAGGGCCGGGCAAGCCCTTACCCTGAGCGCATGTCAACGTACATCGATCGATGGCCCCTTGGGTCCCATTTCCATCGCTTGAATCGTCATATCCAGCATCAGCCCTCTGCGTGCAGCGCGCTGAGCATCACGAATGGCATCCGCCTGGTCGATCCTGGCCCCTTCGCTCAGCGCTTCGTCGTCAAGCACGGTTTCAAGCTGCCTTCTGAACGGCAGGTCGACCGCAGCGAATCGCTCAGGATGGGAACGCTCCAGGTGCGCCTGCCAAAATTCACGGTCAACCATGGAGCGGGCAATCTCTTCCGGCGTTTCTGCATCCCGCACCGCAGCCTCTGCCTCTGCAAGGTCCGCCTCCAGGACGCCTGAGATCGCAAGAAAGCTCATTTCTCCCACCTGCAATGGCAGGTCGAGACGCTCCCTCAGCCCGATCCTGAAAGCCAACCCCACCTCGCTTCCTTCCAGCGTCCTGCCATGCTGTAGCGCCCATCGGGTAGCGAACATGTCGACTGCATCCTGGCGCCATAAACGTCTGCCCAGGTCTAGCAAAGCGCGTTCGCTTTCTCCCTGAGCCGCGTGCTCAACCTGCCAAACCAGCAAATTCAGTTCAAGGTTGCTCAAGCACCAGGTTGCACCGTCCTGGCACCCCCACTCATCATTGGCCACTGACAGCAGGTTCTGCCGCAGCTCTGGCGTAATGGCCATCGCTTGCAATACCGCCATTACCCGATTGCCCAGTGCACGCGCATTGACACGAAAGTCTTCGGACAGCAACAACTGGCGAAGCACACGGAAAAAACGCTCGGCGTCCTGCCCTGAATCCAGCGAGTCCCAGGCAGCAAGCATCAGGCCGCGATGCTCCGGGGCCACGGCATCCCCCCAGACTTCACGCGCGTGCTGCAGGCGCAAAAGCACTTGCTCCTCGTCGAGGGCAGGATCGTCGCTACTCAGCGAAGCCTGCAAGCGTAACGTCTGGGCCTCGCCCAAGGGGTTCGCATTCAAGCGAAACCGCCGCCGATGCCACAGGGGCAACTGGTAGAAACCCTCTGGAATGTGCCTGATCCGGTTATCCCGCAAGTCAACGGATACCAACTGAGCGTTGTCGAACACGCCCAGTGGAAACTGCGAGATCTGTGTGTCGCGCAAGTTCAGCCAACGCAATTCAGCCAAACCCGCCAACGTGAACCGGCTCCCCAGGGGGTTGTGGGATAGGTCGAGAGACTGCAGGTTCGTGCAACTGGCCAATGTGGCGGTTTGTGCAATGTTCAGGACGATCCGGTTGTTGGTCAGGCTCAGATGCCGCAGCTGCGCTATCTGCAGCAACGGCTGCGGAAGGCGCGTCAACAGGTTCCCTCCCAGATCGAGGGTTTGCAGGTTAGGGAAAGCCAGCAATAGGCTGCTGGGCACCTCCAGAAGGTCAAGGTGCAGCAGCGACAGGCTGGTCACACCTCTGAAGCTGACCTGTGGGGGTATGTTGGGCAAGCCGCTCGATCTGAAATTGCAGAACATGACGTGGAGGTTTTCCTGTGCATTGATTTGCAGTTCCCCCACGCCGACTGACCGCCGCCAGCAATTGAACAACGTCTGGCGTAGAGCCTCTCGATCTTCCCTGACATCGCCCTGCCCTCGTGCCACCCAGGTATTCAGTGTGATGCGCAGGATGGCGAACTCATTGCGAAGGTCCGCCAGTACGTGTTCAATCTGCTGCCCTGAACGCCTGGCGTCATCGGCGAAGGTCTCGACCTGCTCATCACTCAACCACGGAAAGAGATCGCGCAGCGTTGCCCTCAGGGCACTCCCCCTTGATGCGAAACCACCTACTCCGCCACCACCCAGCGGGTAGCCAATACGTCCATCGGCCAAGCGCATGGGCCCTCGGACAGCACCTGGGCGTACCGCGCCAAGCAAACGACTGATTTCATCACGATGGCGTGCCGCTTCGCGCGCCAGTATCACCCTGAGGTTGTGCGCAAATGGATCGCCGATCCCCATCGCCGCCCTCTGCGCTTCGGTATAGGCTGGCGCCATGACGTCGAACAACTCACCTGCCTCACCCAGCGCCGTGCCCTGGCTGCCATGCAGTTGAAACGTACCGTTCACGTGCACCAGATCGAACGCCCGCTGCCCTTGCTCGGTCTTCGCCAGCATCGGCCCGCCCAGGCAACCTTCGTACAGACGCCAGCACACACCTTGTTCGCCACCGGGTACATACCGCAGCAAGCCCAAGGCCACCCGTGCCAAGTCTGCGTGCTGCGGGGTATCAAGGTACAACGCTTCAAATACCCGAGCCTGGCGGGTAGCCAGCACACTGCCCCTTGCCGCTTCGGCGAGCCCCAGTGCAACCCTGCCGCTGGACCGCAGCCGCATGCGATCCACGCTGCTGGCGGCCTGTACCAATGCTTGCGCAGTGCGCGCGCTCAGCCCCGGGAACACCCGGCGCAGCGCCGCGCTGCCAGGGGTGTCGCTGGGCTGCAAGGCTTCGAAAAGGTGCTGCAGCAGTGTTCGGCGCTGCGTCCATGCCAACGTGGCCAGTGCCTGATCTGTCAGGCCACTCGCGCCTGGCAGGCGCCGAGCGTGATCGAGCACTGTTGTATCTGCGACCGGCTCGCCGCTGCGCAGACGGCCAATCATGCTGCGGATGCGTTGATCAAGCCTGACCCGCTCCACACTGTCGATCATCCCTGGGCTCGGTGCCTGGGCGTGTACATGCAGGCCACGCAGGTCGTCGCCATCAAGGCCATGGAACAGCAGAACCTCATCGATCTGTTCGTCATTCAGCCTATTGAAGGGTTCGCCCAAACGCCGGAACATGCGGTATTTGTCGGTCCACCGAGCCGGTTGCTCGCTCCACAAACGCCAGGCACCTGCGCCATTGTGGCGCAGCAACGGCCCGTGGCCGTCGACCGGATACAACTGCCATTGATCATCACCCGCCTCTGCCACGCGATAGTGATGCCCGTCCATTTCGATCCAGGCCCGCCCGTCCTGACGCCGAATACCCAAGGCATCCCGGCTCGAGGCCGCAACGGGGGCCTGGCTTTGAAACAGGGTCAAGTCGTGTTGCCAAAGTTTCTCAGTGCCGTCCTCCAGCCGGGCCGGCACCATGGCATCGACCTTCGCAGAGCGTGCCCAAACCCGTCGAGCGACACCCACCCCGGCGACTGTGGTCGCCAGCACGGCAAGGTCTGTCGCCACGTGGGTCAAATGGTCGAGCGCCTCCTGACGATCGCCTTGCTGCCAGGCCTCGGCGCCATGGTAGACCTCACCCAGCAGTTCGCAGGCCGTCACGGCCAGCAGCGCCAGGCCAACCCCGGGCACAAAGAAACTGGCCAGGTTGAGCAGCGCCCATCCTTCGGCTGCAAGGCGCAGGTCATGCTGGCGCTGAACCTCACGATCCAGTCTGGCCACAGGCACCGCGATCATCGCCGCATCGTCCTTGATCTGGTGGATACGTGCCTGTGCCAGGCTGATGAACAACGGCTGCGGGTAAGCCTGCAAGCGCGGTTCGAGATCACGAAACGCCCAGCCCGGCAGGTCATCGAAGCGCTCCGCGACCTGGGCGAAAAAAGCCTGGCTGTCGCGCCGCAGCACGAAGCGGCTGAAAAAACGCTGGTAAGCCTTGTCTCGCAAGCGACGGCCCAGTTCGCGGTTCAGTTTGTCGAGGCTCTCGAACGCGCGCCAGGGCGAAAAAGGGTCTCCAGGCACGTAAAGCAACACCCGACGCGTCGTGTTGAACAAAACGCCCTGCTCAACCACTACGAACACGGTCACCTGCTCAATCTGGCAACCCAGCAATTTCAGTTGCCTGGCCTGCACAAGGTCGCCCGCCAAGCGCGGCAGTTTTCCCTTCTCGCACACAGCTACCATCACATTGAGTTCGCTGGCATCCAGCGTTCCCTCTTGCCTGGCTTTGTAGGCGTCCACAAGCATGGTGTAGCGCGTGGCATCTACAAGCTGCGATACCAGGCGCTCGGCACTGCCAGTGGGCGTGAGGATGGCATCCAGATGACGTTGATAGCGCTCACCCAGGTCCAGCTCACGACACAGTCCGGCAAACTCGATGCTCGTAGGGGGTTTGGCCGTGCCGTGGCGTGGAAGCAGCAGGCGGTTACCGCGCGGCTGGCCACCTTCCTGCGCCTGCGCGTCCGTGAAGTTGCGCAATGCCACTTCGAGCAGTGGCTTTTCTTCATAGACCACGGTAGTCAGGTGCGCGCCCACCGGCTGACTGTTGATCACAGGTTCCCGGCGGCCCTCCAGGAACCTGAGCACGTGCGGGTTACGGCCAAGCCCGTAACGCTCGTCGAGGGCCTTTCCCAGGGCTGATGCGACGAAACTGTCGAGGCCCTCGATACCTCGCAGCACCGTGTTCACTTGCTCACAGCAGCGAAGGCTGTTTGACAATGCCCTGCCGATCTCAGGCAGTTGCTCAGCAGGTGCATGACGCAACCAGGGTGGCAGGCGCCTGCCGATGATGCCGTCCTGAAAGGCATCGATGGCGGCCTGCGCATCTGACGGCAAAGTGGTGTCCATAGCGGGGGCCTCTTCATGAAAAGAGGCCAGACTAAATTGCCTGCTCCCCGCCAGGCGCTATATAGCTAATGCCTGCGTTCAGACAACCGCCAACCCGCTAGCTGAGCGGACGCTGCACCGTGTTCCGGTCCAGCGCCTCCAGCGTCAACTGCAGCAACACCGCATGCTCGCGTTGCTGATTGCGGATCTGCAGCCGCGCGATTTCCTCGTCCCGATTCCCCAGCGCCATCAGCCGTTCCAGCTCAGCGTGCATGGATTGGGGCACTTGCAAGCGAACCGCGCAGGCCTTGCGCAAGTAATCCTGCCAGAACCACTGGCGTGACAAGTAATCAGCAATGCCCTCCCGGGTCTGTCGCGCCAGAACCCTTTCACGGGCCAGGAGAAGGTCCTGGCTACTCAAGGCAGGGATACCTGCATAGAGCATTTCATCGGGTTGGCCAGGCAAGTCCAGAGACGTGCGCAAGCCGATTCGATAGGCCAAGGCGAATTCGATCGATTCAGCGCTCGCCCCCACCCGATGAGCATGTTCAGCGGCAATTTGCTCAAGCACCGCCAACCGCCACATCCGGGCACCGAGCTTCAGCAAGGCCCGTTCAGGCCGGGCAGATCCGCTGTGCCTCGTGCGCCATATCATCACTCGCAGTTCCAGGTTGGCGAAACGCGCGGTGGCGTTATCCTGGCAACCGGTCGCCGCAGCGTGCTCGAACAGCTCCTGCCTGAGGGCATCATGCTCAGACATCGCCTGGAACATGTCGAACACACGGGCCGCGAGCGCGGATGCAGTCGATGAGAAGCTGAAGGCGCCCGATTCCGTCAGCATCGACAGGGTATTGAAGAACGCTTCCGATTGTTCCTCGGCCTCCAGATGGGCCCACAGTGCAGCCATTTCATCTCGGCGTTCGCCAGGCAGCGCATCCAGAATGCGCAACCGGTAAGGCACGCGACTGGCCTCAAGCAAATGCCAGTTTGATAACCCAACCTGCGCCCCCCCCAGCCGATTGCCGGAAAGCTCGACCCTGCCCAAGCGCCACAGCTGCGACTGATGAAAACCCTCGGGCAGTTCAGAAATACGGTTGCCGCTGAGGTTCAGGGTATGCAGTTCTGGCGCGTCCATCAGCCCGTAGGGGCACTCGGGCAACTGGGTGTTCGACAGGTAGAGGGCATTCAGCTCCGTCATTGCCTGGACGGAAAATGCCCTGCGCAACGGGTTGTCCGAAAGGTTCAGGTACACCAGGGATCGGCAATCTGCCAGGACCAACGCCTGGCCTTGGTCGAGGGTGATCTGGTTACCAGACAAGTCGAGTACCTCCAGCTTCTGGACAAGCATCAGAGGCAATGGCAAACGCCGGAGTCGGCAATGGGTGATTTCCAGGTTGCGCAAGTTGGGAAACGCCCGCAGAAACTCATCCGGAACGTGCTCCACGCGCATGGCGCGCAAGGCCAGGATCGAAACGTGGGGAAAGCCCACTTGCGCGGGCAGGGCCGGCAGGTGGCCCAAGCGGCTGATGGTCTGGGTCAGCATGAAGCGCCCGTCGTCCAGTGCTGCTTGTCCTTGCAGTTCCGGCACAAGACAGCGCCAGCAGTTGATCAGCCCCTTTCTGAACTCACGCCGGGCGGGCAGTTCTGATGACAGCAAGGCACTGCGCGCCCACTGGGTCAAGTGCCTCTTGAGCACCCCGTATTGCTGTTCCAGCCTCTGTAACCTGGCCTGCGCGTCGCCTGATGCGAGCCAGTGCCCAATCTGCTCGTCACTGAAAGCTGGGTACAGATCACGCAGCCGAGCCTGAAGCGCCCTAGGCCTGTTCCGCCCCAGCGCCCCCCAGAACCTGCCGCCCGCCAAGGGGTAGCCAACCCTGCCATCAGCCAGACGTTGTGGCGGGAGAAACGAGCCGGTCGGCTGTTCCAGCCTGAGCAGATTCACCACGGTCTGGCGTTGCTCGATAGCAACGTCGGTCAGCGCCTGGCGCAGCGCAGGCACAAACGACCGGCCTTGGCCGATGGCCGCTTGCGATGCGTCGTCATAGGCTGCGGCCAAGGTCTCGAACAACTCCCCCCTCTCACCGGCAACCGTGTGCGTTCGGGTACGCAGGCGGAACAGCCCATGACGATGAAGCAAGTCAAACGTCTGCCCCGATCCCTCGACCGTCACTAACGGCTCGCTGGCATCACCGTCGTACAATCGCCACCCGGGCCCGCCAGCCCCCGGCACATGCACCAGCAGATTAAGTACCACACGCGCCAGGTCGAGGTTTTGCGGCGTATCGATGCTCAGCGCCTCATACACCCGCGCTATTCGAATCCGCGCAACCTGCAACCTTGCTGCCTCGGCCATCGGCAACGGCACGCGCCCCGTCTCACGCAAAAGCTGCAGGTCATCCTCGCTGGCATCGCGTAGCACCTCATCCGCAGCCAGGCGGTGCAGGCTGGCAAAATTCTGCCGTAAGAGACGGCCCGTTTCCGTGTCGGGATTCTGCTCTTCGTACACCGCCTGCAGCAGTGCTCGTCGCCCGGCCCAAGCCACATCGGCCAACGCTGCTCCGTCCTTGCCGGCGGCCTGTGGAAGGCGCATGACCTGCTCCAGCAGCAGCGGGTCTGCCGTTACCCCTCCCTCGCGCAAGTGGTTGATCAACGTCCCAATCCTGCCGGCGAGCCGCACGCGTGCGACGGTGTCGACCAGCGCTGCTTCCGGCGCAAGGCCATACACATGCCATGCCCGAAGGTGCTGATCATCGAGGCCATGGATCGCCAGCGACTGGTCGATCTGCGCATCGTCAAGGTCGCTGAATGGCCCGCCCAGGCGGCGGAACAACTGGCGTGTGTCGCCCCACTCGGCGGGCTGCTCGTACCACAGCCGCCATGCACCGGCCCCATTGTGACGCAGTGGCGGCGCATAGCCCTGATAAGGGAGCAGTTGCCACTGTTCATCGTCGTTGTGCCAGGTCATCTCATACCAGTGCCCGTCCATGCTGATCCAGCGGCGCTCGCCCAGGCGGTGCATACCCTCCATGTCCGGCACCGCCGTGTCTGGCGGGCTTTCGCAGCGATAGGGGCCGAGGTCTGCGTTCCACAGTTTTTCCTCACCGTTTTCCAGCTGCGCCGGTACCAGGTTGTCCACCACACTCCAGGCGCGTCGGGCCGTGGCGACTACGGCAACGGTTGCCCCGACAGCCAGCAGTCCTTTGCCTACATTCAGCAGGTGCGCCAGTGCCGCATTGCGTTCGTTGTCCTGCCAATCCCCTACAGCCTGGAACGTCTGCTCAAGCAGCTCCCAGGCCATCACCCCCAACAACACCGCGCCGATGCCCGGAACGAAAAACCCTGCAACACCCAACAGGGTCCAGCCTTCAGCACGCAAACGGCGGGCGTGTTCGGCCTGGACCTCGCGATCAAGCAGGGCCACGGGCGGGGCGATGACCGCAGCATCGTCCTTGATCCGCGCAATCCAGTCGTCAGCAAGGTGTTCGAACAATGGCAGGCGATAGGCAAAGGTCTGCTCATCGAGGTCGCGGGTTGCCCAGCCGGGCACGTCATCGAGGCGCTCACTGACGGCCGAGAAGAATCGCTGGCTATCGCGTCGGCGCACGAAGCGGTTGAAGAAGCGCCGGTAGTCATCTTCGCGCAGGCGTTTGCCAAGCACCCGGCGGGCATAATCTTCCAGGTCGCTGCGCACGCTCCAGGGGCCGTGCGGGTCACCCGGTACATAGACCAACACGCGCTTGCTGGTGTTGAACAACAGGCCCGCGTCGATCACGTCCAGCACGACGATCTGCTGCAAGCGGCAACCGAACACCGCCAACTGCCGCACGCGAACCGATGCGCCTTCGAGCTTGCCGAGCGTGTCCTTGGTGCAGAGCGCCACCACCCACTGCAGTTCGTCTGCGCTCAATACGCCCTGCGCCCTGGCCTGCAGGGCATCCACCAGCATGCTGTAGCGTTGCCGTCGCGTCAGTAACCCCCTGACTTCAGGCTGGAGTACCGAATCCAGATGCGCCTGGTATTTCTGCCCAAGATCCAGCGCTCGACACAGCCTGGCGAAGCCCGGTGCAGACAGCTCACTACGCCTTGCGCCGCGCACATCGACCAGGCAATTGCCCTGTGGCTGGTCGCGCTGCTGTTCTGCGGTGAAATTGCTCAAAGCAGCCTCGAGCAGAGGGATGTCGTAGTAATCGCTGCCGACAACCGGAAGCCGACTGGTTACATAATGGATCGTGGGCGAGGTAAAGGTGTACCACTGGCGAAAGTACAGGCGATCGACGTCAAGGTCGCCGTGGGCACCGAGCGCTTGCTGCAGCAAGGGCTGGGTAAATGCATTCAGGTTGCGTAGCCGCGCCAGCGCTGACACCAAGCCTGCGCGGCAGGCCAGCAGTTCAGGCAGCGCCTCGCTCAGCAGGGTGAATTCGGCCACGCTCAGCCGCTTCATCCAGGCCGGCAGCCGCTGTGCAATGTAGTGGTCCTGGCATGCTTGGGCCATGGCAAGGGTATCGACCGCAGCCGATGGTTGACGGCTATTGTTCTGCATCTCTGCCTCCGCGACGACATGGAGATCCGAGTCTGAAGACTGTAGCGTCAGGCTGACGCCTAGCTATCTACCACCTGTTCAGAACAGCAGTAACTGATGGTCGGTAAGGCGCGCGAAATCATCGCCGACAAAGGGCAGGATGGCGTCGGCCACCGGCAGTAGCTGACGGCTGATGTAGTGATCGTAATCGATCGGTGCCTGCAGGTTTTCCAGCGGCTCAGGGCCGGCGGTGGTGATCACGTAACTGATCCAGCCCCCACGCTGGTACTGCAGAGGGCGCTGCAGACGCTTGTTGTAGTCGTCGGCAAGGCGTGCGGCACGCACATGCGGCGGCACGTTGCGCTGGTAATCGGCCAGCGGGCGACGCAGGCGCTTGCGATAAACCAGCAGTTCGTCCTGCTCGCCCGCCAACGTGCGCCGTACATACTCGCGTACATAATCACGGTAGGGCTCGCTGCGGAACACACGGCCGTAGAGTTCCTGCTGGAACTGCCGGGCCAGCGGTGACCAGTCGGTGCGCACCGATTCCAGGCCCTTGTAAACCATCTCTTGCGAACCATCGGCCCGCTGTACCAGGCCGGCATAACGCTTTTTGCTGCCTTCATCGGTACCGCGGATGGTGGGCATCAGGAAGCGTCGGTAATGCACCTCGAACTGCAGTTCGAGGGCGCTCTGCAGGTTCATGGTCTCGTGCAGATGGGCTTGCCACCATTGGTTGACCTTTGCCACCAGCTCGCGGCCGATGCGCGCCGCGTCTGCCTCGGCGTGGGCACCCTTGAGCCAGACAAAGGTGGAGTCGGTGTCACCGTAGATCACATCGTAGCCACACGCCTCGATCAGGGACCTGGTCTGGCGCATGATCTGGTGGCCGCGCATGGTGATCGAGGACGCCAGGCGCGGGTCGAAGAAACGGCAACCGCTGGAACCAAGCACGCCATAAAAGGCATTCATGATGATTTTCAAGGCCTGTGACAGCGGCGCATTGCCCTCGCGCTTGGCCGCTTCCCTGCCCTGCCACACCCGTTCGACGATGGCTGGCAGGCAGTGCTGTGTGCGTGAAAAACGCCCACCGCGAAAACCCTCGACCGAATGTGCGTCGTCAGGCTGGCGCAAGCCTTCGATCAGCCCGACCGGGTCGATGAGAAAGGTACGGATGATCGATGGGTACAGGCTCTTGTAGTCCAGCACCAGCACCGAGTCGTAAAGCCCTGGCCGCGAATCCATGACAAACCCGCCGGGGCTGGCTTCGTCAGGGCGGCTGCCAAGGCTGGGCGCGACAAAGCCAAGGCGGTGCATCTGTGGAATGTACAAGTGACAGAACGCAGCTACCGACCCACCGCTGCGGTCCACGGCCAATCCCGTCACCGAGGCACGTTCGAGCAGGAAGTCGAGCAGCCGGGTATGGGCGAAAATGCGCGTGACCAGTTCGCAGTCCTTCAGGTTGTAGCGCGCCAGGGCCGGTTTGTCTTCGGCGAAGCGGCGATTGATTTCGTCCATGCGTTGGTACGGCGTGTCGATGGCCTTGCCTTCACCCAGCAGGGTCTGGGCAACGTTCTCCAGGCTGAACGAGGCAAAGCTCCAGGTGGCCGAACGCAACGCCTCGATGCCATCGATCAGCAGCCGCCCCGGCGCATCGGCGAAGACATGGCCGCCACCGGCATGGCTGCGCAGGGTCATGACCGCACCGTTGCGCCCCAGCGTCAGTGGCACCTGCAATGACTTGGCGTGCTCATGCAGCAGGCGCAGGTCGAACTGCACCAGGTTCCAGCCAATGATCGCGTCCGGGTCATGCTTGGCCATCCACTGGTTGAGCCGGGTAATCAAGGCGGCGCGATCGGCGCAATACTCCAGGTCGAAGTCAAGCCCGGTGGCATCGCCGTTGGCCGGGCCGAGCATGTACACCTGGCGCTGACCACAGCCCTCCAGCGCGATGCTGTACAGCTCGCCACGCTCGCTGGTCTCGATGTCCAGCGACACCAGGCGCAGCGCCGGGCGATAGCCTGGCTGCGGCTTGAGCTGGGCGTCCCGGTAAACGCCCTGCGCATCCGGCTGACCAGTGAACTGCACCGGCGCCGTGATGAAGCGCTCCATGAGGTAACGCTCCGGCGGGCGGATATCGGCCTCGAACACGTCGATACCGGCCGTGCGCAGACGCTGCTCCAGTTGCATCAACTGGCGATGCTGGCGGGCATACAGGCCGAGCATCGGGCGATGCTCGAAGTCCTTCAGGCGCAATGGCTTGAGCTTGGTCCCTGCTTCGTTGGCCAGCAGCACACGGGCATGCTCGGCCTGCGCCTGAGGAATGAAAGCCACCGACTCCTGCGCCGCCAGCCGCAACAGCCGGGGCCCGGCATCGGTGGCCAGCCAGAACTCCACGCAGGTGCCTTCCGGCGTATCGTGCCAGTGCCGGGTCAGGACAAAACCCTGCTGCAACTCCACTGCGTCGACCTCTGGATTGTCTGTAGAGGGCGTTATTCTACCTGTGTCGTGCCTGGCATGAGTGTTTTAGCGCCTCCCCGCCACAAAACCGCTTCCCCGCCCGGCCACGGCCAGCAGCCAGGCCAAGGCGATCAACCCCAGCACCACCCCGCCAAACCACGCCACGCCGGCCCCTGTCAGCAGCAATCCGCCAATGATTCCGCCCAGGGCAATGGCGCAGTTCCACACCGTCACCAGCATCGACTGCGCCACATCACCACCCTGGCCTGCGGCGTCGGCGCACGCTGTCTGCAGCAGGGTCGGGGCGCCGCCATAGGTCATTCCCCACAAGGCGATGCTCAGGTACACAAGCCACGACGATGCCTGCCCCAATGCCAGCGTGGCCAAGGCAAAACCGGCCAGGCTCAGCAATACCAGCTTGCGCAGGTGCCGGTCGACCAGCAGCCCTACCAGGCCGATCCCGGCCAGCGCCGACAGACCAAACACCATCAGCACCGGGCCAATGTCCGCAGCCATGCCAGCCGCCGCCAGCAACGGCACGATATAGGTGTAGAGGATGTTATGGCCAAGGATCCAGGTGAGGATCACCAGCAATACGATCAACACCCCTGGCGTGCGCAATACCTGCATGGCCGCCGGGCGCTTGCCGGCAGCCTGCCCCGGGTAGTCCGGCACGGATCGCAACACCCATACCACCAGCAGCGACGCCACCAGCGTGACGACCACGAACGTCGCGCGCCAGCCCAACCCTGCCCCCAGCCAGGTCGCAATCGGCAAGCCGAGCGACAAGGCAATCGGCTGCCCGAGCATGGCCAGCGCCATGGCCCGGCCCTGCAACGGTACCGGCACCATGCGCCGGGCATGGCCAGCGATCAGGCCCCATGCCAGGCCGGCCGCAGCCCCCGTGAAAAAGCGCAGCACCAGGGTCAGGCTGTTGGAGTCCGACAGGGCCGTCAGCCCGTTGAACAGCACGAAGCCGATGATTGCCAGCAACAGCGCCCGGCGCCGATACCAGCCTTGGGTCAATGTCACCAACGGGATGGCGGTCAGTAACGAGCCCAAGGCATACGCCGTGACCCATTGCCCAGCCATGGCCTGGCTGATGTGCATGCCATCGGCGATCTGGTCGAGCAAACCCGCCGGCAAGGTTTCGCTGAGGATGGCGATGAAACCGGTCATGGCCAGCGCCAGCAGCCCGCCAACGGGCAGACGTTCGTTGCTGGCAGCCAGCAACGGTGCGGAAGATGTCTGGGACATTGCAAATGCCTTGAGTGAGAAACGAGGCGAACAGTCTGCTAGACAGGCCATTGCGGAAAAAGACGGTTACAATGCCACTCACCCAGGACATCAGCGTCCGTAATCAGGAGCGCAACATGGACAGCCTCAGCGGCTTCGTGGTCTTCAACCGGGTGGCCGAAACCCGCAGCTTCGTTGCCGCCAGCCAGTCACTGGGGATCAGTGCCTCGGCAGTGGGCAAACGCGTGGCGCGCCTGGAAAGCCGCCTGGGCGTGCGCCTGTTCCACCGCAGCACACGCAGCATCACCCTCACCGCCGAGGGCACGATGTTCCTCGAACGCAGCCGGCGCATCCTTGCCGAAATCGAAGCCACCGAGCAGGAGCTGTCGCAGGCCAGTGAAACGCCACGCGGGCGGCTGCGGGTGAGCATGCCGCAGGTGACCAGGTTGGTAATGCCGGCCCTGGCCGAGTTCATGGCACTGTACCCACAGGTTGAACTGGACCTGGACTTCTCCGACCGCATGGTGGATATCGTCGGCGAAGGCTTCGATGTGGTGATGCGCGGCGGGCAGCCGGTGGATTCCCGGCTCAGCGCCAAATTCCTCGGGCACTTTCAGCACCGCCTGGTAGCCTCGCCCGAGTACCTGCGCGAACGCGGCACACCCTTGCACCCACGCGACCTGGCAGCGCATACCTGCCTGCATTATCGCTTCCCCAGCAACGGCAAGCTGGAAACCTGGCCGCTGCGTCAGGAGCATCCTGAGCACGCCTATGACATCCCCATCTCGATGGTCTGCAACCACGTCGAAACACGCGTCTGCTTTGCCTTGAACCACCGCGGCATTACCTGTCTGCCGGACTTCAACGTGGGTCGTGAATTGGGCAATGGCTCACTGGTCAGTGTCCTCGACGACTTCATGGAACGGCGCGGCAGCTTCTATCTGCTGTGGCCGTCCGGGCGGCAGATGCCGCCAAAGTTGCGGGTATTCATCGACTTCATGCTCGCTCGGGTATTCAACCGTACAGGTAGTTGATGTCCTTGTAGGCCAGCGGCGGTATCTGGCCGAGCAGGAAGTCACGCAGCTTGTGCATTTGCCGCGCTTTTGGGCTGGCCTTGAGCCAGGTCATGTAGTAACCGTCGCCGGTGGCCACGGCATGCTTGAAAGGCGTGACCAGGCGCCCGGCGGCCAGGTCGGTGCTGGCCAGTACCAGATCGACCACTGAAATGCCCAGGCCTTGCTGGGCGGCCGATATGCCCTGGTCGAGGGTATCGAACACCTGCCCCTGGTCGATGCTGATGTCCAGCGCATCCATTCGCGCCAGCCAACGCCGCCAGTCACGCCGGTCGGGTGACGGGTGCAGGAACTCGCATCGGGGCAGGTCGGACAGTTGCGGTTGTGCCTGCGTCATGTAATCCGGATGACAGACCGGAATCAGCCATTCATCGAACAGCTTGAAACTCTCGATATCGGCAGGAAAACGCCCGCTGGCCAGGAGAATGGCGCAGTCGTAAGGCTCGGAATAGAAGTCCACGCTGTCGATATCCATCCACACACTGGACAGCTGCACGCTGCAGTTGTCCTCGACCTTCTTGAACGCATCCAGCGCCCGCAGCAGCCAGCGCACCGTGAGCGTGGACGGCGCCTTCAGGCGCAGGCCGTAGCGATCCTGACGCAGCAGTGCGCAGGCATTTTCGATGATCTTGAAGCCTACCTTCAGCTCTTGCGCCAGCAGGCGGCCGTGCTCGGTCAGGCTCAATTTCGGGCCCCGACGTTCGAACAGGTCGCAGCCAAACAGGGCTTCGAGGGTCTTGATGTGGTGGCTGACGGCGCCCTGGGTCAGGGCCAGCTCCTCAGCAGCGCGGGTGAAAGAGCCATAGCGAGAGGCCACCTCGAAGGCACGCAGCGCGTGCAAGGCCTGAATTCGTTCCGACATGGCGGCGTCCCGAGCATGAGTAAGACTAATAGTAGGTCATAACTCCACGCGTTTTACAACGACAGGAGCGTCTCGGAAAATGCCGGTAAATAACAAACATAACCAAGATCCTGCCTGCATGTGACTGGAACGTTCACTTAAATCAACGCCTGGGGAAATCATGTTTACGGGATATGGAAATTGCTATCGCCTGGATGCGCTGGAGCTCGCCGCTGAACATGGACACACCATGCAACACTGGACGTTCAAAACCATAGAACACTTTCGCAGTATTCTCGCCAACCCCGAATTCCCCTGCCTGTTCGGCCGCAAGGCGGTAAACGGCGAAACCTGCCACATTCTCTTCGCCCGCGCCGAGCAACTGGCCGATGATATCGCACAGGGCCTGGCCAATTATGTGCGCACCGTCGCACCGATCGCGCCCAAGCAGCGCATCGGCAGCCCATTGGTGGTGTTTCTCGAAACCGCCGCCGGCAGCAGCCTGGCCGAGCAACAGGCCTTGGCCTGGAAGGTACTGCGCGGCGTGCATGCGCGCGACCCGCACCCTTGGCCTCAGGGCATCCCGACCGATCCCGACGATACCGGCTGGTCGTTCTGCTATGCCGGCATGCCGCTGTTCATCAACATGAACTTCCCCGGCCATCAGCAGATGAAAAGCCGCAATCTGGGCCAGCACATCACCTTCGTCATCAACCCGCGGGAGAACTTCGACGAAGTGGCCAATGCCAACACCGAGAGTGGCAAGCGCATCCGCGAGCGCATTCGCGAGCGCGTGCACCACTACAACGACGGCGTTGTGCCCGACACCCTTGGCTTTTTCGGCGATACCGACAACTACGAGTGGAAGCAGTATCAACTGCAGGAGGCAGGCTCGCTCAACCCGTCACGCTGCCCCTTCCACGCCCATGCCGCACACCAGGCGACACCCGACATACTGATCGAGAACTGACCGTGAATACCGCACTCACCGCCACCTACGCCCTCACCGTGCTGCTACTGATCGCCACTCCCGGCCCGGTGGTGGCACTGATCGTCAACACTGCGGCCGCCTCCGGCTCGCGCAAGGCCATGTTCACCGCCGTCGGCACCAACTGGGCATCACTGGTGCTGATCGGCGCGGCAGCGTGGATCATCCTCACCAGTGCCGCCATCGACAAAACATGGCTCAGCACCATGAGCCTGCTGGGCTGCCTGTTCATCGGCTACATTGCCGTGGGCACGCTGAGGGACGCCCTGCAGGCACCCGCGTCAGACGCAGCGAGCGAGGCCCCCAAGGCTGGGCGCGGCGGGCTGATGCAAGGCTTCATGGTGGGCATTTCCAACCCGAAGGACATCATTTTCTTCATCGCCTTCTTCCCGCAGTTCATTCAGATCACCGAATCGTTCGGCAAGAGCATGGTGGTGCTGTCGCTACTGTGGGTGGCCATCGATTTCGCCGTGCTCAGCCTGTACATCTTCGCCATCGGCAAGATCGCCTCGCAGCGCAGCAACCGCATCATCAGCCTGGCCTCGGGCGTCGCCCTGCTGCTGATCGCCGCCGGCGGCCTGCTGTACAACCTCAAGGAACTGGCGGCCTGAATCTGCTGCAAAGTACCCGGCTCAAGCGAAGGAGAGACCATGACCACGACTGATGCGCGCCCGTCTCCTTCGCCGCTGCAGCAGGACTACCAGCGCTTTCTCCTGCTGGGCAGTCGCCGTGCCCCCTATATGCTGCATGTGCACGAAACCGGCTACCGCTCCGGCACCATCAACACCGATGCACTTGGCTTGCGCTACAGCCATTGCGCCGGCAAGCGCTTTTCGGCGGCCGAGCACGGTGGTGCGTCGCGCATCAACCTGCTGGTCGGCGGCTCCACAGCCCTGGGCATCGGCGCCAGCTCCGACGAACACACAGTGGCCTCGCACCTGTCGATGCTCACGGGCGAAGTCTGGCTGAGCCTGGCCGGCTGCGGGCTGAACGCCACCCAGGAATTGATGATGTTCCTGACCCACCAGCACCGCCTTGGCCAACTCGGCCATGTGGTGGTGCTCAGTGGCCTCAACAGCCTGGCCCACGAAGCCCTGTGTGAAGTCCTCGCAGGTACCAACGACCCGCAGCACGCCAAGGCCTACCAGGCCTTTCTCAACAGTTTCAGCGAAGGCATGCAGCCCTGCGCACCGCCCCGTCGGCAGTCGCTGTGGCGGCGCATCGGCCAGGCGCTGACCCCTCCCGTGGTCACAGCCCCGGTCAGCTGGCCACTGTCCTCCCCGGAAAAACGACTGGCCCGTGCCGCCGACAACATTGGCCGCACCTTGCGCCAATGGGACCGTCTGCTGGCAGACAGCCACGCCACGCTCACCTTCATCCTGCAACCGCTGCTGCCCTGGTGCCGGGATACCCTGCCCGCCGGCGAGCAAGCCATGCTGACCGCGCTGCAGCAACAACCGGCCAACTTCGACCGGCTGCTGGAGGGGGCATTCGACAGACAGTTACATTCGGCATTTTTCCGCCGTATCAAAAGCCAGGCCGACCCAGTGCCCTGCTACGACATGAACTGCATGCTCGACAGCTCGCCCGTGTTCGGCGCCGACCTGTTCATCGACCGCCTGCACCTGAACGATCTGGGCAACAATGCCTTGGCCAAGGTGATCACCGCCAAGCTTGGGCTGGCCCAGGAAAAACATGCCCAGCGCAAGGTCACGCCGATCAAGCTCGTCTGACAGTTGTCGGGTGGTCTTTCGGCCACCCCCCTTGGGTGGCTAGAATACGTCGTCGTTACGATTTGCCCGAGGCGCACGTTTGACCGCCATGAACACCGAAGCCGTCCATCCGTACTTGGCCACCCATGGGGTTTGCCTGTGAGCCTTGTGCGACGCCTGCCCCCGCTGTTGGCTGCGCTGCTGCCACTGGCCGCGCAAGCGCTGGAGGTACGCATCGACCCTCATGCCGACCTGCTCTACCGTCAGGCCTTGCCGCTACTGGAGCAGGCCGACAACCAAGACGACTCTGCCAGCACGCTGCGCACCGCAGTGGGCGGCGACCCTGAGCTTAGCCGCCAGGGCCAGGCCATGGCTCACACCTTGCCGACAGCGGTTGCCCTGCTGAAAAAATCGGTAGCGCTTGGCCACCCGGTCGCACAGTACCGTCTGGCGCTGTATTACATGACGTACCTGCCCGCCGCGCAAATCCCGGAGGCCGCCTGCCCGTTGCTCGAAGCCAGCCTCCAGCAGGGGTTTGCCGCACCGGCGCCCGCCATCGCCACCTGGTGCCAGCCCTACAACGTCAGCAGCGAGTACCGTACAGCGCTGGAGGCCATCCCCAGCATGGCCACCGTGTACGCCCCCTACTACCCGCAACCGGCCACGCGCCTGGCCTGCAACCGCAGCCGGCCACAAGGCCTGGAAATGCTGTGGGGGCGTCAGCGCGACTACCAGGCCGAGGTGTACCGCCTGCTTGGTGACCTCGACCCACAGCAGCGCACGAGCCTGCTGCAGAAAGCCGTAGACATCAATGGCTGCGCAACGGCGCAACAGCTGCTGACCAGCCGCCCATAAGCCAGGGTCATTCGGGGCCGCTTTGCGGCCCTGTTGTCAGTTGGCCACTGAGGTTGAGGCGAACACGCCTAGACCAGCAAGATCGTTCAAGCCATCCCCTGCCCCGTCTGTCATGCTGGCCTGCCACGTAGCCGTCATGCAGCCATCATGCCCCACATCGCCCGCCAAGCCTTTCTTCACGGCGCCATTGCCATTCTCCCGTTGTCCCTGGCCGTTGCCCCTTGGGGCCTGCTGGCCGGATCCATGGCCATCGAGGCCAACCTCAGCGCCTGGCAGGGGCAGGGGCTGTCGGCCATCGTCTTCGCCGGCGCCGCGCAGCTGGTGGCCATTGGCATGCTCAAGGGGGGTGCCAACCTGGCGTCGATCCTGCTCACCACCCTGCTGCTGACCTCGCAGCACCTGCTGTATGGCCTGTCGATGCGCCCGGTACTGTCCAGCCAGCCGCTGCGCTGGCGCCTGGGCCTGGGCTTTCTGCTGACCGACGAATTCTTCGCCCTGACCAGCCAGTACGATCGGCAGCAATTCAACCGCTGGTATGCCTTGGGGGTGGGCCTGACCTTCTACATCGCCTGGAACCTGTTCACCCTGGCCGGCATACTGCTGGGCCAGAACATTCCACACCTGGACCAGTTCGGCCTGGATTTCTCCATTGTCGCCACTTTTGTCGCCCTGATCGCGCCCCTGGTGCGCAACCTGGCCACCGTGGTGTGCGTAGCCGTGTCGCTGTTCTGTTCGGTGCTGTTCAGCTACTGGCACTGGGAAACCGCCCTGGTGGTCGCAGGCCTGCTGGGCATGAGCGCCGGGTTCATCTGCCAGAAATTCGCCGGAGCCCGCGCATGACCTGGATCCTGATTTTCGCCATGGGCGCCATCGTGTTTCTCAACCGCTACGCATTCCTGGAGCCGCGCCTGCCCTTGCGCCTGAGCTCGAATGCCCGGCAGTTTCTCGGCTTTGCCGTGCCGGGCATGCTCACCGCCATCTGCGGCCCGATCATCTTCATGGCTGACCACCAGCTCAACCTGAGCGTGCTCAACCCCTACCTGCTGGGCTCCCTTGTGGCCATCGCCCTGGTGCTGTTGACCCGCAGCGTATTGCTGAGCATGCTGGTGAGCATGTTGATCTTCTTCCTTCTGCGCAGCTGGCTGGCATGAGCCCGC
Source organism: Pseudomonas sp. USTB-Z (assembly GCF_019691255.1). NCBI lineage: Bacteria > Pseudomonadati > Pseudomonadota > Gammaproteobacteria > Pseudomonadales > Pseudomonadaceae > Pseudomonas > Pseudomonas sp. USTB-Z. The sequence goes on from NZ_JAECZP010000003.1 coordinate 224,660, forward strand.
CCTTGCGCGAGCAGACACACCTCTGGCAGGCGCCAGCCCTGGGCGACGTCGAGATGCTGCACGCTCGCTACTATCAGCAGCGCTTCGCCCCGCATGTGCACGAAGGCTATGTATTCACCGTGATCGAGTCGGGCGCCCAGCGCTTCTGGCACCGCGGCAGCGAGCACCTGGCACCGGTCGGCAGCATGGTGCTGATCAACCCCGACGAACTGCACACCGGCGCTACCGCCCATGAAGCCGGCTGGCGTTATCGCGGCTTCTATCCCGAGCACGAGCGGGTGACCGGTGTGCTTGACGAACTGGAACTGGGCCGCCACGGCATGCCCAGCTTCAAGGACAGCGTGATCCATGACCCGGCGCTGGCCATCGCTTTCAGCCAGCTGCATCAGTTGTCCGAAGCCAGCGCCAGCGCCTTGCAGCAGCAGACGGCCTGGCGCCAGGCGGTGCTGGCCCTGGTGCAGCGGCACGGGCAGTGCGCCGAGCCTTCGGCCCCTGGCCACGAACCCCTGGCCGTAGCCCGCGCCCGCGAACTCCTGGAAAGCCAACTGGCCGACCCGCCCTCACTGGAAGCGCTGGCGGCAGCAGTCAACCTGTCGCCGTTCCACTTCGCCCGGGTGTTCCGCCAGGCCACCGGACTGCCACCCCATGCCTGGCTGAAGCAACGCCGCCTGGCCCGCGCCCGCGAAATGCTGAAGCACGGCCTGGCCGCTTCGCAAGTGGCGTTCGACCTCGGCTTTGCCGACCAGAGCCATTTGAGCCGGCAGTTCAAGCAAGCCTATGGGGTGACCCCGGGGGCGTATCGGCAAGCCTGCGGTCACTCTGCTCTACGCGCGTGAAAGGGCGGCAGCGCCCTCTCGAACTTGCATCTATACGCCAGGCCCAAGCTATGTGCGGCTGTCGACATCTGGGCCACGTCCTTTCATGTTCCAGCGCACTGGCGCGATGAGTAACATGAGCGTCATCCAGATAAAGGTTGCCGGCCCCGCAAGCACGAAGACCAAACTGGCAATCAATCCTGATACGGCATCACCCATCACGGCGGTGAAGTAATAGAGGGAAAAATTCCTGCCCACTTCATGCTCCCTCGACAAGCACTGGATGTTGGTCACGATTGCGATATCGACAAATGCACCAATGAAGCCAACCAGGAACAGAATCAACAGGAACAGCCAGTTATTGAATTGCAGCGCCACTGCTGCAGCAAAAAATAGCCCGCCATAGAGCATCCAGTAGCGCAGCACCATTGCTGCGGTTGTACGAGGATTGAAGCGCGTGTAAAGCATGCCCCCCACCACCGTGCCTGCCGCAAGCAGTGAAAACACGTATCCAACCGCCGCTTCAGAGGCGAAGTGCTCCAGCACCGATGCTGGAAGGATAAAGCGAATCACCGACGTGGCGAACATCGCACAGAGTGTGGTGCAGCCAATGACAGCGAACAACGGCGCATTGCCGGCCCTCAACTGACTCACACTGCTCGCCGCATCCCTGATTATGGCGCACCCATCGAATGCCTGTTGGACACTACGCCTGGCAGGCGTCAGGGTAGCGATACAAATGGCCGACACGACAAGGCACATTGCAAAAAACAAGAAAGTGGCTTCTCGAGACAGCAGTAACACACAGGCCGAAAAGACCAGCGGCCCGAGGATCGAGGCGGCGTCCTCGATCACCTGGATACCGCTGTTCACCGTGGCTAACTCATCCTTTTCGACAAGGTCCGGAAAGTACGCGCGAAACGTGGGCACATAAAGGCATTCGAGTGCTGTCATGACCATTGCGAGGCCCACTAACGCAAGTAATACTGGCGTGAACACGCTGAACAAGGCAAAGAAGGAAAGTGCCAGCAGGCCTTTTGTCACCTCGATTGCTAATAGTGTGTGTTTCTTGTTGGCGTTATCTGCCAGCCAGCCACCCAATGGCGAAAACACCACACTTGGCAAGTAACGAAAAAAGTAGGCGATGCCGATCAAAAGCATATCCGCATCTGTGATGGACACGATCGCCACGGCAAATGCAGCCTCGAAGGCAAATTCACCACATTTGGAAAAGCTGTAGCCCAGCGACAGCGAACGCGTTCCGGGGTTAAGGCGCAATGCCAGCATTAGCGGGTACTTCCTGGCGACATCGCTCCTGAACACTCGGATTGTAGATTCATATGGGCACTCCTTTGAGCCGATTGAGATTGCCAAATATTGGCCAACTCAATCTAAGACTCGGCCAGGATTGAGCTCAACATGAAAGTTGTAACAACGCCGATGCTTTCTGCAAGCGAAAATCAGAAACGCGGAATTTTCCTACAACAACCATTCTTTGAATGCAGACCCGACGGCATTTTCCCGACTGTGCAGTTGAGCACTTCAACAGGTCACGTTCAGATACCGAGCCCTGAATCCCTTGCACAGCACGAGCATCAACTTTAAACATGCTGTTTATAAGTAACGAGTTGTTACTGCGCCGCAAGAGCAGCCACTGGCAGCTGCCGCAGCGCACCTTGCAAAGGCCGCAAGAGCCTGGCCAACCCTCTGCTACACTGACAGGGCTGAATGAAGGATCCTGCCATGTCCGAAAGAGAGCTCACCACCCTTCTGTCGTTGATGAACCAGCGCCAGGCCTGTCTGAGCAGTGCCTGCAAGGAGATTGCCGACTGGATCGACCGGCAGGGCGATGTGCCCGCCGCCGGCAAGATCCGCGCTAGCCTGAAGGCACTGGAGGCCGATGAGGCCCAGGTTCGAAAGACCCTGACGTCGCTGACCCTCGACAGACCGCTGCCGCGCTTTCGTAGCTGAAAGGCGCAGTTGAAAAAAAGGGCCGCTGAACGCGGCCCTTTGATCTGTCAGTGGTTCATGTGCATGTGATCATGCCCACCACCCGCGTCGGCGTTGAGTGCACGCACTTGTGCCTGAACGTCCAGGGTTTCCTTGGCGCCCTTGGCATCCTCGATGGTCAGGGTCAGTGGCACTTTGTCACCCTCCTTCACCTGATTGTTCAGGCCCATCAGCATGACATGAAGGCCATTCGGGTCCAGGGTCACTGCCTTGCCGGCTGGCAATTCGACAGCCTTGACCTCACGCATGCCCATCACGTCACCGTTCATGGTCATCTCGTGCACCTGCACGGTCTTGGCCACGGGCGAAGCCACACCCACCAGCTTGCTGTCGCTGCTGGCAGTCAGGACCATGAACGCACCGGTGGACTGCTGATGCGGCACACTGGCACGCACCCAGGCATCACTCACGGTGGTCTGGGCCAGGGCCGGCAGGGCCAGCCCCATCAGTACCAGGGCAGCCAAACCGCGTTTGATCGGTTGCATCGACATTCAGCAGATCTCCATCAGGGTGACCAGATCTTCGGCGCATTCCTTGGCGTTCAGGGAATGGCCCAGGCTCAGGCGCAGGGTGCCACGTGTATCGTAGACGTAGCTGGTGGACGAGTGAGAAATGGTGTAGGTGTCTCCGGCCGGAACCTTCTCGTAGAACACCTTGAATTCCTTGGCCACAGCGGCAATTTCCTCGGGGGTGCCGGTCAGCGCGGTGAACGTCGGGTCGAAGGCCTTGACGTAGGCATCGAGCACCTCGGGCGTGTCGCGCTCCGGGTCCAGGGTGATGAACACCACCTGGAACAGGTCGCGGTCGCGGCCCCTCAGCAGCTTGCGAATCTGCGCCGCGCGCGCCAGCGTGGTCGGGCAGACGGCCGGGCACTGGGTGAAGCCGAAGAAGACCATCGGCATGCTGCCGTAGAAGCTCGACAGGGTGCGCACGTTACCTTGCGGGTCTTTGAGGCTGAACTTGCGCCCGAGGATTTCGTTGCTCATGTTCTTGCCGTACTTGAACTCGAGCCCCCGGGCCGGGCTGCAGCCTGCCAGCAGGCCAAGCCCGAGAACGCCCATGCCGGCGACAACCGCACGCCGGGTCAAAAGATCATTCATGAAACCATCCTTTACAGGGAAGGTGCCGGCCCTCGGGACGGGCCGGTCGAAAAACCGGGGCATTCTGGCATGACACCCAGAGGGGTTCTACCCGACCATGGCGGGGATGGCCTGCAGCCCTTTGAATACGGGCTGCGGCCTGTTGTCGCAGGAGTTGAAACCGTAACACTTTGTTGCTAAGGGAGCCGCCTTCAACTCAGTAGTAGGCGTTTTCTTTCTGGCTGTGGTCAGTCACGTCGCGCACGCCCTTCAGCTCCGGAATACGCTCGAGCAGGGTGCGCTCGATGCCTTCCTTCAGGGTGACATCGGCCTGGCCGCAACCCTGGCAGCCACCACCGAACTGCAGCACGGCAATGCCGTCATCGACCACGTCCACCAGGCTCACCTGGCCGCCATGGCTGGCCAGGCCGGGGTTGATCTCGGTCTGCAGGTAGTAGTTGATACGCTCGTTGATCGGGCTGTCTTCGTTGACCATCGGCACCTTGGCGTTTGGCGCCTTGATGGTCAGCTGGCCGCCCATGCGGTCGGTGGCGTAGTCGACCAGTGCGTCTTCCAGGAACGGTACGCTGACGGCGTCCAGGTAAGCAGTGAAGCTTTTCAGACCCACGGCGGTGTCGTCAGGCTTCTCTTCGCCCGGCTTGCAGTAGGCGATGCACGTCTCGGCGTACTGGGTGCCTGGCTGGGTGATGAAAATGCGAATGCCGATGCCGGGCGTATTCTGCTTGGAGAGCAGATCGGCCAGGTAGTCATGGGCGGCGTCGGTAATGGTTATAGCGCTCATGTAGGTTCCTCACAGACTTGCGGCCAAGTGTACGCCAACCCAGCCTTCGAACAAAGTCCTAGCAATTGACTCGGGAAAGCGCATATTCAGGGGCCGGCCCCCGTTGCGCCGCCAGCCAGGCCTGCATTCGCCGGTATAGGCCGCGCTCCAGCCACTGGTAGCTGAACCACGACATTAGTCCAATGGACGGCACGCACAGGGCAAATGTCAGGAACGGGTTCAGATGCAGGCGCTGACTGGCGAACCAACCGGCATACAGCACCAGCACATGTATCAGGTAAACCGAGTACGAACAGTCGCCAAGGGCCTTGAGCAGCCGATTGCCCTGGAACAGCGGCTCCATGGCCACAAAGGCCAGGACGACCATCGCACTCGGTAACCCCCAGTGCAGCAAGCGCTGGGAAGCGTCCAGATAGTAGATCGCCATGCCCGCCACACCCAGCAACGCCAGCGGCAACCACCGCCCCTGACGGATCAGCCCGCGGCGGTACAGTACGCCGACACCAATGCCCAGCAGAAACTCGTAGATGATGCCGTTGTTGTAGAAGCGGCTGACCACGCCCATGCGCCCCAGTACCTCACTGACCAGCAACAGAGCGGCAGTCACCAGCAGCAGGTGATGCCGTTGGCGTACCAGGAAGGCCAGGCCGAACAGCAGGTAGAAGAACATCTCGAAGTTCAGCGTCCAGCCCACGTTCAGGGTCGGGTACAGGCCATAGCCACCTGGGTTTTCCGCCGGGATGAACAGCAGCGACAGGAACAGGTGCCGCCAGTCAAACGCCTGATGGGGCATCCATTGGCTGAATGCCAGCAGCAACATGGCCATCAGGGCTGTGTAGAACCAGTAGGCAGGGACGATGCGCAGCGCCCGATTGAGCAGGAACTGGCGCGGTTCGATGGTTTTGTCGCGGGTCGACAGGTAGATGACCAGCCCACTGATGACGAAGAAGATGTCGACGCCTACGGCGCCACGGTCGGTGAGCAGTTGGCCGATGGGGCCGGTGGCGTGGAAGTCGAAGAAGATCTGCATGAAATGGTGGCAGACCACCACCCAGGCGGCGAACGCCCGCAGTGCCTGAAGCGAATACAGCATGGAATACCCTGCGCTTGGCGGTGCATTGAGGCCCGTATCGAGTGCAGAGGCCAGCGCCAGCCTTGAGAGCCGCGCCGTACCTGTCGTAGGAGCGGGTTCACCCGCGAAGGGCTGCAAAGCAGCCCCCAGCAATCGATCCAGACCACCTACCGTGTCCGACCGCAGGCAAATCGGAAAGGTCAGCCAACCCGATCAGAGGTTCTCGTACCGGTTCATGTCCAGCACGCCCGCCTCGACCGGTTCGGTTTCCTTGATATAGCTGTTCAGGTCATGGAAATAGCGCCAGAACGCCGGGTGACTGCGGCGCACACCCCAGCGCATGACAATGCGCTCGAACTTCGCCGCGTCATCTTTGGCGTACTCCATGTCCTCGACGAACTCCGGCACATCCTTGGTCGGGATGTTGAAGATGAAGTTCGGGTAGCTGGAGAGCACACCCGGGTACAGGGTCAGGGTATCCAGCCCCGGCTGGTAGCGGTACGCCTCACCCAGCAGGAACGCCACGTTGCTGTGCGCGCGGTTGCGCAGCAGGCTGTACACCTGACGTTGGCCGTCCTGCCCTTCGATACGCAGCATGGTCGCCTCGGGCAACTGGTTGATCACCTTCAGCCCGGCCGCCGGGCGCGACACCAGACGGCTGAGCGACTGCTCGGCATTGCGGAATTCTTCGCTCATCTGCGGCCGTGAGCAGAACGCGCCCTGGCAGCGGTTGATCGGGTCCGGTGCGGCATTCAGGCTGCCGGTGCGCTGCAGCAGCTTCAGGCCAAAGTCGCGTTTGGGGTTGCGCGGGTCGAGCTTGATGCCACTCGGGGTGTCGGTGTCGATGTCTTCATAATCCATCCACATCTTCACCTTGCCACTGTTCTGGTACCAGTCGCCAAGGATCGCCTTGCGCTGGTCGGCCGGCATCAGGCGCAGGAAGTTGACCTCGGCGCCGTTGCGGATCAGGTCGAAGTACAGGCGCGTCTGCAACTGGTGCGAAACGTTGCCATACACATCGAAGTTGACCGCCAGCTGGTAATACGTGCGCTCGAACAACGGGTAGTCGAACAGCCACACGGTCAGCGGCACATCCCCCACCAGGCCCTTGGTCACCGATGCGCTGTCGAAGTGGCGGAAGATGCTCAGCAGCGCATTGTCGTTACCGGCCCACAGCGTCGACCATCTCGGTGCCGGCATTTCGGCATAGGCTTCACGGCGCAGTTTCTCGTAGTCGTTGCGCTTGTCACGATAGGCGTGCCACAGGCTCAGCACACTGCCCACGTCATCGATCTGACCAGGCATGGCCAGCAGCGGGGTAGCCTCGCCGCGGTACTTGGCATCGGTGATGTAGCGATCGAAGGCCGGCTCCTGGAACAGCGCCCAGAAGTTGTCGCGGATCACGTCAGTGGCAATCTGCCCGCGGCACACCGGGCCACGGATGAAGGTGCGCACGAAGTACTCGGCGTTATCCAGCATGAACTGGTAGCGCGCCACCGCCGGGATCGCCTCGAAGGTTTCAAACGGATTGGCCCGGTGGCGCGGGCCGTAGCCCGGAAGCGCGGCAGCATGCCAGTCACCGGCATAGAACAGCTGCTTCACGCGCTTGAGCTTCTGCGGCCCCATCGGGTAGGTGATGTGCGTCTTGTGCACGATCACGCCCTGCACCGGGATCAACCGGTAGTAGAAGTCCGTGCCCGGTGGGTCGTTGGGGCGGCGGGTGGCAATGATATCGACCGGCTTGCCACTTGGCGTGCGCGAGCGCACCCACTGGAAGAAGTGGCCCTGCTCGCCGCCCGCGAAATAGATGTGCGCCAAAAACAGGTGCTCGTACAGCCAGCGGCCCACCAGCGCCTCGGTGGAACCCGGGCGGTTGAGCAGTTCTTCCCACTCTGCGATCTGCCTGGCTTCGGCCGCGCTAGGCTGGATCGGCTGGTACTCCACCGGCGCACCGGCCGCCAGCCAGCGGCGCAGGGTGGCGTATTCGTCGTCGGTCAGCCCGGTCACCGCCAGCGGCATGCCCTCCTTGGGGTGTGCGCCGGCATAGGCGTCGAATTCATGGGGCAACGGGCACATGTTGTTGCGGCTCAGGCCCAGGACGATCTCTTCGGGCAGCTTGGCGTTGGGCGTAAGCGGGGTCTTGTGGCCCAATTCCAGCATGCGCGCCATCAGCGCGGCCTGACCGCCCTGGTTGTCGAGCACCGAGTAGAAGCCCTTCTTGCGCCATTGCTCTTCGCTGTGGGCGTCGTAGAACAGCCGCGTGGTGGGCACCGCCTTGCTCCGCTCGCCCTGGTACACCGGGACCTTGCTGGCCCCGCGTACCGCGCCTTCAGGGCTTTCCAGCTTGAGCTGGCAGGCGGCGTCGTTGCAGGCGTGGCAGGCCACGCACTTCTCGGTGAAGATCGGTTGAATGTCCCGGGTGTAGGAAATAGCCGGGCTCGACTGGGGGGCCTGCCCGAATACCGCGCCGCTGATGAGCAAGGCGAAGGCGCCGGCAAGGATACGATGCACCATGTGCGGAAAGTCCTGGTTCTTGAAAGCCATCACGATTTGTTGCCTGGTCGTCCTGGGTGCCTTGCGCTGCCTCCACCCGCCCAACATGAGCAGTTTTCATGCAAATGGGCGACATGCCTAAAAACCGCGCAGCTTTGTTATGATTCGGCACCTTCTGATATTCCGCCCGACCAGGTAGTTCCTATGTCCGACCGCAGCGCTCGTCTCCAAGCACTCCAGAACGCACTCAAAGAGCGCATCCTGATCCTCGACGGCGGCATGGGTACTATGATCCAAAGCTACCGTCTGGAGGAACACGACTATCGTGGCACGCGTTTTGCCGATTGGCCAAGCGATGTGAAGGGTAACAACGACTTGTTGCTGCTCAGCCGCCCGGACGTGATCGCCGCCATCGAGAAGGCCTATCTGGATGCCGGTGCCGATATTCTCGAAACCAACACCTTCAACGCCACGCAGATTTCCCAGGCCGACTACGGCATGGAGTCGCTGGTTTACGAGCTGAACGTCGAAGGCGCGCGCATCGCTCGCCAGGTTGCCGATGCCAAGACCCTGGAAACGCCGGACAAGCCGCGCTTCGTTGCCGGCGTGCTCGGCCCTACCAGCCGAACCTGTTCGATTTCCCCGGACGTCAACGACCCTGGGTTCCGCAACGTCACCTTCGACGAGTTGGTAGAAAACTACATCGAGGCCACCCGCGGCCTGATCGAAGGCGGCGCCGACCTGATCCTGATCGAAACCATCTTCGACACCCTCAACGCCAAGGCGGCGATCTTCGCCGTGCAGCAAGTGTTCGAGGACGACAACGTCGAACTGCCGATCATGATCTCCGGCACCATCACCGACGCCTCCGGCCGTACCCTGTCGGGGCAGACCACCGAAGCGTTCTGGAACTCGGTGCGCCACGCCAAGCCGATTTCCGTGGGCCTGAACTGCGCCCTCGGCGCCAAGGACCTGCGCCCGTATCTGGAAGAGCTGGCCACCAAGGCCGACACCCACGTGTCCGCCCACCCCAACGCAGGCCTGCCGAACGCCTTCGGTGAGTACGACGAAACCCCGGCCGAGATGGCCGCGGTGGTCGAAGAATTCGCCGCCAGCGGTTTCCTCAACATCATCGGCGGTTGCTGCGGCACCACCCCAGGCCATATCCAGGCCATTGCCGAAGCCGTGGCCAAGTACAAGCCGCGCGAGATCCCGGAAATCGCCAAGGCCTGCCGCCTGTCGGGCCTGGAGCCGTTCACCATCGACCGCCAGTCGCTGTTCGTCAACGTCGGTGAGCGCACCAATATCACCGGTTCCGCCAAATTCGCCCGGCTGATCCGCGAAGAGAACTATACCGAAGCCTTGGAAGTCGCCCTGCAGCAAGTCGAGGCCGGCGCTCAGGTAATCGACATCAACATGGACGAAGGGATGCTCGACTCCCAGGCGGCCATGGTCCGGTTCCTCAACCTGATCGCGGGTGAGCCGGACATCTCGCGTGTACCGATCATGATCGACTCGTCCAAGTGGGAAGTGATCGAAGCCGGCCTCAAGTGCATCCAGGGCAAGGGCATCGTCAACTCCATTTCCATGAAGGAAGGCGTCGAGCAGTTCAAGCACCACGCCCGCCTGTGCAAGCGCTATGGCGCTGCCGTGGTGGTCATGGCTTTCGACGAAGTCGGCCAGGCCGACACTGCCGCGCGCAAGAAGGAAATCTGCCAGCGCAGCTATGACATCCTGGTCAACGAAGTGGGCTTCCCGCCAGAAGACATCATCTTCGACCCGAACATCTTCGCCGTCGCCACCGGTATCGAAGAGCACAACAACTACGCCGTCGACTTCATCGAGGCCTGTGCCTATATCCGCGACCACCTGCCCCACGCCCTGAGCTCGGGTGGCGTGTCCAACGTGTCGTTCTCGTTCCGAGGCAACAACCCGGTGCGTGAGGCGATCCACTCGGTGTTCCTGTATCACGCCATCCAGAACGGCCTGACCATGGGTATCGTCAACGCCGGCCAGCTGGAGATCTACGACGAGATCCCGGCCCAGCTGCGTGAGAAGGTCGAGGACGTGGTGCTCAACCGCACCCCGCATGGCACCGATGCACTGCTGGCCATCGCCGACGACTACAAGGGTGGCGGCGCAACCAAGGAAGTGGAAAACGAAGAGTGGCGCTCGCTGCCGGTGGAAAAACGCCTGGAGCACGCGCTGGTCAAGGGCATCACCGCGTTCATCGTCGAAGACACCGAAGAATGCCGCCAGCAGTGCGCGCGCCCCATCGAAGTGATCGAAGGCCCGCTGATGAACGGCATGAACGTGGTCGGCGACCTGTTCGGCGCGGGCAAGATGTTCCTGCCGCAGGTGGTCAAGTCGGCCCGCGTCATGAAACAGGCCGTTGCTCACCTGATCCCCTTCATCGAAGCCGAAAAAGGCGACAAGCCGGAAGCCAAGGGCAAGATCCTGATGGCCACGGTGAAAGGCGACGTGCACGACATCGGCAAGAACATTGTCGGCGTGGTGCTGGGCTGTAACGGATACGACATCGTCGACCTTGGCGTAATGGTGCCGGCGGAGAAGATCCTGCAGACAGCCCGCGAGCAGAAGTGCGACATCATCGGCCTGTCCGGCCTGATTACCCCGTCGCTGGACGAAATGGTCCACGTTGCCCGCGAAATGCAGCGCCAGGGCTTCGAACTGCCGCTGATGATCGGTGGCGCCACCACCTCCAAGGCGCACACGGCGGTCAAGATCGAGCCCAAGTACAGCAACGACGCAGTCATCTACGTCACCGACGCCTCGCGCGCGGTCGGCGTGGCCACCCAGTTGCTGTCCAAGGAACTCAAGCCGGGCTTCGTCGAGAAGACCCGCCTGGAATACGTGGACGTGCGCGAGCGCACCGCCAACCGCAGCGCCCGCACCGAGCGCCTCAGCTACGCCCAGGCGATCGCTGCCAAGCCGCAGTACGACTGGGCCAGCTACCAGCCAGCGGTGCCCTCCTTCACCGGCGTCAAGGTGCTGGAAGACATCGATTTGCGGACCCTGGCCGAGTACATCGACTGGACTCCGTTCTTCATCTCCTGGGACCTGGCCGGCAAGTTCCCGCGCATCCTCACCGACGAGGTGGTTGGCGAGGCTGCTACGGCGCTGTACAAGGATGCCCGCGAGATGCTCGACAAGCTGATCGACGAGAAGCTGATCAGCGCCCGCGCGGTATTCGGCTTCTGGCCGGCCAACCAGGTGGCCGATGACGACATCGAAGTCTACGGCGAAGACGGCCAGGCACTGGCCACCCTGCACCACCTGCGCCAGCAGACCATCAAGCCGGACGGCAAGCCCAACTGGTCGCTGGCCGACTTCGTCGCACCGAAAGACAGCGGCGTGACCGACTACGTAGGTGGTTTTATCACCACCGCCGGCATCGGTGCCGAGGAAGTGGCCAAGGCTTACCAGGACAAGGGCGACGACTACAGCTCGATCATGGTCAAGGCCCTGGCCGACCGCCTGGCCGAAGCCTGTGCCGAATGGCTGCACGAGCAGGTGCGTAAAGAGCACTGGGGCTATGCCCGCGACGAACACCTGGACAACGAGGCGCTGATCAAGGAGCAGTACAGCGGCATCCGCCCTGCGCCGGGCTACCCGGCCTGCCCCGACCACACCGAAAAGGAAACCCTGTTCCGCCTGCTCGATGGCACCGCCATCGGTGAGACCGGGCCAAGCGGGGTGTACCTCACCGAGCACTTCGCGATGTTCCCGGCGGCGGCGGTCAGCGGCTGGTACTTCGCCCACCCGCAGGCGAAGTATTTTGCCGTAGGCAAGGTCGACAAGGACCAGATCGAACGTTACAGCGCACGCAAAGGCCAGGATATCAGCGTAAGCGAGCGCTGGCTGGCGCCTAACCTGGGGTATGACAGCTAAACGACTGCGCTGGCTTCTTCGCGGGCTCGCCCACACAGGTATGAAACAGGCCTCAAGGGCCGTGATTTACCTGTAGGAGCGGGTTTACCCGCGAAGAGGCCGGCACAGGCAACCTCACAACCATTGCCTACACTGTCCTTGATTGCCTCTGATTTCCCCAGGAGCCACCATGGACGATTCCAGCCAGGGCAAACCCCCGACCTTCTGGCAGATGCTGCACAGCATCCTCGCTGCCGCCTTCGGCGTGCAAAGCGGCAAAAACCGCGCACGCGACTTCACCCACGGCAAGGCCAGCCACTTCATTGCGTTGGGGGCGCTGTTCACCCTGGTGTTCATTGCGGTATTGATCGGCCTGGTGCAATTGGCGCTGCACCTGACCCGCTAGCCTGTGCCGGCTTCTTCGCGGGTAAACCCGCGCCTACGACGGTACTGCGCCATTCTCAAGGCAGATGTTCACCGCAAAGAGACGGGCACAGGCAATACTAAAGCGCCTGCGAGATTCCCTCCCACAGGCGCCCTGCTACATCACGGTCTTGAGTTTCAAGTCACTGGTGGCTGACCCAATACACGGCAGTGACCACCACCAGAACGATCAGGCAGAGGATCGCCCAGGCATCGACGCTGCTGTCAGCTTTGCGGACCTTGGTTGAGTTTCCCATTGCATTGCCTCTTGTAGTGGTTATGGGAATGCACTTCACCACCAGCAGTTAAGACGAGCAATGCCCTTCCCTCAAGCAGGGTCATTCAATATTCGACCGGTGAGGCCAGAAACGGGTAACGGTAACCGGGCGGGCGCCCTTCAGCACTGTAACGCCGAAAATCGACGCCGTAGTCATCCCTTTCCAACAGCTTCAGCCAACGCCTGGCCTTGGCCTGATCGATTTCCTGCAATACCGGAACACGGCGCTCGCGCAGGCCGTCGCGGTTCAACGCCAGCCCGTGGGCGTCATCGTGCAGCATCACCATGGCCCAACCGCCAAGGGTGAAATGCCCACCCATCAGCACGCTCAAGCGCCCATCGATACGTGCGCGCAACGCTTCGGGCGAGCTGTTGACGGCAGCGAACAGCACGTCACGACCCGCCGTGTACCCGGCCTCCTCGAACGCCTGCATGGCACCAAAAGCCATCTGGTCATTGGCCGACCACACCAGCCGGGTGGCCGGGTAACGCTCAAGCAACTGCTTCGCTTGCTCGTAGGCGCGCTGGCGGTTCCAGCCGCCGTATACCACTTGCCGCAAGCGCACCTGAGGGAAATCGGCCAAGGCGCGGCGCATGCCCTCAACGCGCAACTGCGAGGCGGGGGTGGTCTTGACCCCGGCAAAAGCCACCAGATCCACCGGCCCTGCGTCGCGAGGCAGCTGCGCGAGCATCAGGTGCAACATCTGGAAGCCTGCCTGCTCGTCGTTGCTCATCAAGGTACCCAGTGGCTCGGCATACTTGTCGGGCTGGGCCTCGATGCTGAGGCGCTGGCTGGCGGTCAGGCCATTGTTGACGAGCAGCAGCTTCACCCCGGTGCCACGCGACAGCCGCAGGATTTCCGGTGCCACATACTGCTCGTTGACCAGCACCAGGTAATCCGGCCGCTGCGGCGCGCTCAGGATCGCCCGGGCCTGGGTCAGTGCCAGGTCGGCTCTGCGCTCGCTGTATTGCACCTGCAGGGTCATGCCCAGCTCGTCCGCAGCGGCCTGCATGAAGCGGGTATAGCTGGTCCAGAATGTCTCGGTGGACAGCCCCGGGTTGAGGAACACCACCGAAGCCGGTTGCGCATTTGCCACCAGTGGCAAGGCAAGGCACAAGCTTTGGCACAGGGCCTTGAGCATGGGGTCACATCTCTGCGAAGCAAACGCCGGATTATAAACGCCTGGCGATGCTCCGCGCACAAATGGCAGTCAATCTCACATAGTCCATTTGGTTCTTTTCATATGCAAAAACATCACTTTAGCGCATAACCGCAACCTGCTATCGTTCCCCGGCTCCGTACCGGAGTGCGCGGCCGTGCGCGCGAATAGCTGCATGCCTGAGACAGGACTTTTATGTACGTATACGACGAGTACGATCAGCGGATCATCGAGGACCGCGTCAAGCAGTTCCGTGATCAGACCCGCCGCTACCTGGCCGGTGAGCTGAGCGAAGAAGAATTCCGCCCTCTGCGCCTGCAGAACGGCCTATACATCCAACGTTTCGCGCCGATGCTGCGTGTCGCGGTGCCGTACGGCCAGCTGAACGCCAACCAGGTCCGCACCCTGGCCAAGATCGCTCGCGACTATGACAAGGGCTATGCCCACATTTCCACCCGCCAGAACGTGCAGTTCAACTGGCCGGCGCTGGAAGACATCCCCGACATCCTCGCCGAGCTGGCCACCGTGCAGATGCACGCGATCCAGACCAGCGGCAACTGCCTGCGCAACACCACCACCGACCAGTTCGCCGGTGTGGCCGCAGACGAGATCGTCGACCCGCGCCCGTGGTGTGAAATCGTCCGTCAGTGGACCACCTTCCACCCGGAATTCGCCTACCTGCCACGCAAATTCAAGATCGCCATCAACGGTTCGCAGGAAGACCGCGCCGCCATCGAAGTGCACGACATTGGCCTTGAGCCCGTGCGCAACGCTGCCGGCGAACTGGGCTTCCGAGTGCTGGTCGGTGGCGGCCTGGGCCGTACCCCGGTGGTGGGCTCGTTCATCAACGAGTTCCTGCCGTGGCAGGACCTGATCAGCTACCTCGATGCCATCCTGCGCGTGTACAACCGTTACGGTCGCCGTGACAACAAGTACAAGGCGCGGATCAAGATTCTGGTCAAGGCCCTTACCCCGGAAGTGTTCGCCGAAAAGGTCGAGGCCGAAATGGTCCACCTGCGTGGCGGCACCACCACCCTGACCGAAGCCGAAGTGCAACGCGTATCGCGCCACTTCGTCGACCCCGAGTACCTCGCACTCGACAACGTCGACTACACCGCCCTGGATGCCGAGCACCCAGGGTTCGCCCGCTGGCGCTCGCGCAACACCCGCGCCCACAAGCGCCCGGGCTACGTGGCTGTTACCCTGTCACTCAAGCCTACCGGTGTTGCCCCGGGCGACGTGACCGACAAGCAGCTGGACGCCGTGGCCGACCTGGCCGAACGCTACAGCTTCGGCTTCCTGCGCACCTCGCACGAGCAGAACATCATCCTCGCCGACGTCGAGCAGCGCCAGCTGCACGCGCTGTGGCTTGAACTGCGCGAAGGCGGCTTCGCTACCCCGAACATCGGCCTGCTGACCGACATCATCTGCTGCCCGGGTGGCGACTACTGCTCGCTGGCAAACGCCAAGTCGATCCCGATTGCCGAGTCCATCCAGCGCCGCTTCGACGACCTGGACTACCTGTTCGACATCGGCGAAATCGACCTGAACATCTCCGGCTGCATGAACGCCTGCGGCCACCACCACGTGGGCCACATCGGCATCCTCGGCGTGGACAAGAAGGGTGAGGAGTTCTACCAGGTGTCGCTGGGCGGCAACGCCGCACGCGGCGCAAGCCTGGGCAAGATCCTTGGCCCGTCCTTCGCGCAGGATGACATGGCCGATGTGATCGAGAAGCTGATCGCCGTGTACGTCGAGCAACGTACCGAGGAAGAGCGTTTCATCGACACCTACCAGCGTATCGGCATCGACCCCTTCAAGGAACGCGTCTATGCAGCGAATCATTAAGAACAACCAGATCGTCGACGAAACCTGGCACCTGCTGCCCAAGGAAACCTCGTTCGACGAGCTGACCAACTGCGACGACTACATCGTGCCGCTGCAAATGTGGCGCGACCATGCCCATGTGCTCAAGGCTCGCGATGGCGGCCTGGGTGTATGGCTGGACAGCGACCAGGAAGCAGAGGAAATCGGTGAAGACGTGCACCACTTCCAGGTCATCGCCCTGAACTTCCCGGCATTCACCGACGGCCGCAGCTACTCCAATGCGCGCCTGCTGCGTGACCGCTACAAGTTCAAAGGCGAACTGCGCGCCATCGGCGATGTGCTGCGCGACCAGCTGTTCTTCATGGCCCGCTGCGGCTTCGACGCCTTCGCCATCCGTGCCGACAAGGACCCGGAAGACGCGCTGCAAAGCCTGAAGGACTTCTCGGTGACCTACCAGGCCGCCACCGACGAACCGCTGCCGCTGTTCCGCCGCCGCTGATCGTCCCGCCCCAGCGAACAGCCCGCCTCTCGGCGGGCTGTTTCGTTCATAGGCCGTGGCGTTGAATTGCCTCTCGGCTCAATTCAAGCAAAAGCTGCCGTTTCGCGACCTCACGCGCTGCGCAGATATGCTCGACCTGGGCAAAATAGTCGCCATCGCTCAGCGTTTTCGATTGTTCCAGCAACACATCCAGGCGCTGCTGAAAAGGCTCGTCCAGGCGGCTGAAGCGCGCCGCCTGCTGCTCGTGCAGGTAGTCCTGCCAGAAGGATCGATCTGCCAGCGCCTGCGCCAACGCTTGTGGCGTTTCCTGCCGCAGCACCTCGCTGCGCGCGGCGTCCAGGTCTTCGCGGCCAACCCCGCTGAAACTCTCATACGAAAGATGGCTGGGCTGCACGGGAAGGTCGAGGCTATCCGCCAGCCTGACGCGATAGGTCAGGTAAACCTCTACGGGATCGTTCGAAAAGTAATCCGCAATATGCCGCGCGGCAATTGCGTTGACTTTGTCCAGGCGGAACAACGAACGCCCCAGCCTGACCAGCGCCCGCTCTTTCTGCAACCCGGTACCGGCTGTTCCGGCCTTGGCGACCAGCGCGCCAACCTCCAGCTCGCTGAGCGTCAGCAGCAACTCGTCGCTGCAACTGCGCGGCCGGGCAACTTGCTCGAACAGGCTCGCGCGTACTTCAGCGTGCTGTTCGCAGGCTTCGAGGATATGCCACACCCGCGCCTGAAGGTCGCGCGGTTGTGCGTCGTATTCACGCAGGGCCCGTAAATCAGAGAAAAAGCGAAACAGATCCTGCGCCCCGGCTTCCTGGCTCAAGCGGTTCCAGCTCGCCAATCGCACCTCGCGCTGGGCTGGCGTGAACCCTGAAAACCAAGGGGCTGCAGCGTTCGGGATCGAAGTGGCATGAGCTGCACGTCGACGCTCAGCAGCCCCGGCCGACGCCCTGGCCAACTGCAAGCGCTGCAGGGTTTCGTCCGAGAGTGGATTGTCGTGCAGCTCCAGGCCCCGCCACAGGCGAAGCGGCACTAAAGACAACGCTTCAGGCAGCGTCTGGATCTGGTTGTCACGCATGTCCAGCAACTCCAGATTACCGTGCCTGGCCAGATCAGCGGGCAGTTCGCCCAGCCCGGTGTTGCGCAAGGACAGCCGGCGCAGCAGGGGGAAAGACGCCAAGGGTGGCAGCAAACCGACCGGGTTGCCGTTGAGCTCCAGGCGGCGCAGTTCCACAAGCTGGCTCAAACGCAGGTTATCCTCGCTGGAAAGCACGATCTGGTTGCCGCCAAGGCGCAGGTTTTTCAATTCGGTCAGTTGCTCGATACCTGCAGGAAGGCGTGTCAGCCGGTTGTTCCGCAAGTCCAGGTTGCGCACCTTGCTGAAGCGACCAAAAAAGCCCGCATCAAGGCTCGTCAGCTGCATATCGCGCAGGGTCAGGTGCGTGATGTGGTCAAAACTCACATTTTCAGGCAAAGCCGGCAGGTCACCCACCCGCTCACCCACGAGGGTCAGGTGGTAGTCACCCGCCACCTCCCCAGGGGTAAAGCGCTGCCAGCTTGCCGTAATGCGCCTGGCAACCTTGATACGACGCAGGCGGCGAACAATGTTCAGCCCTGCGTCATTTCGCCAGGCTTGCAATGCCTGCTTGAGGCTGACCTTGGCCTGTAACAGTTGGCTGACATGGTTCCACGGGTCCACCCCCCGCTGTGCCAGGTCTTGCAGGTAGACCTCCAGCTGCTCACTGCTCATCACCGGGAACACGTGGTTCAACGTGCGCCGCAGTGCCTGGCGGGTGCCTGTCAGGTGGCCACTGAGCGGGTAGCCCAAACGCCCATCGAACAACCGCACAGGAGGGCGAATCCCCTGCCCCACACGGGCCAGCCCAATCATTCGGGCCGCCGCTTCACGGTCAGCGAGTGCCTCACGCCCAAGCCGCTCACCCAGTGCGTCATCCCTCATCTGGCTAATACCAAGCAATTGTCGCTGCCGGCTGTCCAGTTGCCGTCTCAACGTCTGCAGCAACCCACCCCTGCCCGCGGCAGGCAGCTCAACGTTGACCCCAGCCGACCAGGGGGCGATGGCATCGAGCAGGCCCAGCGCGAGCTTACCGGTATCGTCATTTTCTGCCGCGGCCTGGCGCAACCCTGCGCAGGCACGGTCTAGCCGACTGTCGCGTATTGCCCAGCGTGCACGTTCCGCCAAGGCCAAGGGCACCCGGCCTGCGCCAGTCAGGCTCTCCATCTCGACACTGCTGGCCCCCTCGACGATTTCCCGTGCGCAGCGGGGGGAAAGGCCTGGGAAGTCCCGCATCACGACCCGGTCTGCTGCTTGCGGGCTGATCTGTCGCTCGTTGAAGACCTCCTCGAAAGCCTCACCTCGCAACGCCGGGAAATCACGGTGCAATTGCTGGCGCTCGATGGCGTCGAGCAAGCGTGCCGGCGGGGGCGCATTTTCCAATAACAAACGGCGCAGGCAATCAGCATCCAGACCGGTGGTCTGCAACGCCACAGATATCACCTCATCCGGCACCTGCGCCGTGCGACTGGCAAGGCGGCGCACCATGTAGGCGGCGTCATGCCAGCGCTGCGGTTGTTCGAACTCATGCACCCATCCCCCGGCACCATTGTGCTCAAGTACCGGTACGTAGGCCTGTGGCCTCGATGGGTGATGAATACGCCATGCGCCATCGTCCCCTTCGCTCACTTCATACACAGCATCGTGCAGGCGCCTCAGCGAACGGCCAGTTTCATTCACGGCCTGCCCTACCATCAGATCGACGCCCTCACGCTGATAGCCCGACAAGGACGGATCACACAGCCGCAACTGGCCATCGCCCAGGCTTACCGGCACCAAGGCATCCACCTGCGCCACTCGCTGGGCCAGCTTGCCAAGTGCCGTCGCTCCGGCCGTCGTCACCGCCGTCATCACAACCGTGTCGGCCACGTTGAACAAGTGGCCCAATGCGGCGTCACGATCACCCAACTGCCAATCCTGGTAGCCTTCGTACACCTCACCTGCCAGTTGCATCACCGTAAGCCCCAGCAGGGCCTGCCCCAACACAGGCACAAACAGCGCTGCCAGGCCTGCCACGCTCAACCCCAAATCCAGATAGCCCTGCAAACGTGCGCGACGGTCGGCGACATCTTCATCCTCTGTCGAAACGGCCAATACCCGTGCGTCATCCAGCATTTTGTCGATCCGGGCCTGGCGCAGCGCGACAAACACGTCGCCCTCGATCGCAAAACAGCGGCCATCCAGCTCAAGCGGGAGAACAGTATTACCGTGGCTGAGCAGCGCGTTCAGCGCCGCGCAGAAGGCGATGCGATCACGCTCTGCGACGAAGCGCTGGAAGTAGCGCCGATACGCTTCATTACGCAAACGTATGCCAAGGGTCATGTACAGCAGCTCCCAGCTGGTGTGCCAACTCACCGGGGCATACGGGTCCTCAGGGAACCACGCGATAACGCCAAGCAGGCGGGCGTTCTGACGCACTTCGATCACCAGTGCGCCAATGACCTCCTTGCCCAACAGCCGCAGGGTGTGACACTTCAACACGGCGTTGTCGGCTGGCTGGAAAGGCGCTGTGCCCACCACCTGGTTGATCCACTGACAGGTCTGCTCATCGATTTCACCCTTGATTCTTGCGGCGATTGCAGCAAGCGCCAGGTTGGCCCTCAACGCCTCCTCCAGGGTGCTCTCGACGGCCACCCCCTCGCCTTCAAGCTTCGATTGCAAATGGCTTTGATAACGCCTGCCAATATCAATGTCTCTGCAAAGGCGGACAAAGGCTTGCGCACTTAGCGGCAGCAGGTGCCCGCTGGCAGTGACCAACTGCGACCCGGCCGCGAACCAGCCAGGCTGCATTTCCTTTTCGTGGAAGTTATGCAGTGCCGCCGAGAGAAGCGTCTGGGTGCTGACGATGCGTGTTGACGTGCTTGGTAAAGCAGGTGATATCGACGGTTTTGGCTGCAGGGTCACCAGCCTGAGCTGAGCCTGGCGCAAATCTACCTGCTTGATCGAATGGGCCTCGGGTGCACGTTTGAGCAACGACTCGGCGAACTCATCCAAGGGGGTTACAGCCCCTAACCAGGCGTCGACGTGGTCCTGCGCCCGCTGTTGGCGCAAAGCAGCGGCGCGCAGGCCTGTCAGCTCTTGGGCAGATGCGCGCTTGAGCCAGCCTGGCAGCTGACGGGCAATCAGCGCATCGATGGAGTCGGCGGGTATTACTGAAGGGGTCATGGGCAGCCTCAACGCTTGATAAAAAAGCGCTAGCTGAACAAGGTTCCAGTCCCCTCGGGCCCTATTTATGTAGTGAATGCACAGCTTGAAAATGTATTTGTGACTACAGGTCAAAGGACTTTGGCGCCATGGCGGCTTATTCGCTGCCGTTCAAACCTGCACACTGGCCATCACATGATCCTCACCCTATTCAGGAGCAACCCCATGAGCGTTCCTTCCTTCGGCCTCGGCACCTTCCGCCTCTCCGGCCAAACCGTCATCGACTCGGTCAAGTCTGCCCTGGCAGTCGGCTACCGCGTCATCGATACCGCACAGATCTACAAGAACGAAGCCGAAGTGGGCCAGGCCATCGCCGAAAGCGGCGTGCCGCGCAGCGAGCTGTTCATCACCACCAAGATCTGGGTCGACAACTACGCCGCCGACAAGCTGATCCCCAGCCTGCGTGACAGCTTGCAGAAGCTGCGCACCGACTACGTCGACCTGCTGCTGATCCACTGGCCAGCGCCGGGCAATGGCGTAGAACTGCCCGAGTACATGAAGGCCCTGGCCGACGCCAAGCAGCAAGGCCTGGCTCGCCAGATCGGCATTTCCAACTTCAACATCGAGCTGACCAGGCAAGCCATTGCCGTGGTCGGCAAAGGGGAAATCGCCACCAACCAGATCGAGCTCAGCCCCTACCTGCAGAACAGCACGCTGACCGCGTTCCTCAAGGAACAAGGGATCACCGTGACCTCGTACATGACCCTGGCCTACGGCAAAGTGCTGAAAGACCCGGTGCTGGCCCAGATCGCCGCCAAGCACAAGGCTACCGTCGCCCAGGTTGCCCTGGCCTGGGCCTTGCAATTGGGCTATGCCGTGATCCCGTCGTCGACCAAGCGTGAAAACCTGGCCAGCAACCTGCTTGCCCGTGGCCTGACGCTGGACAGCGACGACATGGCACGCATCGCTAAGCTGGAGCGCAATGGCCGCGAGGTCAGCCCTGACGGCCTGGCGCCAACCTGGGACTGACACTGATGACTGCTCAAACAATGAGACCCGGCCGCGTGCTCTTCGCGTTGGCCATTGGCGCCTTTGGCATCGGCACTACCGAGTTCACCCCGATGGGGCTACTGCCAGTCATCGCCCAGGGCGTGGAGGTGAGCATCCCCAGCGCCGGCATGCTGATCACCGCCTATGCCATTGGCGTGATGGTCGGCGCGCCGATCATGACCTTGCTGTTCAGCCGCTTTGGGAAGCGCGCTGCGCTGATGGCGCTGATGGCCATCTTCACCCTTGGCAACCTGCTGTCGTCACTGTCGCCGGACTACTACACCCTGCTCGCTTCGCGACTGGTCACCAGCCTCAACCATGGTGCGTTCTTCGGCCTGGGAGCCGTGGTGGCAGCCAGCGTGGTGCCCAAGGAGAAACAGGCCAGCGCCGTGGCCACCATGTTCATGGGCCTGACCATCGCCAACATCGGCGGCGTGCCGGCCGCCACCTGGATTGGCCAGCAGATCGGCTGGCGCATGGCATTTGCCGGTACCGCCGTACTTGGCCTGCTGGCCATGGCCGCACTCTGGTACGCCCTGCCCAAGGGTGAACGCGGCAGCGTGCCGCACGTGCGCAAGGAACTGGCGGTCATTGCCCGCCCCAGCGTGCTGCTGGCAATGGCCACCACCGTGCTCGGTGCCGGTGCCATGTTCACCTTGTACACCTACGTGGCGCCGGTGCTGGCCGAACTGACCGGTGCCTCGGACGGCTTCGTAACCTTGGGACTGGTACTGATCGGGGTTGGCTTCACCCTTGGCAACAGCCTGGGTGGCCGCCTGGCCGACTGGTCACTGGATGGCGCGGCGAAAATCTTCCTCGCCGTGCTGGCGCTGATCATGCTGGCGATGCCCCTGGTACTGGGTAGCCACCTTGGCGCAGCCATCGCCCTGCTGGTCTGGGGCATGTTCACCTTCGCCGTGGTACCACCGCTGCAAATGCGTGTAATGACTGCCGCCATCGAGGCACCAGGCCTGGCGTCGTCGATCAACGTGGGTGCGTTCAACCTGGGTAACGCCGTGGGCGCGGCGCTGGGTGGTGCGGTTATCAGCCTGAACCTGGGCTACGCCGCCGTGCCGATGGCCGGAGGTGTGCTGGCAGCTGCGGGGCTGTTGCTGGTATGGCTGGGCGGGCGCCACAAGGTCGCCGGCAAGACCGCAGCCGATATGGCCTGAAGGCAATCATCTGCAGGAGCGCCTCCGTTCTCCTGTCAGGCTGTGGGCACGGATGCCCGAAACGCGACATTGGCTGCCTGTTCGGCGTGAGACAGGCAACCTCGGCACTGGATAACCTGCTGCGGCGACGCCTTGCTCCCTTGCCATAGAAGAACCTTGCCCATGACAACCTCCGCCGCCTCCGTAGCCGCCGCCACGCCTGCCGACCAGCCTCAGGGCTTTGTCGTGCGCATCGTCGGTGCTGCTGCATTCGCCCACCTGCTCAACGACCTGATTCAAGCCGTACTGCCGTCGATCTACCCCATGCTGAAAAGCGATTTCGCGCTGAGCTTTGCCCAGATCGGCTGGATCGCCTTGGTGTATCAGGTGACCGCTTCCCTGCTGCAACCTTGGGTCGGCATGTTCACCGACAAGCACCCACAACCCTACCTGCTGCCTGCCGGCATGGTGGTGACGCTGGTGGGCATCGCCCTGCTCGCCTTTGCCGGCAGCTATGAAATGCTGCTGGTGGCCGCCGCCGTGGTCGGCGTGGGTTCGGCCACCTTTCACCCAGAGGCCTCGCGGGTCGCCAGGATGGCTTCCGGCGGGCGCTTCGGGACCGCGCAATCAACCTTCCAGGTCGGCGGTAATACCGGCTCGGCCCTCGGCCCACTGCTCACCGCCGCCATCATCATTCCGCACGGCCAACCGGCCATTGCCTGGTTCATGCTGGCCGCTGCGCTGGCCGTTCTGGTGCTGCTGCGGGTGACGGGCTGGAGCGTGCGCCACGGCCAGGCCCGGCTCAAGCGCTTCGCGGGCCAACAGGCCCCCGGCCTGTCGCGGGGTGCCATGTGGCGCGCTGTGGTGGTGATCGCCGTGCTGATGTTCGCCAAGTTCGTCTACATCGCTTCGTTCACCAACTTCTTCACCTTCTACCTGATCGAGCATTTCGGCCTGAGTGTGCAGCACAGCCAGCTGTACCTGTTCGTGTTCCTCGCAGCCGTTGCGCTGGGCACCTTTGCCGGTGGCCCGGTGGGTGATCGCATCGGGCGCAAGGCCGTGATCTGGGTCTCGTTCCTCGGCGTGGCGCCCTTCGCCCTGGCCCTGCCCCATGCCAACCTCGCCTGGACAGCCGTACTGGCGGTAGCCATCGGCCTGGTGATGTCCTCGGCATTCGCTGCCCTGGTGGTGTATGCCCAGGAGGCGGTGCCGGGCCGGGTCGGCATGGTTTCGGGGGTGATGTTCGGGCTGATGTTCGGCATCAGCGGCGTGGGTGCAGCCGGCCTGGGCACACTGGCCGACCGGCATGGCATCGAATGGGTGTACCAAGCCATCGCGTTCCTGCCGCTGCTCGGGTTGGCCACCGCCTTGCTACCGGCCACCCGCTCGCGGGCCCGCCCTGGCCGTTGCTGCTAAAGTGGCGCTGCCAGGCTGCTTCGATACGAGGTCACGATGGTAAAGCCGCAGCGTGAATTGCTGGTGGAGGTCGATGAATGGACCTGGGAAGTGGGTAGCCGTGCGACAGACTACCCAAGCGACTGGTTCATCGAGCCCCATAGCCATACCAAGCATCAACTGATCTATGCCATCAAAGGCCTGATGATCGTCGAGTCCGGGAACGAATGCTGGACGGTGCCACCCAGCCGCGGTGTGTGGATGCCTTGCGGCCAGGTGCACGCCATTCGCTGTGTCGGCGACGTGAAGATGCGCAGTGTGTTCGTGCGCATCGACGCGGCAACCGGCCTGCCCCTGCAGAGCAAGGCCATCAGCATCTCGCCCTTGCTCAGCGAACTGATCAAGGCCTCGGTGGGGTTCACCGCACCGTTTGCCGAGGACTCGCGCGAAGCCCGAGTCATGCGCCTGATCCTCGACGAAATCTGCGTACTGCCGACCTTGCCGCTGAAGCTGTCGCAACCCAGAGACCAGCGCCTGCGGGTGATCTGCACGGCATTGCATGAACGGCCCGACGATAACGCCACCGTTGCCGACTGGGGCGTGCGACTGGGGGTGGACGAAAAGACCATCCAGCGGTTGTTCCGCAAGGAAACCGGCATGACCTTTGGCCAGTGGCGCCAGCAGGCGCGGCTGATGCAGGCACTGGAGCGAATTGCCCTGGGCGAGCGAATCATCGATGTGGCGGGGGCCTTGGGCTATGACAGCCCAAGTGCCTTCGCCAGCATGTTCAAACGCCAGTTCGGTACCACGCCCAGTCAGTTCTTCAGATAACCTGAAGTCCACGCATTTGCCGGCACTGGCCCGCCGCATACGGGCTGTCCGCTGACGGCTCGCCCTGCCTGTTCTTGCACAGCATCCCCGCCAAGCCGTATACAGTACCCCTACAACAATGCCCGCAAAGGAGCCCGGCACATGACCGTGACGCTGTCCCCCCTGCAGATCGACTGCGATTTCGACTCCGGCAACATACAGGTACTGGATGCCAGCAACCCGGCCCAGGTACACCTGGCCATTCGCCCGGACACCCACAGCGGCCACTACCAGTGGTTCCACTTCAAGGTCAGCGGGCTCACACCGGGGCAGGTCCATCGCTTCAGCCTGGACAACGCTTCTGGCTCCTCGTACAAGAACGCGTGGAGCGGCTACAACGCTGTGGCCAGCTACGACCAGCAGCGCTGGTTCCGCGTGCCCAGCCAGTTCGACGGTACGGCGCTATCGTTCGAGGTCAAGGCTGAACAGGACCAGATCTGGTTCGCCTATTTCGAGCCCTACCCGCGTGCCCGCCACAACCAACTGATCGAACGCGCCCGCCAACTCCCGGGGGTCGAGTTGCTGGCCAGCGGCCGCAGTATCCAGGGCCGCGATATCCCCCTGCTGCGGGCAGGCGACGGTGCCGAAGGCAAGCGCAAGCTGTGGTTGATTGCCCAGCAGCACCCGGGCGAACACATGGCCGAATGGTTCATGGAAGGCGTGATCGACCGCCTGCAGGCCAACGACGCGGTGGTCCAGCAATTGCTGGCCAAGGCCGACCTTTATCTGATCCCCAACATGAACCCCGACGGCGCCTTCCTCGGCCACCTGCGCACCAACTTCAAGGGCAAGGACCTCAACCGCGCCTGGCAGGACGCCAGCGTCGAATTCAGCCCGGAAGTGTTCTTTGCACAGGCGCAGATGAAGCAGTACGGTGTAGATGCCTTCATCGACGTGCACGGTGACGAAGAAATCCCCCACGTGTTCACGGCTGCATGCGAGGGCAACCCGGGTTACACCCCTCGGCTGGCCAAACTCGAAGAGCAGTTCCGTAGCACCTTGTGCAGCCTGACCCGCGACTTCCAGACGGTGCATGGCTATACCCGTGACGAACCCGGACAGGCGAACACGACGCTGGCCTGCAATGCGGTGGGCATGGCCCATGACTGCCTGTCACTGACGCTGGAGATGCCGTTCAAGGACCATGACGACGCGCCCGATGCAGTCACCGGGTGGTCGGGGGCGCGCTCGAAGGCACTGGCCGGGGCGGTGCTGGAGACCTTGGCCAGCATGGTTGGCGATTTGCGCTGAACCTCGCCTTGCGCAGCCCCTGCAGGAGCAGCCCGTCGCGATAGGCGGCGGCTCCTTCGGGGGTATTGACCGCCGTTCAGAACTGCACATCCAGTATCACACTGTCGGTATAGGTCGCAGCCGGCGGTGTCGCCTGATCGGTATAGACCTTGGCGTTGTAGTTAAACACCTGGCTACCCGTGCCGGTACCTGCGCCGGGGTTGATGTCGGCATCCGTACTGGAACGCCTGGCAGCCCCTGACGCCCCCCAGCGCACGGTGCCGGCACTTTTGAAAATGTCATAGGCCAGGTAGTTGTTGGCCGAAGACTTCATCCGCCGCCGCCCACCGGACACGTTCTGCCCGTCACCCAGCCCTACCGTGTAGCTGCTGCCCTTGGTGCATGACACGTTTATGCCCTGGCTCACCGTGCCGAACCCCGCCACCACCGGCGCACTGGCGAAGCTGATGTCGGGGGTGGTGATCTGGCAATCGTTGGTCACCGTCAGGCTCACGTTCAAGACCTGGCTACCCGAGCCGATGTCACGCCCAAGGCATATCCCCAACGCGCCAATACCCGAGCAATAATCCCAGCTCCAGGCCACGGTCAGGGCCTCTTGATACAACCCGGCCGCGACATTGCTGCCAATCTGGGTGCGCATGTAGATCGGCACCGCCTTGGGCGTGGAACCGCCGAGCAACCCCAGCAAGTCGAGGATGCCGTTGCGGGCGAAGTCGTAGGCCACACCCCGGGTAATCGGGTAGCGGGTGGTGTTATCGGCATACAGCGTGTAGGGAATGACATCGCCTGTCGGGCCGACCAGCCCACCGGAGGCGGGCGTGATCGTGGCGTAGAAATGATCACCACTGCTGAGCAAGGTCAGCAGCGAACCGGTGCACTGCAACCCGGAGTTGAGGCTGGAAGCCGTCTGTACCGTGTTGCGAACCTGCGTCGAATTAAGGCTGCCAAACGCTGCCGGCAAGGTGGCCACCGACGAACAAAGCGCCCAGGCCGTACTGCTCGGCAACAGCAGCACGCTCGCCACCAGGCCCCGCCGCCAGGCATTCATCGGCACACCAACGGACCAATCAAAGGGACCGAGCCTTGCGCGTCAGGCAGGTCGAACGCCACTTCGCAATGCCCACCCCCTTCAAGCGCCACCTGAAGGCGGTTATGCAACGACAGGTTCTCCAGGTACACCAACCCGTCCCACCCCACCACCGCCTGGGTGCCACTCTCTGCGTGGGTGACACGGCTACCCAGTTTGAGCACCTGCTGGTTGCCATCCACCAATTCGACACTGGCCGCCATGACGCGCTTGAGGGGGAACTCCAGCAAGTAACCGCTGCCCCGTCGTACCGCCACACGCTGCTCAACGTCCGGCGCGAGGACATCCGGTGGTAGGTTCATGGGATCGATCTCGTACTTACCCCGGTAGTAACCGCTGCTGTAAGGCACCAGCAAGTGCCCCTTGGCATCGGTACGGCCGATTTCCTGGTTTTCATAACGCACCGGCACATCCGCGTAACCTGCGGTACTGACCACCACGAAGGCATCATCGATACGGTTGGCGGCGAACACGCCGGCATCCATCCACACCAGAGAACCACTGGCGTCGGCCCAGCGGGTCATCTCGCCGCTGCTGCCATACACACCGGCCTGCAATTGCACCGATTGCAGGCGCCAGGTAACGTCGGCCTGGCGATAGGCATCACGGTCGCTGCCTGCGGCATACCCAAGGTTGTAACCGACGCCGACACCCGCTGGCACCGCACGGCTGTAGTTGACCCGTTGCAGGGTCTCGCCTTCATTGCTGCGTTCCATGCTCAGCGCCAGGGTGCCGTGCAGGTCGAACGGGATCACCAGCTGCGCCTGCACCGCCCACTGGCTGTCCCCCACTTCACGGTTGGCCGACAGGTACACACTGCTGCTGCCCCACAGCGGCTTGCTGTAGCTCAGGTTGATCAACCGGGTACGCGTACCGTCACCGGCGCGCACGTCGAAGTAACCAGCGCCAATGCTGCCGTACGCGTTCAGGTTGACACTGAGGGTAACCTGTTCGCTGCTTTTGCTCAGTTGCATGTCCGGGGAGTCCACCCGGCTCAGGTCGGCATAGTCGCCGTGGCGTTGCAGGCGCTGGTAACCGAAGCCGATGCGCTGGCTGTTGTATTGGTAGCCAAGGGCGACCTGGTGGCCCTTGTCGCCATCGAACCGGCTTTGCGCCAAGGCAGCGTTGATCACGCCGAAGTTGCCCACGCGCATGTTGCCGCCCAGCCCACCCAGCATCAGCGACTCAGCCGTTTCGGCGTGGGTTTCCAGGGTGAAGATGTCACTGAGCCCATAGCGCAGGCTGCCCGAGACGATACCCGGCCCATAGCTGAAATCGCGTACACCGTAATCACGGCGCAGGCTGCCGGCGGCTACCGAGTAGTCCGACAGGCCCTTCTGCAGCAGGCTGCTGGTGACATAGAACGGCAAGGTGGTCGACACCTGACGGCCAAGGGCATCCGTGGTGACCACCACCGCCTCCCCGGCACCGTTGATGAACGGCACGTTGGTCAGGGTGTATGGGCCTGGCTGCAGTTCGGTGGTACTGGACTTGAAACCGTTGATGAACAGGTCAAGCGACGTCGGCACCGCCGCTTCACCGGCGAACGCAGGCAACGGGTAAGTGACAAGATCAGGACGCGCCGCGAAGTCGCGTGACAGCTGCACCCCACCCACGCGCACCGAACTGCTCCAGGGCAACGCACCCGTCACGAAGTCACCGGCTTCGTAGGTCAGCAGGCGCTGCTCGTCGGTAAAGCGCCAGGTGGTGTCGTAACGCATGAAACCTCGGCGCGTATCGTCCGCCTGTGCGCCATTGAAAGACTGACGCCACTGCCCGGTGCTGGAAAAGGTACCCCAGCTGTCGAACAGCCGCAGCTCGTTCCAGGCAGCCAGGTAGGTGCCGCCTTCATCGGTGTCGTTGAGATACAGGTCGTAGTTGAACAAGGCACCAAAACTGCTGCGCGCATCACTGGCCGGGTAAAGGTTGCGATCACCCACTTGCTGGTCAGGCAACCAAGCCGGCGGCACCTGCAGCAGCAGGCGCTGGTTCTGACTGTCGTAATCGGTATGCAGCCCCGCAATGCTGTCCAGGGCCACCTCCCCCTGGGGGTTGCCCGGCAGCGAAACGCCGGCTGCACGCAATAGTTCGCTGTCCAGGTACAACCGCCCGGCCCGCTGCTGCACCGGTATCAGTTCAACCCTGGGCATCTGGTTCACCACCAGGTCGAGGTAAAGGGTGGCCTCGGCGATGGCGGACATCTCCGTGGGCGGTGGGGGCAAGTCGTCGGCCAGCACCAGCGCGGGGCTGACCATGGCCAGCCCCAGGCACCAGCGGCACGTCGTCGCCGGGAGCCACTTCACACACGGTTTCCAACCATTGCCGGGTCCTCCTTGGCCCCTGCACTTCATTCAGCCGTTGGCTCATTGGCCTTGGCGGATGGCGTCCGCCGAGCGCTGACCATTGACCCTGCCCGTGAGCACGCTGCCGTTGCCGGATGCGATGGGAGCCGGCCAGCGCATGCTTGCCCCCGGCAGCACATAGCCCAGCAGGCCTTCAGCCAGTGGCTTGCTCTGGCTGCCTTGCTGCACGACCACATCGGTCAACCGCGCATGGACCGGGCCCGTGTTACGCAGTTCAATGTAGGGCTTGCCCTGCACCGTCACCGGGCGCCAACTGAGCTGCGGCTTGCCCACGCCCTCGGCATTGCGTCTGCCGTCAGGGTCGGCCTTGCCCCACAGCCCTTCGCCGTAGACGAACAGCGGCACCGAATAGCGCATCTGCAAACGAATGGCCGCCGTCGCGCCGGGCTCGGCCTTGTCGACCGGGATGGCGGGCGGAATCTCGTCAATGATGATGCGGTAGGCCTGCTCCTGGCCGGCGGGTGAAGGGCCGGTACGGGTCAGGCGGATCAGCTGCTTCTGCCCGGGTGCAATGTTGGCGACCGGCGGGCTGCCGATAATCTCGCGCTGCGCCTGGAACTGCTCCTGGTAATCACCCTGGCGCCAGGCGAATACCCGCACCTGCAGGTTTGCCGGCGCAGTGCCACGGTTTTCCAGCCACAACGCACCTGCCTTCTGGTCGGCCTCCAGCACCGGGTCGATCGGCCAGATCAGCACCGAAGTGGCCGCCCAGGCCGGCAGGCTTGCCAGCGACAATAATCCAGTCAATCCACGCGTCCACTTCGCGCCTGCCCGCATGCAGCTCTCCTTAGACACTTGTCAGGGGTGGCGCTGGCCGTTACCAGGTCACCGTCACTTGCACCACATCGGTATAGGTCCCTGCCGGCAGCGTGCCGGTCAGCTGGACCCTCCCGTACACCGGAAGCTTGATCGCCGTCGGGTCGGAATAGCTCACCGCCACGCTCTGGCCGATTCCCAAGGCCTGGCTATAGGCGGCGTCCCGGTACAACTGGTAGGCCAGCACTTGCGTGCCACTGGTGCGCTTCAGGTTGCGTGTGCCACTGGCACTGTTTTGCCCGCCGTCCAGGCTCATGCTCATGGCCACGCCCGGCGTGCACTGGAACGTCACGGTAGAACCACCCAGCGATGTGCTGAGCAGCCCCGTGGACAGCGCCGACTGCGAGCCATAATCGAGCGTGCCGTAGCTGGTGACACCCCCCACCACCAGGCACCCGGCGACAACCTGCGCCGTCACCGTGAAGGTACTGGTGGTCACTGCCCCCAGTGGGGCGGCCAACAACATGCTGACGCCAGTCAGGCTACCTGCCAGCCAGCCGCGCATGGGTCAGAACGACAGCTCGACCGAGATCGTGTCGCTGTAGACCCCTGCGGGCAGGCCCGCCTTGCCGACGGCCTTGCCGTAAAGGTTGACGGTCTGGGCGGCGCCGGTACTGGTCGGCAGGGTGATGGTGTCGTCGACCGCCAGCAACGCCGTACGCCCAGCGTCGGTATAGAGGTCGTACGGTACAAAGTTGCCAGAACCATCAGCGAGCGCACGGGTGCCGCCGCTCGACTGGCCGTCATGCAGGCCGGCACGCACTTTGATCACGGGCACCGTACCTGCCGAGCACAGGATGCTCATGGCGCCCCCCCCGCCTCCCAGCACCTGGGCATTGGCGGTGACGAACAAGGCATCCTGGGTACCGAAGTTCAAGGCACCGAAGTTAAGCCCCGACGTGCCCGACGTGCCATTGACCTGGCACGCCGCAGTCAGCGTCAGGGTCGAGCTGATACTGCCCGTCACCGTGGCCGCCTGGGCCTGGGAAGCCAACGCCAGGCCCAGGCCTGCGAGGACGCAATATGAAAGGTTCGTTCGCATCGGAGTCTCCTTGCGTGGTTACCAGTCCAGGGTCACTCTGAGGGTGTCGCGGTAAAGCCCGGCCGGCAGCGCACGCGGTTGCGCCACTACCACACCGTAGATGGGGATCGGTACTTGCTGGCTGCTGCGAATGGTGAAGGCCCGCGCCTGGCCGACGCCGTAGCGGCTGTTACCGCCTGGGTCGACCGCCAGCTGATAAGGAATCAGTTCACGGCCGTTGCTCAGGCGGCGAATGCCATCGTCGCCATTGAGGCCGCCATTGATACGCACGTTGAAGGCCCGAACTTCAGGCGTGCAACTGATTTGCAGGCTACCCTGGCCGCCCACTTCGTCCACCTGGCTGCGCAACGGCTGGTCCCAGTTCGGACCGCGCTCGCCAAAGTCCAGTACGCCTGGGTCACCCAGCACGGCCGGTTGCGTCTCGTTGCTGCTGATCTGGCAAGACGCGCTGATCACCAGCCGCGCCTGGATGAAACCGGTGGTGCTGCCATGCACCGCACCGCCGGGGACCAGCAGCGGGCCGAGGGTGAGCAACAGGATCGAAGTGCGGTTCATGGCATGGCGTCCTTGTGCATGGCGGCGTCCCTACCAGGTGACGGTGACTTTCAGCAGGTCGGCATAAACCCCTGCATCCGGCACCCAGGCCAATTTGTCGATACGTGCGTACAACGGCAATTCAACCGAACCGCTGCCCGGCACACGCGCCGACTGGGCTACCCCCACCGCCAGAGGCTCACGCCAGGCAGCGTCACGGTACAAGCGGTAAGGAATGGGCCGCGCCTGGCGATCGTCGCTGGCCAGGTAGCGCAGTTCGCCGACGCCACCATGCTGGCCACCATCGACGCGCACCTGATAGGGCGTATCCGGGTTGCACTCCAGGCGCGGCGGGCGCTGGCTTAGCAGCACACCGCTCAAGGGCGCGCCAGGGCCATCCAGGCGCGCCGTCACCCCCAGGTCGATACGTCCCAGGGCCTGAGCTCCCGCATCGCGGGTCTGGTTCACCAGCATGCAGCCACGCTGCACCAGTACCCGCACTTCCACGAGAAAATCCGCCGCCACGGTACTGCCGCTGAACAACAGGCCGAACAGCGCGGCCAGCATGCGCTCCGTCACCTTGTTATCCTTATCGAAACGTCCTGAACTGAGCGTAGCAGTGAGGCGGCGCAACCGATGTGGCATAAAGCCATTTTTTTTGTATTAGCGACAAAGCGATACCGTGGCATCAAAAAAAGCCTGTACCTCACAGAACCCGTGGCCACCCCGTGCCTCCAATGGCCAGGAGCCGGTAAATTCGCCGGGATTCTGTTAGGGTGAATCGTATTCGTCCCGCGCCAGACACCTGTGCCGTACACGGACGGACATGACAGGAGCTTTTTCAATCATGACTGCAGACAACTCACTGGCAGACGCCATGGAGCGCTGTGCCCAAGAACCGATCCAGGTTCCGGGCAGCATCCAGCCACACGGCTTTCTGCTGGTGCTGGATGCCACCGACCTGTGCGTGCTGCAGGCCAGTGAAAATGTCGAGCACTGGTTGGGCTTGCCAGCCCGTGAACTGATCGGTTGCCGCTTCGCCGACCTGGTTCACGAGGGCTTTGACCTGCACGCGCACCTCACACGGCTTCCCGAAGACGAAGTCTTCCCCTTCCACATTGGCGACGTGCGCTTGCGCCAGGGCGCACCCATCAGTGCCCAGCTGCACATGCTGGTCCATTGCCACGATCAGGTACTGATTGCTGAATTCGAACCGCCCCGCCTGCCAGCAGACCTGGTCGGGCAAGGCGACTATTACCCGTTGGTGCGCAGCTTTGTCGCCAGTCTGCAAGTGGCCAGCAGTATTGAAGACCTGCTGCAGCAAACGGTGTTGCAGTTCAAGCGCATCACCGGCTTTGGGCGGGTCAAGGCCTACCGTTTCGATGCCGAAGGCAACGGCCAGGTGCTGGCCGAAGTGGCCGACCCAGGCTACCCCAGCTACGCGGGCCTGTGCTTCCCGGCTGCAGACATCCCGCGCCAAGCGCGCGAGCTGTACCGGGTCAACCGTATCCGCGTGATCGAGGATGCCAACTATCAGCCCTCGCCACTGCTGCCCGCAACCAACCCGCGCACTGGCAAGGCACTGGACATGAGTTTCGCTGTGCTGCGCAGCGTGTCACCCGTGCACCTGCAGTACATGCGCAACATGGGCACGCTGGCCTCGATGTCGCTGTCGATCGTGGTCGACGGCGAGCTGTGGGGGCTGATTTCCTGCCACCATCAGCAGCCACGCCCGGTGGACCTGCGCACCCGCACGGCCTGCGAGCTGTTGGCCAGCGTGCTGTCGTTGCAGATAGAGTCCCGCGAGTCCCATGCCAGCACGCGCAAGCTGCTGGCGCTGCGCCAACACATCGTACGCATGATCTCGTCCATGGCCGACCACGACAGCGTCAGTGACGGCTTGCGCGACCTGCCTCACGTGCTGCTGGCCTTCGCCGACGCCCAGGGCGCAGCAGTGATCTCGGCCGAGCGCTGTGACCT
Organism: Pseudomonas sp. USTB-Z; assembly: GCF_019691255.1. Taxonomy (NCBI): domain Bacteria; kingdom Pseudomonadati; phylum Pseudomonadota; class Gammaproteobacteria; order Pseudomonadales; family Pseudomonadaceae; genus Pseudomonas; species Pseudomonas sp. USTB-Z. Next base: position 258,760 of record NZ_JAECZP010000003.1, read on the forward strand.
GATCGGCCAGACCCCGCCTGAGGCCCAGGTGACGGCGCTGGTGCACTGGCTAGGCCAACGTGACGAAGACAGCGTGTTTCATAGCGACAACCTGCGCCGCGACATCACTGAGCTACCCGAGCTGGCAAACCATGCTGGCGGGGTGCTGGCAGTGGCCATCTCGCAGATCCACTCGCACTACCTGCTGTGGTTCCGCCCCGAGCAGATACGCACGGTCAACTGGGCCGGCCAGCCGACCAAGCAGGTCGGGCCACAGGGCAACCTCGACCCGCGGCACAGTTTTGAACGCTGGCAGGAAGAACTGCGCGGCTATTGTCAGGCGTGGGACCCACTGGTGATCGAGGGCGTGATGGAGCTGCGCACCGCGGTACTGGGCATTGTCCTGCGCAAGGCCGAAGAGCTGGCACAACTGGCTGGCGAATTGCGCCGCTCCAACAAGGAGCTCGAAGCGTTTTCCTACAGTGTTTCCCACGACCTGCGCGCCCCGCTGCGGCACATCGCCGGCTATACCGAACTGCTTGGCGAAATCGAAGGCCAGGGCCTGAGCGAACGCGGCAAGCGCTTCCTGCAGCATATCGGTGAAGCGGCGCACTTTGCCGGGAGCCTGGTCGACAACCTGCTCAACTTCTCGCAGATGGGCCGCTCGGCCTTGCGCCTGTCCGACGTCGACCTCAACGCCCTGGTCGAGGCGATTCGCAGCGAGCTGGCCCCCGATTACGAAGGCCGCGCAATCGTTTGGGACATCGCCCCGCTGCCCAAGGTGATCGGCGACCCGGCATTCATCAACATGGCCTTGCACAACCTGATAGCCAATGCCATCAAGTACACTCGCAGCCGTACGCCTGCTCGCATCGAAATCAGTGCCGTACAGCACCCTGACGAAACCGAGGTCTGCATCCGCGACAATGGCGTGGGCTTCGACATGGCCTACGCCAACAAGCTGTTCGGCGTCTTCCAGCGCTTGCACCGCATGGAAGATTTCGAAGGCACCGGCATTGGCCTGGCGAGCGTACGCCGCATCATTGAGCGCCATGACGGTCGAGTCTGGGCCACTGGCCAGATCGACCAGGGCGCCAGCTTTCACTTCACCCTACCCCGAAACACTGCTACCTGAGGCACCGCTACCATCATGCTCAAGCCCATTCTGCTGGTCGAAGACAATCCCCGAGACCTGGAGCTGACCCTGCTGGCCCTGGAGCGCAGCCAGTTGGCCAACGAGGTCATCGTGCTGCGTGACGGCGCCGATGCGCTCGACTATTTGCTGCGCCGCAACGCCTATGCCGAGCGCGATGACGGCAACCCTGCCGTGCTGTTACTCGACCTGAAACTGCCTAAGGTCGACGGCCTGGAAGTGCTCAAGGAAGTGCGCGCCACTGCCGAACTGCGCAGCATCCCCACCGTGATGCTGACCTCTTCGCGCGAAGAGCCCGACCTGCTGCGCGCCTACGAGCTGGGGGTAAACGCTTATGTGGTCAAACCCGTGGAGTTCAAGGAATTCGTCACCGCCATCTCCGACCTCGGGGTATTCTGGGCAGTGCTAAACGAACCGCCACCCGGCTCACTGCGACTGAACCGTCGCGGTAGCAACTGAGGCCGCCGCGACGATGCAGCAAACGCCGTTGAAAATACTGATGGTCGAAGACAGCTCGATGGACGCCGAGCTGACCCTGATGCGCCTGGAGCGCAGCGGGCTGCATGTTCAGTCACAGCTGGTGTTCGACCATGCAGGTGTCGAACATGCCCTGCGCCAGGCCCGCTACGACCTGATCTTGTGTGACTGCGTGCTACCAGGCTCATCCGGCACCGAAGTGCTGGCCATCGCCCAACGCCTGGCACCCGACATCCCGTTCATATTCCTGTCCGGCATTTATGGCGAAGAGCACGCGGTGGAAATGATCCGCCTGGGCGCGACCGACTATGTGCTGAAGAAGAACCTGCCACTGCTGCCCAAAGCCGTGCGCCGAGCCCTGAGCGAAGTGCAGGAACGCCAACGCCGTCGCCGCGCCGAAGAGGCCCTGGCGGACGTCGAAGCACGTGCTCGCATTGCCATCGACGCCGCCGGCATGGGCACCTGGGACCTGCGCCCGCAAGAGGGCCTGTTGCTGTGGGATGACCGCTGCAAGACCTTGTTCGGCGTGCCCACCAGCACCGAAATGAGCCTTGAAGTGTTCTACGCCGGCATCTACCCCGATGACCTGCCACTGGTGCGCGAGGCAGTGGAACATGCCATGCGCCCGGAAAGCGGCGGTCATTACCGCGTGGAGTTTCGGATCGCGCAACCCAATGGCCTGGAGCCTCGCTGGTTGCTGAGCAGCGGCCAGAGCCAGTTCGTCGATGATCAGTGCGTTCGCTTCTCAGGCGTACTGCAGGACATCCACACGCAACGCCAGGCCACCCAGGCGCTGCGTCAGCTGAACGAGATGCTCGGCGAGCGGGTTGAGCGCCGTACCCGCGAACGCGATCGTGCCTGGGAGCTGTCGCAAGATTTGCTGGCCGTGCTGAACAAAGACCTGACCCCGGTCGCACTGAACCCCGCCTGGGAAGCCAGCCTGGGCTTCTCACGCGAACGCCTGAGCCAGTCCTCCTTGCTGCACCTGCTGCCTGAGCACGACCAGGAACAGTTACTCACCGAACTGGCCGCCCTCTCCCACGGCCGCACCAGCGCACGCTTTGTCGGCCGCATCCTGCATGCCGGCGGCCAACAGCGCTGGCTGTCGTGGGTGGTGGTGCCGGAGGACACCCTGCTGTACGTGGTGGCACGCGACATCACCAGCGAGCGCGAAGCCGCCCTGGGCCTGGCAGATGCCAACGCCCGGCTGCGCGAACAGATCAACGAGCGCGAGCGCATCGAGGCCGCTCTGCAGCAGATGCAGCGGCTGGAGGCGGTTGGGCAACTGACGGCTGGCGTGGCGCATGACTTCAATAACCTGCTGACGGTGATACTCACCGGTGCCAGCTTTCTGGAGCGCGACCTGGCCAAGGCCGACCTGGACAAGGCCCGCACTCGCCTCACCCATATCCGCGAAGCGGGCGAGCGTGGTGCCAAGCTGACCTCGCAGTTGCTGGCCTTCTCCCGCCGCCAGCGTCTGGAGCCGGTGCCGCTGAACCTCAACCGTACCCTGGCCGGCCTGGAAGAGCTGCTGCGCCGCACGCTGGGTGGCAACGTTTCGGTGCGTCTGGACCTGGACCTGGCCCTGTGGCAGGCACTGACCGACCCCACCCAGACCGAGATGATCATCCTCAACCTGGCGATCAATGCCCGCGATGCCATGCCCGACGGCGGTCAGCTGACCCTGACAACGCGCAACACCCACATCGACCAGCGCCCGCAACGTCCGGAAGACCCAGACCCGGGCGAGTACGTGATGCTGAGCATCCGCGATACCGGTTGCGGCATGAGCGAAGACGTGCTGGCCAAGGTATTCGAGCCTTTCTTTACCACCAAGGACATTGGCAAAGGTTCGGGCCTGGGCCTGGCCCAGGTGTTCGGCTTTGCCAAGCAGTCCGGTGGCGGCGTGCGCATCGACACCACACTCGGTCGCGGTACCGAGGTGGCGGTATACCTGCCGGCGGTAAAAGAGGAGATGGTGAACGAACCCGTAGCAGCAGTGCTCAGTCAGTCAATCAGCGAAAGCGGCCATAACCGCACGGTGCTGCTGGTGGACGACGACCACCTGGTGCGCGACATGCTTGGCGATGTGTTACGCCAATACGGCTACCAGGTGCGCCAGGCGCACAGCGGCGAGCAGGCATTGGCATTGCTGGATGACGATATTGACCTGCTGCTGACTGATTTCGCCATGCCCGAGTTCAATGGTGCACAACTGGCGCTGGCTGCCCGCGAACGGTACCCCCGCGTGCCGGTGGTGTTTCTTACCGGTTATGCGGAGTTGCAGGGGCTGGAACTGCCGGGCAGCCTGGTGATCCAGAAACCGGTGCAGGCTGATGAACTGGCCAGGGCGCTGAACGAAATGCTGGGGATTTCCGGGTAACCCGGTACGGCACGACCCGCGCTCAGGAGGCGCGGAGGCGCGCAAAATCAAAAAACGCGAAAACCCAGTGCTCATCTTTCCTGGCACCGGGTTAAATACGTTTGAATCTTGAAAAATGGCAGGGGCGGCTGGATTCGAACCAACGCATGGCAGGATCAAAACCTGCTGCCTTACCGCTTGGCGACGCCCCTGTATCGGATGCAGCGTTTGCTGCTCTGACAATTCCAACTGAGTGACAACTGGGTTGTTGTCTTGGAATGCGCGGCACTTTAACAACAAACTTTCGGTCTGTGAACCCCCCTGATAAAAAAAATTGCCAAAAAACAGCGAGTTAGTCATTTCGGCGCTGGCGCAGCGACCGTCCGTCGGTTTCCGCCCGCCTCGCTTCAACACAATCGCATTCCGCACTTCCAATCAGGTAAGCCCATCGCATTGACCAAGGAGGACCCCATGCCCGTCTCTCACGACCTCTACCAGGACCTGCACTACCCGCGCGAAATCGTCCAGCAGCGCCGCCAGCAGGACAAGGCGCTGGACCGCTTGCTGGACGAATACATGGACATCGACAACCAGGTGCTGGCTGCCGAATCGATATCGGCCGGTAACTTCGTCGACGAAGACCTGCGCCACCTCAAGGAGCGTCGCCTGGCGGTGAAGTACCTGATCGAGCGCCAGCTGGAACGAAAGGCATAGCCCGTGAGGGCAAACAGACGGCCAGACCTATCGCAAGAAGTGATGATTGCCCGGCACTTTCTCTATTAGTCAAAATGGCCGCTCTCGGGCAATCTGCAGGCTGCCCCCGCCATCGCCCAAGGAGCGTCGCTTTTGTCTGCCTGGATCCCTACCCCGCTGCGCCAGCTTGGCCAACGCTTGCGCGGCGCCACCCATCAACAGAGCGAGCTGCTCGGCTGGTTCGAGGACAAGGCGCACAGCCGCGGTTATCAGCTGAGTGACGGCCAGCGGCGGGTAATCCACTGCATGGCCGAACAACTGACGCAGCTTGAACAAGGTCAACCGCGCAGTCTGTACCTGTACGGCTCGGTCGGCCGTGGTAAAAGCTGGCTGCTCGATGGCTTTTTCCAGGCCGTGCCGATAGCCGACAAGCTGCGCCTGCATTTTCATGATTTCTTTGCACGCCTGCACCAGGGCATGCACCGCCACCGGGCGCTGGACGACGCGCTGGGCGCAACGCTGGACGAGCTGGTGGGTGGTTGCCGGGTGCTGTGCTTCGACGAATTCCACGTGCATGACATAGGCGATGCCATGCTGCTCACCCGGCTGTTCAACGCCTTGTTCGCCCGTGGCGTGTACCTGCTGGTGACCTCTAACTACGCGCCCGAAGGGCTACTGCCCAACCCGCTGTATCACGAACGTTTTCTGCCGGTCATTCGCCTGATCAACAGCTCGATGCACGTGCTCGAAGTCGGTGGCGACACTGATTTTCGCAGCTTGCCGGCCAACCGCGAGCATCAGCGTTTTACCCAGGGTCATTATGTCTGGCCGGGTAATGCGGCGCAGCGCCAGGCACTGAACGTGCCGAGCGAACAACCGGTGATACTGGACGTGAACAAGCGCCCGCTGCGAGCGCTGGCCATCGATGGCCGGCGGGTGGTGCTTGGCTTTGACGATCTGTGCGAGAAGGCCACTGCGGTCATCGACTACCTGGTACTGGCCAGGGAGTATGACGAGTGGGTGATCGATGGGCTGGATGACCTCTCGGCGTGTTCGCTGGCGGCTCAGCAGCGCTTCGTCAACCTGGTGGATGTGCTGTATGACCAGGATCGGCGGGTGATTGTCATAGGTAAACGTCCGCTGGAAGAGAGCCTGGGCGGCCCGCTGGCCGACCTGATGCGTACCCGCAGCCGGTTGGGGCAACTGCACCAGATTGCCCCCTGAGACTGCAGTGCCTGAGACGGCCCTTTCGCGGGTGAACCCGCGCCTACGAAGGGGCCATCGAGGTCAAACCATCAACCCGCCCTGGGCAAATCCGCCAGCACCGCTTCGATCTCTCCCAGCACTGCCGGGTCATCCAGGGTCGAAGGCGGCACATAATCCTGCCCATCGGCAATCTTGCGCAGCACCGCCCGCAGTATCTTGCCAGAACGGGTCTTGGGCAGGCGCTTCACCAGCCGTACCCGATTGAAACAGGCCAGCGGGCCAATTTCCTCGCGCACGCTACCCACCAGCTCCACCAGCAACTGCGCCTCGGCAATGCCCTCGCCATCCTTGAGTACGACCAGCGCCAACGGTACCTGGCCCTTGATCTCGTCATGCACGCCGATCACAGCACACTCCGCTACCGCCGGGTGCCGGGCGACCAGGTCTTCCATTTCACCGGTGGACAAACGATGCCCAGAAACGTTGATCACATCATCGGTGCGCCCCATGATGTAGACGAAGCCATCATCGTCCAGATAGCCGCCATCGCCCGTGTGGTAATACCCCGGGTACGTGCGCAGGTAGGCCTGCAGGTAGCGCTCGTGATCCCCCCACAGCGTCTGGCTGCAGCCGGGGGGCAGTGGCAGTGCAATCACGATCGAACCCTGATGGTTGGCCCCGAGCAAGTGGCCTTCGTCATCCAGTACGCGAACGTTGTAACCCGGCACTGCGCGGTTGCTCGACCCTGGCTTCGCCGCGCTGCCCTCCAGCCCGACGCAAGGCGCGGTGACCGGCCAGCCGGTCTCGGTCTGCCACCAATGGTCGTGCACCGGCTTGCCACTCACCCGCTCCAACCATTCATGGGTGCTGGAATCCAGCTTTTCCCCCGCCAGGAACAGTTGACGCAGCGAGCTGAGGTCATGCTTGCGAATCAGGTCGCCCTCCGGGTCTTCCTTGCGGATGGCGCGCATGGCCGTAGGTGCACAGAACAGCGCGTTGACCTGGTACTGCTCCACCACCCGCCAATAGGCCGAAGCATCCGGGGTGCGGATCGGCTTGCCTTCGTAGAACACCGTGGTACAGCCGCTCATCAACGGCCCGTAGACGATCAGTGAATGGCCGACCACCCAACCGACGTCGGAAATGCCCCACCACACATCGCCGGCCTGCATGCCATAGATATGGCGCATGGCGTAACACAGCGCCACGGCATTGCCGCCGTTTTCCCGGACGATACCCTTGGGTTTCCCGGTGGTGCCCGACGTGTACATGATGTACAGCGGGTCGCCGGCATCCAGCTCGACGGGCGCCACCGGCTCGGCGCCGGCCAAGGCCGCCTGCCAGTCCAGGTCGCGGCCTGGCAGCAGTTCAGCGTGCGCCTGTGGCCGCTGCAGCACCAGCACATTGCGCGGCTGGTGACGGGCCAGTTGCAGGGCACGGTCAACCAGTGGTTTGTATGCAATGACCCGGTCGAACTCCAGCCCGCACGATGCCGTCAGCAACAAGGTGGGCCGGGCGTCATCGATGCGCAGGGCCAACTCGTTGGCGGCAAAGCCACCGAACACGACCGAATGCACCGCGCCGATCCGCGCGCAGGCCAGCATCGCCATGGCCGCTTGCGGCACCATGGGCATGTAGATGATCACGCCATCGCCCTTGTTCACCCCCAGCTGGCGCAGCAAACCGGCCAGGCGTGCTACCTCGTCGCGCAACTGGTTGTAGGTGTAGGTCTGCTGCACGCCGGTTACGGGCGAATCATAGATCAGCGCCAACTGCTCGCCCCGGCCCTGCTCGATCTGGTGATCGAGGGCCAGGTAACAGCTGTTGAGGCGGCCGTCAGCGAACCAGCGGTGGGTACCGTCGGCATTGTCTTGCAGGGTCAAGGCAGGCTTGCGGTGCCAGGCCAGGTGTGCGGCCTGTTCCGCCCAGAACGCGGCAGGGTCGGAAATGGAATGGGCGTAGCTGTGCTGGTAGCTCATGTCGTTAGAAACCCGGTACTTGTTGTTATTGAAGGGCGAAACTTGAGTATGGACCGCTATACCCGCGCCGCCATGGGACTAAAGTCACAACCGACCTGCAAATTTGCAGACAACGCAATAGCGCCCCATAACGGTGCAAAGCCTCTAGAATAGGCAACCCCTTCAAACACCGAGCAGCCCATGGACATCGATCAGGCCCGTACCTTCCTGGAAATAGTGCGTTGCGGCAGCCTGGTCGCCGCGGCCGAACGCCTGTTCGTGTCACAAACCGCGATCACCGCGCGCGTGCAGCGCCTGGAACAGCAACTGGGTTGCCAGCTGTTCGTGCGTAGCCGCAGCGGCGCCAGCCTGACCAGCGATGGCGAAGCGTTCGTCAGTTATGCCAACCAGTTGGTGCAAACCTGGGAAGCCGCGCGCCGCGACCTGCCGTTGCCTGAAGGTTGCCAGCAGGTGCTGCATGTGGGCGGTGAGGTGAGCCTGGGCAACCCGATGATGCTCGACTGGGTAAGTGCCCTGCACCGTGAACTGCCCAGCCATGCCATCCGCAGCGAGGTCAGCGATGGAGAGTCGCTGCTGCGCAAGGTCGAGATGGGCTTGCTGGACGCCGCGCTGGTCTACCAGCCGACCTACGGTCCAGGCCTGCAGGTGGAGCAGTTGATGGAAGAGAAGCTGATTCGCGTGCGCCGGGTCGAGCGGCCCGAGCCGTACATCTACATCGACTGGGGCGAGGCCTTCCGCCGCCAGCATGATGCGGCCCTGCCCGACTGCGCACGCCCGGCGCTAAGTTTCAACCTTGGCCCGCTGGCCCTGCAGTTCATACTCGACCAAGGTGGCAGTGGCTACTTCCGCACGCGGGTGGTGCAGGCCTATCTGGACAGCGGCGTGTTCGAGCGGGTACCGCAGGCACCGGAGTTCACCTACCCGACCTTTCTGGTGTACCCGCGAAAACGTGACAGCGAAGCCCTGCAACAGGCCTTCGCGATCCTGCGCCGGCTGGTCGCTGCCGGCGCCAGCGACTGGTCACAGCGCTGGGACCCGGTTATCTGAAGCCTCGGTCTTGCTGAGCAACTGACGCTTGAGGCCGGCAATCAGGTCGGTCTGGGTGATCACCCCCACCAGCTTGTCGCCATCAAGCACCGGCAAGCAGTGCAGGCCTTGTTCGCACAACAAGGGCAGCAGGCGTTCCAACGGGTGCTGGCTGCTGACACTGACAACCCGCCTGCTCATCACTTGCGCCATGCGCACTGCCTGGCGGCCGAACAGACCGCGCCAGCTGAAACGCCCACTCTGCATCGCCGGGCCAACCAGGTCGCTGAGGCTGACGATGCCTACAAGCTCGCCGTGCTGCAGGACAGGCAGGGTTTTCAGGTGATGGCTGGCGAGCATTTTCCAGGCCTGCTCCAGCGTGGTATCAGGTGTGGCGAACTGCACATCGCGGGACATCACCGAGGCCGCGGTGATACCGCCAAGGCTGCGCTGCAGGGCGTGCTGCTCGGTGGCGAGGATGATGCGCTCCAGCTCGTCACGGGTGACATCGACGAACTCGCCCAGCTCTTCCAGGGCCTGGTCCAGGTCTTCACTGCGGATGCCGACCCGCTCGCCGGGCAGCGGGTCATGGGTGTGATGCAGGTCTTTGCGTGGCACCGCGCCTTTCGGGTAGCGCACACCCGTCAAACGGTTGTAGGCGATTGCCACTGTCACCAGGATCAGCGCATTGAGCAGCACCGGCTCCAGCAGATGATCGCCCATGGCGGTCAACCCCGGGTCGGCCAGCACCGCGCTCACTGCTACACCGCCACCCGGGGGGTGCAGGCAGCGCAACAGGCACATGACCAGGATCGAGATGCCGAGCGCCGCAGCGGCCACCCACAGCTCGGCGCCGAAGCCTTCACGCATGGCCAGCCCCACTGCACCCGCCAGGGCGTAGCTGCCCAACACCGGCCAAGGTTGGGCCAAGGGGCCGGAATGCACCGCAAACACCAGTACCGCCGAGGCAGCCAGCGGGCCGAGCAAGTGCAGGGCGATGCTGGGGCCATAGGCCATGCTGGTCAGCCAGCCCGCGAGGAAAAGGCCAAGCAGCGCACCGATACCGGCACGCAACCATTCTTTTGGGGGGATGTTGAGAGGGGCCGGCAACAGCCGCTGCAGACGACTTTCGGAACGCGAGGCAGACATTTGGGCAATCGGGATCTTTGGTTTTTCTGTTTAAAAAGAAAGCCCAGCCGAGTTGGCCTGGGCCTCGTATTGCGCATGCAATACCACAAGGGGCTCCGTCCGTGGAGAGATGGAAACCGCAGGGTTTCGTGGGGGGATTTTGCCGGGTGGGGGGAATTTGGGCTAATTCAAAAAACTGCGGCTGTACTGCAATTTTTTTGCAGTACTGATAGGGCCAAAGGACGCTGCGCGCCCTTTCGCGACACACGGCCCCACAGGGGATTGCGTACCCCTGTGGGAGCGGCCTTGTGTCGCGATGGGCCGCACAGCGGCCCCGGCATTAACGAGCCTTGCGCGGCAGGTCGATGCTCACCCGCAACCCGCCCAGCGGGCTCTCCAGCAAGGCCAGGCGCCCGCCCCATGCGTCAACGATATCGCGCACGATGCCCAACCCCAGCCCATGCCCAGCCACCTGTTCGTCCAGCCGCGAACCACGCTCCAGCACCTGCTGCCGCTGGTCTTGCGGTATACCCGGGCCATCGTCATCAACCCACAGCCGGTAGCCCTCGGCGTTCGGCGCGATACCCAGGCGCACTTCGCTGTCTGCCCACTTGCAGGCGTTGTCCAGCAGATTACCCAACAGTTCCAGAACGTCCTCGCGGTCCCATGGCAACAACACCCCGGGCGACACATCACTTGCCAGCAGCAGGCCCTCGCCATGAATCATGCCCAAGGTGCCGAGCAACCCCGGCAGTTCGGCATCACAATCGAACTGCGCGCCAGGCAGCGCATCCCCTGCCAGGCGCGCACGGTTCAGCTCGCGCGCCAGGCGTTCCTGAATCTGCTGCAACTGCTCACGCATTTGCGCCCGTACCTCCGGCAGACCCTGCAAGCGTTCACTGGAGGCCAGGCTCAGCAGCACCGCCAGCGGCGTCTTCAGCGCATGGCCGAGGTTACCGAGGGCATTGCGTGAACGGCGCAGGCTGTCTTCGGTATGGCTAAGCAAATGGTTGATCTGCCCCACCAGCGGTACCAACTCGCTGGGCACCTCGGCATCCAGCTGCGAGCGCTGCCCCTGCTGCAGCTGGGCGATCTGCTGGCGTGCCCGCTCCAGCGGCCGCAGCGAGCGGGTAACCGTGATGCGCTGCAGCACCAGAATCAGGATCAGCGCCACCAGGCCCATGCCCAGGCCGATCTGCTGCAAGCGCCGAAAACCTTCGCGCACCGGCGAATAGTCCTGAGCCACACTGATCGAAATGTCCTGGCCCAGGCGCCGGTAGTCGGCACGCAAGGCCAGCAGTTGCTGGCCTTCCGGGCCGAGTTCATGGCTATCGGAAAGCCCGGGCGCTGCGGGCTTGGGCATGTCCAGGTCCCACAGCGAACGAGACCTCCAGGTACCCTGGTCGAAATCGATGCGGAAGTAGTAACCGGAAAACGGCCGCTGATAGGCAGCCGAGATGCGCCGCTCATCCAGCTGCAGGCCGGAAGGCCCGCGCACCAATGCCACCAGAAGGTTCTCGCTTTCGTTGCGCAGGCCGTTTTCCAGATAACGTTGCAGGCCGGCCTCGAACAGCCACAAGGTCAGTTGCACCAGCACCACGCCGACCACCACCAATACCGCCACCAGGCCCAGGCTCAGGCGCGCCTGGATCGACTTCACTCGCCGCTCCCGGCATAGATGTAGCCTTGCCCGCGACGGGTTTCGATCACACTGCGGCCCAGCTTGCGGCGCAAATGGTTGACGTGGACCTCCAGCACGTTCGAGTCGCGCTCGGTTTCACCGTCGTAGAGGTGCTCGGCCAGGTGGCTTTTGGACAGGATCTGCTGCGGGTGCAGCATGAAGTAGCGCAGCAGGCGGAACTCGGCGGCAGTCAGTTGCACGTCCACACCCTCGCGGCTCACGCACTGACGGCTTTCGTCAAGGTGCAGACCGGCCGCTTCCAGCTTCGGCTGATTGGCCAGGCCACGGGCACGGCGCAGCAACGCCTGGATGCGCAGTTGCAGCTCTTCGGGGTGGAAGGGCTTGCTCAGGTAATCGTCAGCCCCGGCCTTCAGCCCTTCGATGCGCTCGGCCCAGGAGCCGCGGGCGGTGAGGATCAATACCGGCGTGGCCAAGCCAGCGGCGCGCCACTGGGCCAGCACGTCCAGGCCAGGCAAGCCAGGCAGGCCGAGGTCCAGGATGATCAGGTCGTAAGGCTCGCTTTGCCCCTGGTAAACCGCGTCACGGCCATCAGCCAGCCAGTCCACGGCATAACCCTGGCGCTGCAGGCCGGTGGTCAGTTCATCGGCCAACGGTACGTTGTCCTCGACAAGCAACAGGCGCATTCAGTCATCTTCCTCGTCTTTGAGCAGGGCGCCGGTGCTGGCATCGAGCTTGATCTCGCGCACCACACCTTCAGTCGTCAGCAACTCGACTTCATATTCGTAGCGATCATCGTCTTCTTCCAGCTCGGCTTCCAGCAGACGCGCCCCGGGGTGACGCCCCAGGGCGGTCTCGAGCAGCTGTTCGAGCGGCAGGATGATGCCCTTCTGACGGAGCTGCAGGGCTTCATCCTGGTCCAGGTCGCGGGCAACAGCCAGGGAGCAGACGGCAAGCAGCGAGAGCGCCAGGTAACGTGCCGTCCGGGATACATGGATCATCAGCTGTCTCGTTCGTCCTTGAGCACCTCACCGGTCTTGGCATCCATGTCGACGTCCCATTCGACGTTCTGTGGATCACGCAGCTCGACCTTGTAGATGTAGCGGCCGTACTCGTCTTCAAGTTCCGAGTCAGTGACGGTGGCGCCTGGGTGCTTGGCCACGGCAGCGGCCTTGAGCTCGTCCAGCGACTTGATGGTCTTGGCGTTGACCAGTTTGACCACTTCGTCAGGCTGAACGTCCTTGGCGAAGGCGGCATTGGCGCCCAGGGCGAGGGCAGCGGCGGTGATCAGGGCAGTCATGGTTTTCATCGTTCTTCTCTCCTGAGAACTGTGCAAGTTGTCTACGGGGTTAAGATTAACCAGCGGTCCTTAATTCAACCTGAAAACAGCTGGCGGCATGATAGCGCAGTTACGCCGCCAACCCGACTCGGCCCCGTGCAAGGTGCGGCCTTGTGCTGCGAAAGGGCCAATACAGGCACCTACAGGTGTGTTATCTGTAACGGCTGCTTTTCGCCCAAGAGACCCGCCATGAGCACCATCCACATCAAATACCCCGCCCTCACCTTCAAGGCCGGCCAGCGTGCCTTGCGACACATCCGCGAGCGCGGCCTGCAGGCGGCCGATGTCGGGGTATTGCCGGGCGCGGCGGGTGGGCCGAAGCCGCTGGGCATCCAGGGCCTTGACCTGGCGCTGTTCGGCGAGTGGCTACCCTCGGCACCCCGTCAGCGTGCCCTGATCGGTGCTTCGATCGGTGCCTGGCGCTTTGCCAGCGCCTGCCTCGACGACCCGGTCGCCGGCATCCGTCGCCTGGGCGAGCTATACACCGAGCAGGATTTCGCCAAGGGCGTCACCCCGGCCGAAATCAGCCGCAGCTGCCAACGCATGCTCGATGACCTGCTGGAGGGCCGCGACGGCCAGCTGCTGGCCAACCCACACTACCGCCTGAACATTCTGGTGGTGAAAAGCCATGGCCAGCTCGCGCACGACCATCGCGGCCGCCTGGGCCTGGGGCTGGGCTCGGTGGTTGCCAGTAACCTCCTGGGCCGTTCGCGCCTGGCCCGCCACTTCGAGCGCATCATTCTGCACGATGGGCGCGCCGCGCCGCCGCTCGACACGCTGACCGACTTCCCCTCACGCTACCTGCCGCTGGACTTGACCAACCTGCGCCACGCCCTGCTTGCTTCCGGGTCGATACCGATGGTCATGCAGGGCGTGAAAGACATCCCCGGTGCCGGCGCCGGCACCTACCGCGACGGCGGCCTGCTCGACTATCACCTCGACCTGCCCTACCGCGGCGACGACCTGGTGCTGTACCCGCACTTCACCGACAAGGTCGTACCCGGCTGGTTCGACAAGGCCCTGCCCTGGCGCAAGGGCGATGCCACCCGCCTGCAAAACGTGCTGCTGATGACGCCTTCGCCGCAATACCTGGCCGCCCTGCCCTACGGCAAGTTGCCCGACCGCAACGACTTCAAGCGCTTCATGGGCGATGCGCCAGGGCGCAAGCGCTATTGGTACAAGGCCATTGCCGAAAGCCAGCGCCTGGGTGATGAACTGCTGGAACTGACCGCCACCGGGCGGCTGCATGAACGCCTGCAAGCCTTGTAGCGGCCATGCTGGTAGACTGCGCGCATTATTGATTCACACAGAGTTATGACAGCGTGGAAATTTTCAAGGATTCCACAGTGGATTCCCGCCTAAAACCGGACAATCCCGAAAGAACGAAAGGCGCCCGTATATGGGCGCTTTTCTGTCCTTAATCGTCCCGGCATGACTATCCACATCCTCAGATAATTAGTACATCATCCAGTACATCGACCAACCAACCAGAGGCAATGTACTAGTGGCGCTCACGGACACTGCGGCCAGGCAGGCCAAGGCCCGGGAAAAGGGCTACACCTTGGCGGACTCGCTGGGGCTCACTCTCTACGTGGCTGAGACCGGCGTGAAGAGCTGGCACTTCAGGTTCACCTGGCTTGGCAAACAGGCCAGAATTTCGCTTGGGACTTACCCAGAGATCGGATTAAAGGAAGCGCGTGCGCGTCGAGATGAGGCGCGCGAAGACGTTGCGCAGGGCAAAGACCCGCGCGAATCAAGGAGGGAAAAGAAGGTAGAGCGCCTGGGCGCCCAAGAGAGGACTTTCCGCCGCGTCTATGAGGAGTGGCTGGAATTCAGGAAGGGAGGCCTGACTGAGTCAACGGTCAAGGTGATTTCTAACGCGATGGAGCTGGATGTACTACCTGCTTTCGGCCTGCGCCAGATAGACAGCATCAAGCGCGCGGACGTGATCACACTGATCCGCAGGATTGAGCGGCGCGGCTCAATTACCACAGCAGTTAAAACAAGGCAGTGGATCGGCCAGGTGTTCCGCTATGCCGTCGCGATCGGGATGATTGAGATCAACCCCACGGCGGAAATGCACGCTGTGACTGAGAAAATGGCTCCGCACAAGAACCGGCCCTTCCTCGCATTCACCGAGATGTCGGCCATCATCAAGGCCATTGAGGAAAGTGAGTCTGGCCTACAGCTGCAGTGCGCCACCAAGCTGCTCATCCTAACCGCCTGCCGGCCAGCAGAGGTGCGCAAGGCTGAATGGTCGGAGATTGACCTGGATACAGCGACCTGGTCCATCCCCGCCAGCAAGATGAAGATGCGGCGCGACCATGTGGTACCGCTGTCGCGCCAGGCTGTCGAGTTACTGCGATCGATGCTGCCGATCTCAGGCGGTTTGAAATACGTGTTTCCGAACCGAACCGATGCCGTGCGCCCGATCGGCATCAATTACGCAGTAAACCTGCTGGACCGTTGCGGGTATACCGGACGGCAGTCGCCCCACGGTTTCCGTCACCTGTTTTCCACGGAGATGAACAGCCGTGGCTACAACAAGGACTGGATTGAGCGGCAGCTGGCCCACGCCGACAGCAGCGCCATCCGTGATGTATATAACCATGCAACATACATCGAACAAAGACGAAGAATGATGCAAGACTGGGCTGACATGGTCATTCCCGCAGAGCAAATAGAAAACATATAAGAAAACAAATACCCTCGACCGGCGCCACTGGAGTAAACCTGTGACATCAGAAATTCAGTACATATTTATCAATACAGCCTCAGAATCAAGCTGGACAGATGATGTACCAGCTATCGCTTCTGGAGTTATTGCTCTGCTGGCTTTATTCGCAACCGTATATCAATCTCATCTATCCAGAAAGCATAATCGTCTATCTATCAGGCCACACCTAGCAATCCATGGAGAAGAGGGCGACAACTGTACTTTTACAGTAATTATTCGAAACGATGGCCTAGGCCCGGCAACCATCGAAGATCTTCAGATCTACCGAGACGGGAAAAAACTGGATTCGAGCGGCGAACGCCTTATTACTAAAGCTTTCGAAGGACTAGAGAAGTGCGAACTAAAATCGCTTGAAGCGATAAGCCCTCCCTTTATTCTTCCAGCAAACCATTCTATAAGGCTGGCAACAATAGAATATGACGAAAGCGTTGACTCAATAGACGAGCATTTAGAAAACATCCTCAGGCTTGAGATCCCCTATACGTCTTCTTATGGAGAAAAATTCAAACTGGATACTGACGATTAAAAAGTCGCATATCACCCTTCGACATCCGTCAGCGCCCACAGCCTGGCCGCCTCGGCAAGCTCGAGCATGTCGACCAGAGTGTCATCGTCGATGTCCCGGCGCCTGCGCGCAGCATAGGCCATTTCACTGAGCACATCCGCTCGCCCATCAGGGTCAGTTACCAGGGCAGTCTGGTCATCCAGTTCCGCCACCCAGGCCTGTGGTAATCCAGCCATCATTCTGCTCTGCACCACCAGGACTGCGCGTACAGAACGCCGTCGATTTCCTCGACACCGTTGATGTTGATCCCGAGCTGGGCCATGCCGTTGACCTTCGCGTCATGCAGTCGGGGGATGATGTCCGGACCAGGCGCAGGGTTGAACACCCAGGCCTGGGTCGATACCCGCCCCAGCGGCTCGCTGTGGTGATCGCCGATGTGGATGTCGGCACGCAGAGGCGTGATCTTCCCAAGCTGATTTGAAGGGATAGCCACGCCATTGACGCGACGGCGCACAAGGAGGAAGTACATAGGGCACCAATACTGTATGGATAAACAGTATCGTATAGGCGGGATCGGTCGCGGGCAATTGCCGATCAGCGGATCAGTGAAGAGGTGGCAAATCCTTACCTCTGGCCTTGGCGATGACGCGGAGCTGGTAATCGGATACCAGCTGGAAAAGCGACTCGGCCAGTAGGCGCAATCGCTCGATCTCCTCCGCCGACGCGCCGCGATGCTGGGCCTGGTGATACTCCCGCATGGCGTCGATAGCCTGCTGAATCAGCGGCTCGCCGGCCTCAACCATCCCTATAAAGGTGCGCTTGTCCACTTCCCTGCCCCGATCACTTGATCAGGGCATTATAGGACGCCTCGCATAGATCACCTGCTATTCGGGCTTGGTCATAAGCTTTCGCCAGCTCTCCCGCTCGAGCATCAGCCCGTGTGAGCAGGTCGGAGAGCACCATGGCGGCGCGGGTGGCTGCCTCGCCTCTGGCGACAGCGGAGGTATCCGTGCCGGGGCAACTGACGGAGGCGGCAAGCTTTCCGGCTTCGTCGCGCAGCCGCTGGCCAGCAGCATCGGCGTTAACAGCGCCAGCATCAGCAATCGTTCTTTCTTCATGCCCTTTTACCCTCACCTCTTGCTGCGCATCTGCGCGCCGGTGTTCTTCCTGACGCGCCGCGCGCTCGCCAATTACTTCTGCCAGTCGATCGCCGCTGTCCCGCTTCGCTGATTTCTGGCCAGCCTGGGCAAGTTCCACCGATCGACCGTGTTCGTACGCCGCCCAATGGGATACCAGCAACAGCGCCACCACTCCGGACAGCACCCAGCCGTTCACGCCGCCCCCAGGAACAGATCTCGCTCAGCGGCCCGCCGGCGGGCCAAGCCAGCCAGCACCTGCCCGCCAGCCTTGTTCCAGCGGGGGAACTGGTCGGCAGCGGCTGCGTAGTTGCCAGCGTTGAGCAGTCGGCGGAGCGTGGACGATTCAAGATTGGCCGCGCCCAGGTTGTAGGTGAAGCTCATCAGGGCGTCCCACTGGCTCTGGTTTAGCGGCACCGATACCAGGCGCTCGACCTCCGGCTCGAACCGCTGCACGTCGTTCAGCAGCATGCGTTCGGCCTGCTCCTTGCTGATCTTCATCCCGGCCTTAACGCCCCGGGTGGCGCCGTAGCCGATGGTCCAGACGCCCACTGAATCCTGATAGGCCTGCAAGCGCAGGCCTTCGAACGACTTGATCAGGCTCAAGCCGCGTTGCGATGTCCTCATAGGGTTACTCCAGGTACAAGAGAGCCCGCGCTTGGCGGGCCGCATGAATTTCAGGCACAAAAAAACCGCTCAAGGCGGCCGTTTAGTGTCGGTCGGGATCAGGCAATGCTGTAGTAGGTCTTCATCGAAGCCACGAGCTCCGCCAGCTGGGACTTGCCCAGATCAGTCTTCAGCAGCGAGTCGCTGAAGGTATACAGGTCGCCCATTTTCGAGCTTCGGAGGCTGTTGCTATCCAGATGGTAGCCAACCTCAAGGTACGAACCTGATGGCGGCAAAAACGTGCCAGGCATGGCGAGGGTGTCAAAGGTCGCCACCTGGTTGACCGCCACTGAAGCAATCCTGGTGGATCCGTCGTAATCAACCACGAATATCGCCCAGCCGGCCGCTGGGAGAGTAGCTACGGCAAAGTTCCCCCCAGCCAACGGGCTGCTGCAAAGCTTCCCTTTGTTAGCGCCGGTGTTGGTAACCCCATAAGTGCGCTGCAGGACGCTGATGTAGCCGTCAGCAGCGTCAAAGCCGGACAGGAAGTTGACAATCAGCCCGCCGGCGACATCTGCAGATGCCAGATTGACCGCCGCCACGAGCGTGTAGGAGCTCGTAAGGCTTCCTGCGGGAAGAGCCAAACCAGCTGCCACTGTTCCGCTGACGCCTAGACCAAGGCGACCCGCGATCTCTGTCACGACCAAACTAGCTGCGGAACTCCCTTTCGGAATCAGCTGTTTACCTGTCGCACGGCAGCGGCCAACAACCCCGCCACCAGGCGCAGCTGTCAGTCCCCGCGCGCCGAAAGCATGTTTCAAAGTGGAAATCTTCGCCGCGATGATATCGGGAGCGTTCACGTTAATTCTTGGGGCGCCAGGTGCGGCGGCGGCAGTAACGCCCTCAAGCACAACCATTTGTCCAGCCATGTTGAAATTCCTTGTGCAGTCGTTAATCAAGCAGCCAAGACGCTGACGCGCTGGTGGCAAGCCCAGTTATAGAGAGGTTGGCCATAGGCATCGAGGTCGGGGCTGCTGTCACGCAAGCATGCGCGGGGGCCAGTCACCGGGCCACCTGCGGCGCCCACAGTGCCTATATCGGCGATTCCGATAAAGGCGTTTGTCCCGGTCGGGACCGCACTCAGGATGACCTCGACGGTGTTGTTCCCCAGAAGTCGCACGCCCTGAATGGTGGCAACGCCGGAGTCATCCACATAGCGGATGCCAAGATTGCCTGGGTCCGTAACGTTGACGGTGTCGATCGCAAGCGGGCCAGATGGAGTATGGAAGCGCAGTGTCACCACGGTACCTGACCGGGTGGCCGAGACCACATGGGTAGGCTTCCAAGACGCTCCGGAGATAATCGCCTGTGCGGCGCGGGCATGCATGGCCCCCAGGCGCATCGAATTATCGGCGCCAAGGTGAATGCCATCCGGGCTTGTCTGTAGCCAATACTTAGGCCCAGCACAGTAGAAGCGCGTCGGGTAGGTCAGCGCCGCCTGCAGTTGCTCCAACGGAACGAAACTGGTTGGTGTGCTGTACATCGTCCAGTTGCTAATTTGGTCGAGCAGAAGCGGCACAGTCTGTGCCTGACCGCTGATCCCGCGAATGTCGATATCGTAGTCGGTCTGAAGCTGAAGCAATGCCGCTAGATAGACACCTGCAGCCCGGTTCGCGTCGTTCTCGCCCTGTATCCAATCAACGAACGGCACCCGATAGCCGTAGCCCAGGCGGGTGGCCTCGGCCTTGGCATTGGTAACCGCCGTGATCGAGTTGGCATAAGGCAAGGTTCCCTTGCTCAGCGAGGCGATTGCAAACCCTCCTCGCCCATGGCAACTGGTCAACAGGCCTGCGTTGCTCGGGATCCCGCGAATTCGGTTTAGCTGCGCGGACAATTGGACAGCTGGCAGCTCGGTACTCTTCGTCACCAGGGGCTTGAATGGAGCCACCATGGCCGCTGTTAGCGTGTCATCTTGGTTAGACAAGCGAGCGCCGTCCTGCAGGGTAAGCAGACGATTTGCCGTTGGCGGCTGGAGCGTGGTCGCAGTTGCCGTTGCCCCCATAGAAAGCGACTGCCCCGAACTGAGGATATGCAGCAGCGCAGTGACAAACCCTGCCACGCTGCCTGGGGTTGGAAGGTCAACCTTAACCATCGACAGCGGGCCGTTGCGACGCATATAGGTGACGCTGCCGCTAGCGACCCGAGGCGAAAAATTGTCACCGCTCGAGGTGAGCTGATATGGAACACCGTCGATCAGAACCCACACATCCTGCCCACCGACGGGGCCGGCCACAAACGAAGTAGCAGGCCCAGTATCGTGGCCATAGATGATGACCTCTCCATCCCACTTGAACCCCAGCAGAACAACACCGTTATCCTCAGGCAGGGCCCACCGGTAGTCACCGAGCATCGTTAGCCCAGGCATGCTGTCCAAAATCGCATGCGCTGTACCATTGCGTTTCGCGCCCAAGATCGGCTGGTAGTTCTGATCAGTCACCGCCCAAGGCATGTCTGGATCAAGGGACCGAGGGCTGGACAACCCATAAGCAGTTTCAGCCAGCGAACTGGCGCGCCGAGTAGCTTTCGCGTTCGGGTAGCTATCGATGAAAACAGCCAGGCCGCCGGAGTTACGGTAAACGTTGACGTACTCATCCTCAGCGCTGGACAGCACGCTGAAATTGGTGCCGTCTACGGTTCCCACAAGCCCAAGCGCGACCGAGGGGTAAGGCATTGCCCCACCCAGCAAAGTCGCTAGGTTCGCCATAACCATGGCATTGGTAGGACGCCATACACCGGGGGATACCTCCACCAGCTTTATGTCCGGCGACAGTAGCAGCTCGTCGGTCTTGTCGATCGTTTGTGTCAAGCGCGCGAGATCTTCTGCTCCGCTCATGTTTACTCCAGGCGAAAAAAAGCCCACCGAAGTGGGCAGAGAATTAGGTAGCCGTGGCGCCTGGCCAAGACTTGGTGTACCAGCGCTCCAGCAAGGCTCGGAGCTGGGCGGTCATTACCGTGATCGGCATGCCGGCAAGCAGAGAGGTGAATTCCGCCTCATCAACGATGGGCAGCTCGAACAGTTCGAGCTCCGCGGTGTAGCGCCAAAGATCTACGCCGACCAACTCCGGCACCACCGGCGTATCCGTGAACCGGGCCCGGGTCGGCTGGAGTCCCAGCGGGGTTTTGAGCGGACAGAGAAACCAATCCGCCCACTTGATTCCCCACTTGCGCCAACCGTCGAACAGCTTTGCCTCGGTGGCCGTGAACATCCAAGAGACGTTCACCAGGGTGGGAACCGTCCGGTAGCGCCGCCGCTGCATTGCCCTGCCAGTAACCAGCGGCGTTCGCTCGATGGGGCTCACCGGTGCGAACCCATACCCTTCGCGCAACGGCAGCGGAAGGTCGTCAGGTATCGAAAGCATCAGGCCATTCCTCAGGTCGGAGCGAAGTTATCGTCGTCGGCATACACCCGCACGTCGTAGTTCACGGCCTCAACATCGGCTGTGAAGTCTTTGTACTTAATGGAATCGATCAGGATCGGGTAACTCCAGCGGGTGGTCGTGCCGAACTGCAGGTGCGGCGGCTCGATGTCCCAAGACAGATCCGGAACGAAGTCGAGCTGAGGAACCGTCAGCCTGGTCTCGTCGACCCGGGTTGCCGGCCATGGGCCACTTAGCGTGCCATCTGGGCGGCGAAGGCCAACAACGTGGTTGGCCCCCTCTTCCCAAGGCAGCGGCTCCGAACTCTCCAACAAGGTCAGGTCATTGCCCTCCTGAAGGTCGATCAGCAATGAGCTTTGTCCGTATCCAGGTATGTCGTCGGAGGCGGCGCAGTAGCTCTTGTACCGGCTGTTCATCGCGGCGAGTTCTGTGGAGAACGTATAGCCGTGACGTTGGTACTTGTACCGCCGCCGCTGCCGCATCCCGATCCGCCACGCCCGATCCCGGTTAATCACCCCTCTCAGCGTGATCTTCTCTGTCTTCAGGCCTTGGTCACCAGGCAGACGGCACTTCACTGTTTCCTTCTGCCAGGTGTCCTCGTCCGTGTACTCGACATCTACCCCGTCGTAATCGTCTGGCCGCACCGTGGTGAACTTACGGACCAGTCTCGCCACCATGCTCTGCGGCGTGTACAGGTGCTCGTACACCGACCGAGGTTCGTCACGCACTGGGCGTATCAGCCCGCGGTCTATGGTCAGCTCAGCAAAGCCGGCCATCAGGGCAGTGTTTAGCGCCTCAAGCACCGTTTCCTGGCCATTCACCTCAAGGTCGAATTTGTCACCACGCGCCCGCCAGATAGCATCCAGCCGATCCAGTTCCGCCAGGTCAAGGTCGTCGTCGGTATAACCAATGCTGCGAGCGACGTGAGCGAGCCACGGCACGATGTCCCTGGTGGGCGTTTCGACAGCCCAAGCGCCTCCGCTGCGCACCGGCAGCACCCGGGTTGGCCGGACCGAGACCATCGTCTGGGATTGAGCCGAAAGCCGGTTGCTGCCCTTGATGTACACCACCATGACCGTGACGCCCTCATAGCGCCGCGGCGCGCGCTCGATCCGGGCGCGCAGGCCAAACCACTGCACGCGGTCCTGCTTGTTGGAGCTGGTCGACTCCTCGCCGATCCGACGCACGCGCACTTCCGGGCGCATGAAGGTTGGCAGCGAGATTTTGCGGGTGTAGCCCATCTGGTCCGGTGATGTGGCTGTGTAGGTCGTAGTCACGGATGTCCAATCGCCCGCTGTCGCGATGTCGCGGTACTGGATCTCGACCTTGACGCTGACCTGGCGTGGGTTGCCGTTCTTGTCCGTGTAACGGATCAGCCCCTGCGGGAAGAAGAAGTCCACCTCAAGCCGGCGGGTGACCTCCCCAGGGGGCAGCGCAGCGATCGGGCCTGACCAGTCACCTTCGGTGGTAGAGCCATCGAGGACAATGTTCACGTCATTGGTTTCAATAGGGTCGAAACCGCCCCAACTACCGTCCTCGGCGCCGGTGTCAGTCAAGCGTGCGACGGTGATGGCGGACGGCCCGTGCGCTTCGTTTTCCGGAGTGTCTTCATCATCATCCTCAGAGTCGTCTGAAACGGCAGTGATGCGATACCGAAGGTCGCGGTAGCCGATGGTCGATAGCAACTCCCCGACCTGCAGGCCGATAACCGGCGCACCGCCGTCGTATGCCAGGGTCATCTTCGCGAACTGGCCATCAGTCGCAGCTTCCGACTTGGTGCCGGTTACGAACACCGGACTGGCCCCGAAAATGTCCGAAGTCGTTCCAGTGAGGCCCAGCCCAATGCCGCTGAATGGCGCGGTCTGCTCGGCAATACGCAGCAGACCAGCAGAAGCACTAGCCACCAGCGGCGTACCAGCCAATGCGCTGTTCACCGCCGACACCAAGCCGGCCAGGTTGGTGGTGGCCGTGTTCAGCGTCACGGGAAACGTGCTCGCGCCGCGAGTCACGGTGAAGCTCAGCGGCACAACATCGAAGTTGAAGCGGTTCGGCGCTGCGCTGCCGGTCACCATGGAAGCACTACCGGGCACTTCCGGAGTGCCTGGCACCTCTGGGTCGTAGGTGGCCACGACATACTCGCCGGCGTTGGCACCGGTGATCTCGATCTTCATGCCAACAAAGGGCAGCAGCATAGGCAGGTGCTTGCCGCTGATCACCGTGGCGCTACCATCGGCGGGCGCGGTGAAGGTGTACGAGTAAGGCACCTCAATGCGAGCAATCATGCCGGCCGCCCAGCCGGCCGGGAACCACCCTGCCCCCTCAGGAACGGTGATCACAAAGTCACTCGCCTGAACGGCACTGCCAGAGAACTGCTGCTGCACTGCAACCGTGGTAGTCAGCGTGAGCCCGGCATTGCCGGTGTTGGTCGCCCCAACCTCGGTTGCGCTATGCCACCACTGGGCGGCTGTCTCGCTGGCCAAGTCTTCGCCGGGGCCGTAAATCGCGTAGCTGGCGGTACCGCCAAGGGAAGCGATCGGCGTGTCCCCGACCAGGATATCGCTGGGCAACACCTGATATTTGCCCCTGCCGATGCACAACAGCAATTCCGCCCATTGCTCGGTGGGATCACCGAAGTATCTATGAACCGGCGCCAGCAGGTCCGGGAACCGTTTCGGCGAACCGGCCAGTTCTGGGATCACATCATTCAGTGCGGGCAGGTTACCCTTCACCGTCGACAGGTTCAGCTCCTTCGAGCTCCGGTTCTGCATGTTGGGCGTGGCCGGCTTAACCGGGTCGAAAGGGTTGCCCAGGCCAAACAGCTTGGCCAGCGGGCCAGGCTTGAAGATGGTCTTGAGAGAGCTGCCCTTTGGCTCGATGTAGATTGCCACCTCGTCATCCGGCCCAACCTCGGTTTCACACCAGGCGGACGGCTCAACGAGTTCGCCGTTCACCAGGATGCTGATCGGCGGTACCGGCCTTGGCTCGTAACCCTTGACCTTGGCCTTCAGCCACGCCTCGAGGGTCGTGGCCTGATCCAACGGATAGCGCTCAAGCGGCCCGCCTTCAAGCTTGCTCGGGAAGATCTCGATCACGATGGTATTTGACCTTTGGGTAGGATCGCTCGAAGTCGATCAGGCGCATGTTGGTCACCCCTGCAACGGGATTGGTCTCGAACACCCGCAGCTCGCCGTCAATCAGAACGACGACACCGACGTGTGTGCACAGCCCACCATGAATCACGGCGGCAATTGCCCCCGGAACTGGTGGCCCAACTGGCATCAGGTTGGAGTACTTGGCATAGGCCTTGGCGGATGAGCGAAGGTCCCGGCGGTCGATTGGCCCGAAAGAAGGCAGAGGCGGTAGGCCGAGGACCTCCTCGCGGATAGCCAGGACCAGGCCCCAGCAGTCGAGCAGATATCGGCCGCCCACGACCTCACCCCGCGCCCCGTCTTCATACGTCGCGGTGAAATATTTGTCGTACATGGCTACTGGTAGGTCAGTGCTGGAGCGAAATCGGTGGTGTAGCGGAACCTGTTCCACATCATGTTGATCAGGTCGTAATAGCCGGCCTCGATCTGGATCGTAGGTCCATCCATGGTCCCGCCGAACGATGTCATCCGGTATGGCCTGTCAGCGGGCTCGCCGGGAATGCTGTACAGGTACTCGCGGTAAACGATGGTGACCCTGGCCTCGGCTTCGAGTGATGCATCGATCAGTTGCTGCGCTTCACCCGTTACGTTGTCGATAACGAAGGTCAGCGTCTGTGCACCGCTGTTGTCCTTGGCTGGCAACGCCACGTCGATGGCCGAGGCCAGGAACGTGACTGTTTTGCCAGCTTCGGTCGTGGCCCGGAAGTCTTCGAAGTCCTGCACTAGGTAAAGCGTCTTGGCCCAGGCAGGGCAGGAAATCTCCAGCGTTGGAACTATGTCATCCCCACCCGAGGCGTAAACAACTTCAAGCGCCGTCATTTCGGGTCCCTCCTCAAGCCGTAGGCCGCCCCGGCGGCGCGACTGACCTTGCCTGTACCGCGGGCGAACCCTCTGGCGATCCTGTCCTCAGCTGCATCAAGGATCACTGCCAGTTCGCCCTCGGACATTTCGCGACGCGCCCGCACCGGCGGGCCATTGTTGATGATCTTCAGAGCCCCAGGCTGATTCGAGTTTTTCGCCACGCTATCCAATGTGCGGTCAAGCTTCGCGCTGGTTTCGGCGGTGGTAACCCGTTCGCCCTTCTTCAGGTTCCAGGTGCCATCAGCCGGCACGTAATCGATGCCGTCGTGCGCCTGGCCATCCAGCGAGGCGCCAACAGCGGACATGAGCACACCAGCGGCGCCGGCGGCGGCGATTGCAGCACCAGGTGCAATCGCTGGACCCACGAAGGGAACGCCGATCATGGAAACAAAGGCGTTCAGGGCAGCCATGGCTACCTGCGCGGCGGCGAAGGATAGAAGCGCGTTGCCCATGGATTGAATGAACGTTGAGGCAAAGCCCTCGACATCGAGCTTTCCAGTCTCGGCCCACTCAGTGACAGCATCCGTCAGGTTGGCCAAGGTATCGGCGCCGACCTGCTGCATGCTGCCATAAAGGTCCATCGCCGCTTCGGCCTGGGTGGCAAAGCCGCTGAGGAAGCCGGCCGTACCGTTGAGCTGAAGTTTGTCGATGTCCTCGTAGTACTTCTCCTGCATGGCCCGGCGTTTTTCCAAGGCTTTTTCGAGGATGTCGTTCTCGCGTTCGTACGCCGAATCCGACACATCGCCGGCTTCATGCCGCTGACGAAGATCCTCAAGCTGGTCCTGGTAGTCCTGCTCGATCGCCAGCATGTCCAGGGCGCGCTGCTTCATCTCGTCGCTGCTGTAGGCATTCAGCAGCGGCGCATCCAGTGCGCGCTGGTCAATGTCCAGCTGCCTCTTCACGCTGGCATCAAACCCGGCGACCGCCTTGTCATCCTCCTTGGCCTGCTTCAACTTTTTCAGCTGGTCCAGCTCAGCGGCCAGGCCCTTCAGGCGCTCCTGCTGCTTGGCGCTCAGCCCGGCGAGGTTTCCAGACTCCAGTTCAAACTGTAGCTTGGCAACCTCGGTGGCCTCCTTGCGCTTGTCGGTCTCGGTGTTGATTAGGGCGATCTGTCGCTTGTAGCCCTCTTCCGCAGTATCGAATTGACCCTGCAGCTTCTTGGCGGCCTGCTCTGCCGCCTTTGCCGCAGCCAGAGCTTCGGCAGTCGGTGCCTTGAACGTGCCCTTGGCGCCTTCCTTGTTCACCAGGGCAAGCGCCCCAGCAATTTCCTTGATCTTTCCACTCGCTTGCCCGGATGAGCCAGCCTGGTCAACACGTACCCAAAGCTTGTTGTAACGCTCGTCCAGCTTGTCCAAGTCCTTGCCGACATCGCCAGCAAGCCTTGACGAGTTCTCCTTGATCTTGTCGATGGCCTCGAGCGGTTTCGACAGGTCGACGCCCTCTAACGAACCACCGACGATGTCCACTAACCCGGAGATGGATTTGCCGGTGAGCTCAACGGCATATGCCAGGGCCAGGGCAGTCTTCGCGCCGAAGTCCATCACCACGCGCAGGCCGTCCGACAGCGCCGTCATCGTCTCCGTATCCTGGCTCAGGTCGAATAGGATGTCCGAATAGCCACTCAGCGTAGGCATCAATGCCGAGGCGAGCTGGTTTTTGATGCCGGCCATGGATTGCTGAGCCAGCCAACCAGCAGCTGCAAGGTTCTGCGTCGCAGCGATGGTCTTCTGATCCATGATCGCGCCGGCTTTCTCGGCCGCATCGCCCAGGACGTTGAATCCTGCTCCGTTGTCGCGGAGTAACGGCAGGAGCAACGTGGCGTCGTTCGCCAGCGATTCCATCTGCTGGGTCATTTCGGCCTGACTAAGGCCGGCCTTCTCGAGACTGGTTGCAAAGAGCTGCAGAGCCTGCGGCCCGGAGAGGTTGCGGAACTGTTCGGCGGTGACACCAACCTTCGGCGCGATAGTCTTGAAGAAGTCTTGCAGCTCCCCCCCACCGTTCAGCAGGAAATCGCCAACCTTGTCGTTCACATCCTTGAGGATGTCGGCGAACTTGTCCGACTCAATGCCTACTGCCTTCGCGCCAGCCGCATATCGCTGAAACTCGTCGGTATTGCTTCCCGCGACTGCCGATAGGCGGCTGATCTCACTGGCCGCTGATACCGTTGAAACCGTGAAAGCAGCAAGCGCCGTTACACCAGCAGCGACTGCAGCACCGATTGCCGTGCCAACTGCTTTAGCGTTTTTCTCTACATCCTTCCGCCAGTTTGATGAGCTTCTGCCAGCCTTATCAAGGCCCTCTACAAAACCACCAACTTTGGCAATAACATCGAGAGTCAGGGTGCCCAGTGATCTAGATGCCATCTTTTTCTCCGGGCATAAAAAAACCCGCCGAAGCGGGTTTAACTTAGTTTGGGTACTGTTTTTTTAGAGACTCCAATCTTGCGGCGTCTCGCTCGTCAAACTGGCCTGATCCGAATAAAGGTTCGTTATCAGCTCCGTCTAGGCGAACAACCTCAACCGTGAACATTGCGTCTTTCGGAGGATCAACGTCGCCCCACTTACTAAATTGATTGGGTGCGAGAGACCAGCTCTGCGCTTCCCCTGGTTCAACACCACCCGAGATTTCGTAATTGAAGCTCTCGACAAGCCAAGGAACAGATCGTCCCGGAGAAGCGATCGTACCTTTGAAGTAAGCTCTGGATACAGCTTGTCCTGTCCCGTTCTTGATGGAAACCTCAATGATGGGCTTCTCACGATAGCTATACTCTTCTGTCCGCTTGTAGAATCTGGACTTAAGCACTTCAAACTTTTTCAACTGTTCTGCAGCTTTATCAGAATCTGCCTTTTTCTTTTCGAGTTCTAGAATTTCCGAGAGAGCCTGTTGACGCTCACGCTCAGCTCTTTCCGCTCGAACGCGATCGGCCTCAGCAGAAACCTCCTTCGCGCCCTTACCACCAAGAGATGTACGCATTTCAGTGGCAATATCTTCAGCGTTTGTCCGACCACTCATAACGTCTTTGAAGTCCACGCCCTGCATAGCGAGATACATTATGTCAGAGGTAAACTTACTTCTTTCTGCTACAGGAAGGCTCTGGGAGATCTTGTCAATGGACTTTTTGAAAGCCTCCTCAGAGCTACCATCGATCTTGGGCTCGCCGCACCCCGACAAAGCTCCACACAATACTGCTAAAGCAAGCACACGGCGCATCTGTATTCCCTCACATTGAAAACGCCGGAGCATATCAAAGTGCCGCCACCGTGTAGAACCCGATCAGCCCCAGGAGCTCATCGCCTCTACGAGTGTGATTTCCCGGTCGTCGTGGTCATGCGGAGCAAAGTCCGCAACTGTGTAGGGCGACGGGCGCTTCTGTGGGTCTCGATGAAGATTGGCCGTCAACGCCGCGAGCACAGCCACGGATCGCTCGATGCGCATACCAAGGTGCAAGGAGCCGCGGCGCCGGCGAAACCTCACCCAGGACCGGAACTCGCTCAGGCTGAGGGATTCTTTGGCTTGCGCGATCGTCGGCCCACCGACGCCGGAGAGGACGAGCTCGTGCCAGATTTCGTCGAGTTCGGTGAGCTCGTCGTCTTTCCCAGGTCATTGACCTCCTGGATAGCGAAGAGCAGCGCTACCGAAAGCGCACCATCAAGTGAGCCCATACGCTTGGTGCTTTTCGGATCTTTCGCGAGCTCGACCGGATCAAGCGGGCCATGGGTAATGTCCATGGGGCTGCTGAACACCGGATTGCCCTCTTCGTCGCAGATCGAGGCCGCGATCTTGCCGGCAATACTGTCCTGCTTTCCGTTGAACGAGAGCACATCGCTCACGGCAGTCTGGTAGCCGAGTGGACGAACGAATACGGTTGCATCAAAGTCGGTGCCGTTCTGGCGCCACTTGATCTTCTTTTCCACTGGGCGACCAGTGAAGGAGCCAGCGCTTTTCAGCGCGTCGAGTGTCAACTTCATGGGTTACCTCAGCTTGTCGACTTTGGAATCCAGACGCCACGGCCAGAGCGCTGGATAGTGGCGGCCGTGCTCACGACAGAGTTCGCGGCAAAGTCGAACGGGAAGTCCGACACGTAGCCTTCGAAGATGTACCAGGTGCGGTTAGTCGGCAGTTCGAAGTCATCACCAGCGGTGTTGACCGTTGGCAGCGAGGTCGGCTCACCATCTGCATCAACCGGCCCATCGGACCAACCAATGGCCCACTTCTGCTTGGTGTCAGCGTCCGACTCGGACAGCTGGTGCAGTCGCACATGGCTGGCGTTGGCCGGGTCAGCATTCACGGTCAAGGCGGCCTGGCCCGGGGTACGCAATCCCTTTTTGTAGGTTCGATCCTTGTCCTTGAGGCAGGTGTCCTCGATGGAGTCCGCCGGGTTTCCGCCAGGGTTGAAGGCCGTGGCGCACTCAACCTCGAGCACTGCCATCGGTCCCGTAGGGGTGGGCTTATCCAGCACGAACACCTGCGTGCCTTGGGTCAAAATCGACATGGTTGTCTCCTGTCGGACAAAGAAAAGCCCGCACTCGGCGGGCCGGGTTTGCTCAGCGGCGGACTATCCAGTCCACGTCGAAGCTGGTTCGATAATTCTTTGTGGTGGGGTCGCGCGCCTCGCCACCCCAGCGTGTGACATTGGCGCGCAGCTCAATGGCATCGCGAATCGCATCGCGAACTTTGCGAACCGAGGTGCCGGTGGTGCCATACACATCGATCTGCAACGAGAACCCGTCTACATCTGGGCGGCCAGCCAGGTAGTTCTCCGGGCTGCCGTTCACCAGCTGCCAGACCGCATATGGCTTAGCCACACCCTCTGGAGCCTCTCCAAAGGAATACAGCCGCAGCGCAGCGCCGACACCGAGCAATGCAGTCACACCTGCAGCCCGGGAGCACACTTCAAAAATGGGGGCAGTCATTTGGATACGGCCTTCTTCGCAGCGCGCCGGATGGCGCGGTCTATCGCCTTCTCGTACTCGGTGACGAAGGTGCTGGTGGCCTCGCTGATGCTGTCGGCAAGCGCAGGCCGCATGAACGGCACAGCGGCCATGTTCTCAGTCCCGAATTCGATCAGACGCCAGTGCGGCGTGGGCGAGTTCGGACTGAGGTCGCCGCCGTCTTTGAGCACGGCGCCGTGCAGCACACCGATCCGGAAGCCGAGGTCTCCGGTCTGCTTAAACAACTTGCCGTTCCAGCGCAGGGCGATGTTGTCAGAGATCGAGCGGCCGGTTGCCTTGTCGTCGATCCGCTCGGCGCCTTCCTTGGCCTTCTGCATCACCACCTGCGCGGCCTTGCGCAATGCGGCACGACCACCCTTGCGGCGAACGTCGTAGCTGACCGAGTCCATCTTCCCCAGCAGGCTATCCAAGCCGGTGATGCTGAACTCGACGTTGTCAGCCATCTTTCACCCCTTTCGACACGAGGATGGTGAGGTATTCCTGACCTGACTTATCGTCTTCTAGGGGCGGGCCTTCGATGCTGTACACCTCGCCGCGGTAGATGATGCGCATAGAGGGCAGCACGCCTTGGCGATACCGGATCACCATACGCGCCGTGGCTTCGGACTGGGCCGCCTTCGCCGCTACCAGATCGCGAGCTGATAACGGCTCAACCCGGGCCGGGCACCTTGGCCACTTCGACACCCAGTCAGGCTCACCGAACTCACCGCTTTCTTCGTCGCGGACGGCGATGAACTCCTCGATGTCGATCCGGTGCCGTAGCTTGCCGGCCTGCATCACACACCCATCCGGATGCGGTAGGGCATCAGCAGATGCTGAGAAGCCAGCGGCAACTCGGTCGCAATGGTGCCGGTGACGACCTCCTCGCGATTGGCGAACAGGTGGCCAAGCTTGAGCAGGCAAGCCGCCTGGATGGCGGGGTTAAGCACCATGCCGTAGGCGATGGAATCCGCCACGTCGTAGGCATCCGCCAGGGCCTTGCGCGCGTGCTCGAACAGCCGGCAGCGCATGGCGTGGTCCTGTTCCGCCTCAGCGGCATCGAGCGCGGCTGCGTTCGCCTCCTTGGCTAGTTGCAGGGCAGCAGAGACGCCGGCGCGGGCTTCGTCGAGCGCCACCTGGTCGAGGTAGAAGCGGCGGTTGAGGAACTGCATGGCCGCCTCCTCCGCCGCATCGAGCTGCGCCTGGACCAGCACCTGGTCTTCAGGTTCAGCCAGCAGGTGATGCATGGCCAGGTCGATGGCGATCACAGACATGGATCACTCCTTGGCTTTGGTGGCCGTACCCTTGCCGCCCTTGTTGGCCGGCTCCGGCGCCTTCTTGTTCTCGGGCTCCGCGGATTTCTTCACGTCGTACTCCTCGATAAGGCCATTGCGCAGCAAGTCGCGAGCACGCAGCTCGTCGACGGTAATTTCTTGGTTGCGCTTAACGTAAGCACCACCGTTGTTGAAGCCCTTGATGGTTTTGACTTTGATGTCTGGCATGCGCGGTCACGCCCGGTTTCCCGGGCGCACTCCTGAGCTGATTACGGGGTGGGTTCGAATTCGCCGTGCACGAACGACTCAGGGCGATACACCGCCAAAGCCAAGCGCTCCTCGGCACGGATGGTGACCATGTTGGTGCGGAAGTTGTCACCGTCCTCGGTGGAGACCTCGACAGCCGCCTCCTCGCGGTCGAACACCTGGGCCGCGATGTTCATCGCGCCAACCAAGAACTCGCCTTCTGGCACCGCGTTGCTGTCCACCACCGGCAGCTTCCACAGGCGCTGCACGCCCCCTTCTTGGACGTTCACCCAGATGTAGGAGCCATTGGCATCCTTGGTCAGCTCGATGTCGGCCCAGTCCACCGGGTTCAACGCGATGGCCGAAGCGCGGTACTCGGCAACGCGCACCTGCAAGATCGCGCGGCGCAGGGTGTCGATCTTGGTGTCACCGGCCTTGCGCAGCGCCTCGTTGAACGCGGTAGCCTGCGGGATCAGGCCCAGGAGGTTCTGCCCGGTGCCGTCGCCGGCCAGCAGCTGCTCCTCTTCCTTGTACTTCAGGCCGTAGATCGCACGGCCGTTGATATAGCTCTGCAGCAGCGGGATGTCCGACAGCACCTGCTTGGAAGCGCGGAACCAGTGGGCAATGGTGATGACGTTGGTAGTCTTCAGGCCAAAGGACAGATCGGACTGGGCCTTCGCGGCGCCCTCACCCGCCTGCGGCGCGGCCATGTTCTGGAAGCCGGTTTCCTGCACGAACTCGACCGCGTTCGAGCCGGTGCGGCCTGGCATGATCAAGTCGCGAATGGTGAATTCACGCTCTGGGCCCACCACGATGCCGGGTACCCGGGTCGGCTGGATCGCCACGCCGACGCCACCGGTCCCGGTGGTAGCGCTGGTGATGTTGGTCACGGCCTTGCGACCTACGCGAACGATGCCGCGACCGCGAGTTTGCAGCGACTTGAAGTCGTCGCACTCGGTCAGCTCCTCGCCAGCCGACTTGAAATCGACTGGATCATTGGCGGAGAAGCGGCGGGCCATCTTCTGCTCGATCTCTTGCAGGCGGTCCTGCAGGCCCAAGCCGTCCTTCACCAGGCCATCGAGGATGGTCTTGGTGTCGGCCAGGATGGTGCCGTGCGACTTGATTTCTTCGGTGGCCTTGGCGGCGAACGCCTTGATCTCTTTGTCGCGCTCATCGAGCAGGTCGTTGACCGCTTTCAGTTGCAGCTTGTCTTCGGCGTGCTCCTTGCGCTGGAACTGGCGGTGTTCGGAGCGAGCCTGGTTGCTCATGGCGTTATGCATGATGAATCCTCAAAACGATGGGAGAGAAAGTGCTGGGCGCGATTTCAACGCCTCAACGATTTCGATTGCTGCCAGGTCGCCCTCGGACTCGCTCCGGAGCAGGTGCTGCAGCCCGCGGTTGGCAATCACCGTGGACTGAGATTTCGAGAAGCCTGCCTCGCGCAGGAGCAACTCAAATTCGGGCATCGAAGGCAGGCCGCCATGGGCCAATTTCGACTTGATGGTGTCGGTGCGCGCCTCGTCGTTGGCGGGCACGGTGACGATGGAGATCTCGATCAGGTCTAGCTTGGTCAGCGTTCGGATCCGAGTCTTCTCGTCAAAGCTCGATTCGCGGACGTAATAGCCAATCGAAAGGCCGGTGATCGAACGGGTCTGCATGCCACGGTAGGCGATACGCGCATACGGGGCGTCCTGCAACCAGAGCTCCCCGGCGCCGAACAGACCCCGGTCGTCTTCCTTCATGCTGCTGATTTCCCAGCTACCGATTGGCTCGCCGGTGCGGTGCTGCCAGAGCACCGGGAAGGTTCGCGACTTGGCCTTGGCGTCCTCGATCGACTCCAGGAAGGCGCCAGGCGCGACTACCTCGTTGTAGCTATCGACGACGCCGAACACCGAGCCGTAGCCAGAAAAAAGGCCGTCGTCACCGACAGCCTTCACGTCATAGTCGAAAGAGCGGTACTTGACCGCCGCCAGTCGATCCTTGTGCCTCATGGGGTATTACCTCTTGGCTGGTCATTGAGCCAGTCGAGCAGCGCCGACTTGGCCTGGTTGGCACCGTCGGGGTCTTCACCCAGCTTGTCGATCGGCAGCATGTTGGATTGCACGGTGAGCTTCGCGGCGTTACCGCCCTGCGGTGGCAGGTTTTCTTTGATCCGGCAGTCGTCTCGCGAGTAGATACCGTTCTGCGTCATGGAGCTGTAGAAGGCCGCCCGCGCCGCGCTGTCCATGCGCAGCAGCCCTTCCGGGTTGAACTTCACGTAGAAGCGGCGACGTTCGTCAGGGCGCAGCAGACGCCGGTTGGCGCACATCTCGATGCGTTTGATCCACGGCAGCAGGGTGAAGGATAGGAAGCCGATCATCTGCTGCTCCATGCCGGTGCCCCAGCTGGTGGAGTTCTGTGTGTGCCCGACCATCCACGGCGGCACGCGGAACCAGCGGCAAATCTCCTCGACGTTGAACGCCCTGGTCTGCAGCATCTGGGCATCCTCAGGCGTCATGGATACCTGCTGGTACTTCATGCCCGCTTCGAGAACCATCGTCTTGCCGTGGTTCGTCGCGCCTGAGAACTGCTTGATCATGTCCTCGCGGATATCCTTCCGCTGTTCCGGCTTGAGGATCTGGTCCGTGGACAGGACGCCGCCCAGCTTCATGCCGTTGGCAAACATCTTGGCCGCCGACTCATCAGCCGCCATGGCCGAGCCCAGCACCTGTCGCCCGTAGGCCAGAGGCGACAGGCCGCAAAGCGGGTCAACGCCGAAGGCTCGCACGTGCACCATCTGATCCTCGGTCAACGTGTGAGGCTTGCCAAAGTTGTCGGTGTAGCGGTACTCGATCGAGCCATCGGCCAAGCGCCGCGGTGGCGACATGTTCTGCGGTAATAGAAATTCCAGGCTGGTCAGCGTGCGGCCCCTCTGGTGAGGCTCGCAGAAGGCGTTCCCCTGCAGCAACAAGCTGGCCAGGACGTTCTCCCAGAATTCCACTGGGGTTTGATCGGCGTTCGGCTGCTGGC
Source organism: Pseudomonas sp. USTB-Z (assembly GCF_019691255.1). Classification (NCBI taxonomy): domain Bacteria; kingdom Pseudomonadati; phylum Pseudomonadota; class Gammaproteobacteria; order Pseudomonadales; family Pseudomonadaceae; genus Pseudomonas; species Pseudomonas sp. USTB-Z. The sequence continues at coordinate 293,632 of NZ_JAECZP010000003.1, forward strand.
TGATGACGAAGTTGACCGGGTGGGAGCTGGCCACCACCGGCGCGCCGTTCTTGTCCTCATACAGAGCGATCGGCAGCGTTGCAATGGTCTCGGCGATCAAGCGCACGCAAGCCCACACCGTCGAGAGCTGCAGCGCCGTCTGCTGACTGACCACCTTTCCCGACGCTGAATCGGTGCCGTAGTACGTGTTCCAGAACGCGGAGTCGGTGAGGCCAATCTTGCGGCCAGCCCATCCAGCCAGGCTCGAAGCCACTCCCGGCTCGGCCGACTTCACCAAGGCCTGGCCGAGGATCTGCGTGAGTGATTTAGCCACCGATCAACCCCTTGCGAATGAAGCCCGCGGCTACCAGTAGCGAACCGGCAGCGGCCAGCAGCGCGTAACCCAGGCCGGCCAGCACATATACGCCAGCAACGCCCAGCAGCAAGCCGCCGGCGGCAAGCACCAGAAAGATGATCAGGCCAGTTTTCATAGGTTGTCCCATTAGCCAACCACGATAGGGTTGGCGAAGAAGTTGTCGAAGCCGCCAGAGCCTTCGGCAGCCAGGCGCAGAACCGATCCAACAGCCATGATCAGTGCCACGGCGCCGTCGATCTTGTTGTCTTCGCCCTGCTTGATTGGTCGCACCACGTCATCGTTACCCGGCAGGTTCTTGCCAATCACGTTGCCGATACACCAGGTCATGATCGGATTGCCGTCGTGGTGGAAGCGGCCCGCCTCAATTGCTGCCTCCAGCTCCTTCATGCCGTCGGACATGTTGGTGTAGTTCTGGGTGATGGTGATCGGGTTGAAGCCCTCGTCGTCCAGGTCATGGCTCAGACCAGTGGCTCCGTGCGGGTCGATCGGGCTCTCCCTGATCGGGGCCAGCTTGTTGGCGTCCTTGGTGTCCTCGAGGATTTCGCGGTAATCGACCTCGGCACCGGGCGTGGCGATCAGATGGCCAGTGTTGACCCAGGCTTGGAAGCGCTCTGACATTCGCTTGTTGTCTACGTCATTGGCCGTGTCTTCCGGCACCCAGAACGCAGGCCCAACACTGTAATAGTGGATTTTCCCATCGACCTCACGCCAGAACAGCCTGGCCCTGGAGTTCATGTCCAGCTTCCGCGCTAGGTCGAAGCCGGCAACCCATTCCTGGCCCTCAAACTGTTCAAGCGTGAGCGTCTTGTCCTCGCAGGCTTTCCAGCTCTCCATGTTGAAGAAGCCGGACTTGGCGCTCACCCACAGGTTCAAGTGCTTGGTCTTGAACGTGTTGGTGAAGCGCGCCGAGCGGATCGCCCTGGCCAGCTGGCTCTCCAGGTACTCCTGGAACACGGACACTCCCATGCAGGGGTTGGCCTTGGCCAGGTTCTTCGGGTCGGTCCAGTCGTCGCCGTCGTCGAGCGTCCAGATGTAGCCGAACAGCTCGTCGTCGGGGACGGTGCCGTTGAGCATCTCGATGACCTGGCGCCGCTTGTCGTAGCACGGACCCTCAATATTCGCGCCGGCTGTGGTGATGATGAACATCAACGGCTGGCGGCGTGCGCCCATGCCGGTGAGCATCGTGTCGTACTGGGCCGCGCTATCGTGCTCATGGTATTCGTCGATGATCGCGCAGGACGGCGATGCACCATCACCGGGGTTGCCGATCAACGGCTCGAAGCGGCTGCCGTTGGACGGGATGTTCAGGTTCGAGGCGTTGACCTCGATGCCTGCTGCCTCGATCAGCATCGGGGAGCGACTGACCATCAACCTTGCAGGACGGAACACCTCCCACGCCTGTTTCTCGGTGGTCGCACCGGAGTAGACCTCGGCGCCGAACTCGTTGTCGGCAGTGAACATGCTGATGCCGACGCCGGCCGCAATCACCGATTTGCCGTTCTTGCGCGGCACTTCCCAGTAGCTCTCGCGGAAGCGCCGGTACCCGCCCTTCTTCCGGACCCAGCCGAAGGTGCAGGCCAGGCCGAAGAGCTGCCAAGGCTCCAGGGTGATCAGCTGTCGCTTGAACGCCCATTCGCCCTTGGTGTGAGGCAGCAGCTGCATGAGCCGCAGCTTTTTCTCAGCCTTGGCCGGGTCGAACTTGTACGGGTAATCCTTCGATCGGCTAGCCGCTACGTCATCGAAGTGCCGCTCGATCGCCTGGTGGATGAATCGGCAAGCGGGAAACTTTCCTTTGAGGACGGACTTTGCCCACGCCATCGCCTTGTCGACGTTGGTGTACTTGGCTCTGGCCATCAGGAACTCAGTAGGGCTGCGAACTCGTTGGTGGATTTCTGCTTGTTGCCGCCGATGATCCGCGTGCGGCTGGCCGGGTCCAGACCCAGCATGGAACCGAAGGTGACCATCTGGCGCATCGCTTCGTTAGCTGCAGTGAGCGCCGGGTTTTTCACCGGCCCGCCGGTGGCTCCAGCCACCACGATGCCGTGGGCGATAACCGATTCCTGTGCTCTTCGCCAGTTACCGTAGGCAGAACAGAACGCCTCGACGTTGTGCATGTCGGTCAAGGCAAGAACCTTTGCCCGGAGCAATTCCGGAACCAGCATTTCCCATACCCGGGTGGCGTGTTCACACAGCCATTCGGGCGCGTCAACGTTGGTCACGAGGGCAAAATCTGGTTCGTCCTTGTTCAGCTTGCGCTTGCCGGGATTGCCGGCCAACGCCTTCTGGGCCGTGGGTTTTGGGCGACGGCCGGAGCGCCCGGCAACCCCTGGCATCGGCGCCTCCACTAAACTTTATATTTCGCGGGTGTAAAAAAACGATTGAGGGCGCGGTGTCCGGGCGAAAGGGCCTGAACTTTTGACCCTCCCCCTTCCCTCCAACGAGATTTCGTCTCATTTGCCTCGTTTCGATCATTTTTTGATCGTTTTCGACTCCCGCTGCGTCTTCGCCTTGTGGCAGTCGCGGTTGATCGCCCGAAGGTTGTCGTCATCGTCCTTGCCACCGTGGGCCAGGGCCACGATGTGGTCCACCTCATGCGCCTCTCGGATGCGTCCAAGCTGGGTGCAGTCGTCACACCGACATAGGTACTGATCTCGCTTGAGGATGCGTTCACGCTTGCGACGCCATGGGCGACCACCACGACCAGATCCTTTGCGGGTCGCCCAAGCCTTGGCCTGCTCTGCAGCCAGGTCGGCATGGCCATCGCAGTAGCCATTTCCGTTGCGGTGCAGTGCTCTGCAGCCTGACGCCCGGCACGGACGCTGAGGTCTCATCGGCATGGCGCACCACTCAGGTAAGTCTGAGGAGGAGTATCAGGATCGACATCGCCCTCATCCGCCAGTGCTCCGATCAGTGCCAGGTTCTGGGTCGCGATCTGTTCGAGAAGGATTGTCTGCTTCTGCTGCTGGTCCAGGATCTGCTGGAGCAAAAAGATTGCTTGCTCGTTCACGGGCCACCTTCATCCACTTGTTGATCCATTCGCGCCGGGCGGCGCATCCGCTGCAACTCATCAGCCTTGGGCCTTGCGGGACAGGAACATATCGGAGTAGCCGCGAAGCTTCTCCACACCCATGAACCCGACCATTCCGCCGGCGAAGGTGGCCATACCCTGTGGCAGGCCCATCCATTCGAGCAGCGGCACCAGGGCCAGGGTGATGAGACCGCACAGGGCACCCTCCAAGAACATCTGGCGGCGGGTGCCGCCCCCATACACGACCCGGAGGACGGCGATCGCAACGGACAGGCCGGCGGCGCCAAGCTGGGGCTGATGGGCAATCACCCAGGTGAGCACAGCGGCCCACAGGCCAGGATCCTTCTCGGGCATGTTTGGCATCTCGATTCCTCCCTTTTTCGGGGAGCAAAAAATAGAAAGCCCCGGCAGATGCCGGGGCTCACGGGTGATAGCTTTGCAATAATCAAAGCACTGGAAGGAGGCTTAAAAATTTGTTTTCCGATTGCGGTCAAGCCACTCATGGCCGTTCCAAGTGAGCTGGAATCCGTGGCTGCCATGACTGATGAATCCAGCCTCCATTGTTCGAGCAATCAAATAAGAAAACTCGGGGGTATCGAGAGGCGGCACCGCACTCTTACCAGACTCCTTCCACAATTCTGTCAAGGCCTGGCGGGACATACCTTTTTCATCTGCACGCTTCTCAAGTAGCTCCAACAGATGCCTAACTTTATTCAAATCTCGACGCATCACTACATCCGTGATCAACACATGGAGGCAGTTCAATATCACGCGCTCAAAAAAAAACCCAGCTCTGTGGCTGGGCTTTTACACATCACTCCTCAACACGCGCAGGAATGACAGGATAGGTATAATTTCTCTCACTCTCTCACAGATGTCAATAGGCAATTATGCGGCGTCTTTGATCAGCAGGCCTTCCGCTTCAAGAATCGCCCGAACCTCCCTCAGAGAGTCGTTGATCATGCCGTCAAGCTTCTCTTTGATCCCGGAACGCCAGCGGTAGCGCGTAGGCTCGGGCGTAGCGTCCAAATCCCAAGTGTTCATGTCGTAGAAGCTGCCCGGAAGAATGATCAGATCCTCGGCCAAGGCCTCTGCCTTTTTGCGCTCAGCCTGACCAGCGGCCAAGGCAGCGTTGACCAGATTTTCTCGGCGCCATTCAGGCGCATCCAGCGGGATATCCACCACAACCGAGCGAGGCCCCTTGCGGCGCGCTCCCTTGAGCTTTGGGATGGCCCAGGTGGTCACGGCCTTGTAGATGAATAGCTGAGGTGCCGGGCTGGCAATCAGCGGCGCGATAGCCGTGATGCCCTGCAGCCGATTTGCCTTGCTGGTGGCGTACTTCGCATTGAGTGCGCTCCAGTGGCGGGGAATGAGCAGGTGATGGAGGCGCGCAGCCAGCCAGTAATCAATCTGAGCCCGGTCAAAGCCGTCTGAATTGCCGCCTAGCGAAGCCAGGCAACCACCCTCCTCTTCCGCCGACTTGTAGAGTTTCTGCCATGCCTGGCCTTTCGCAGCGCCTTTCTCCCCTGCCGCCAGAGCGGCGACGACTGCACCCGATACGCTGTTGTAGATCATGTCCTTCCCCCTCAATCGCCGGTGTAGTTGGTGCCGCCGGCGCCGCGCCGGTTGCTTCCCTGATATGTAGCCTCAGGCCCGGACGCCTGAGGGCTCTTCAACTGCTCGATCTGCCGGAGCGCTGCCCGAAGCCTCATGCTGAGCTGGGTCACCAGTTCATCCAGGGACAGGGCCTCACCAGTTGCTGCTGCCACAAAGCCTGAGGCGTTACAGTGGTCGCATGGCAGTTCGTGAAACACACCCTGAGTGACCGCTCTCCCACGGCACAAAGGGCACTGAGCCAACCTGATCACAGCCTTCTTGAAGGCAGGGCCATGGCTCTTCCCTGTCACTTTGAATCCTCGCTAATTACAAATGCGGTACGGTCGTTCGGTGCCACGGCTGCTGTGGCCTCGGGCGAATTCTGCGAATTTTCAAATAAGGCCTTGGTAAGGCCGTGGATGGCTGCGAAGCCGATCAGATCAAGCCAGGCATGCCACTTCTCCAGCGCGGCGCGGCGCTGCTGCATGGCCTGGGTGTGGATGTAGGTGCTGGCGATCTTGCCCAGCTTGTGGTTCAGCAGCATCTCGCCGATGTGGCCGTCGATGCCGAGGTCGGTCCAGGTGCTGCGGGAAACCTTGCGCAGGTCGTGACTGGTCCACTCGCCCTGCCCCAGGCGCTTGAACACGTTGCTGGCCTGCGTCTCGCTCAGGCACAGGCCCCGGCGATTCGGGAACAGGTACACACCCTCGTAGCCCTCGGTCTGCTGGATAGCCCGGTACCGAGTCAGCAGCGCCTGCACTTGGGCGGTCAGAGGCAGGCGGTGCTCGGTACGGGTCTTGGCGTTGGCGGCGGGGATGAACCACTCGGCCGCTGCCAGCGAGATCTCATTCCAGCGCGCCATGCGGGTCTCACCGATCCGGGTGCCGTGGGCCAGCATCATCAGGGCCAGCATGGCAGCGCCTGGATCCTGCTCGAATGCCTGGGCCAGCTGCTGCATCAGCTCCGGCAGTTGCACATCACGCAGGCGGGCTGCCTTGGGCAGGATCTTGGCCTTGGTGAAGTCGTTGAAGCGCATCCCGGCCATGGGGTTACGGTCGATCAGGCCAAGTTGCAGTGCCTGGCGGAAGGCGGTCAGCAGCAGCGCGAACATCTGCCGCAGGTAGGACAGCGACACCTCGGCCTGGCACGGCCACATCAAGTGCTTGTCCAACGCATCGGCAGACACGTCAGCCAAGGCCACGTCATCCAGGCGCGGTTTCAAGTGCTGGGCAATGGCAGAGCGGGCGCCGGCCTTGCGCTTGGCCGACAGCGAGCGGTCACGCGCCATCCGATCGCCGTACCAGTCAAGCAGCTGCCCCACGGTGGCCATGCCGGAAACCACCGGCGCCGTGGCCGGATCGCGCAGCAACCGCTGACGCAGCGCGGGCAGCTCGGCAATCACCGCCGCCACGTTCAGGTCAGGCCAACGGGCGACCGGCACCCACTTCTTGCCGCGCACCAGGTGCCAGGTGCCGCGCTCACGGTTGCTCCAGAAACGCAGGTACAGGCCAGGGTGACGCGGGTCGCGCAGGTCGCGCACCGACTTGTCGGCGGCCTGCCGGCGCACTTCGGCCTCGCTCAGTTTCACTTCCCGGGTCGCGCTCATGCAGCCACCGTGGCAGGCAGCAGCAGATAGGCGCGGATGGCCTCGACGGCATCGATGTTGCCCCGGCACACGATGGCTAGGTAGCCCTGATCGGCAAGCGCCTGCAGGTAGGCATCCTGGCTCGGAGATACCGGCGCGTCATAGGGCGGCATGGCCTTGAACTCGATGTATAGGCCGAAATAGCCACCTCGAGCCATGGGCAGCACCAGGTCAGGCACACCGGCTTTCACGCCCTGCCCCTTCAGCTTGGCAGCCACTGCCTTGACCCGGTGCCCGCCGTTCGGGACGTGGTAGATCAGCTTGTAGGCCTGCGGGTAGCGCAGTTGCAGCTCCTGCATCAGCGCGGCCTGCTCCTGCCCTTCCCGATCGACGGGCTTGGCGCGAGTCGGCTTGGCCCTGAACGGGCGAATGGCGGGCGAATTCATGCGATCAGCACCCCCTCATTGAGCAGCAGCGCCTGGGTGCGCATGACGCCCTCGGCGTGGTACCGGCGTGCGGTGTCGCGATCCACTGCCCGGCTGCGTCCGTCGCACGCGTCGTGACAAGCGCTGCAGCACCAGGCGCCTTGCAGGTCGTGCGGCTTCTTGCCGACGCCGCAGGTGCCCGCCAGGCGGTAGTGCGCAAGTACGGTGGTCTCGGGGTTGCCGTTGCATACGCCTGGGATGCGCACCTGGCACTCACGCCCGCGCGCGGCCTTGGTCAGCTTGGACTGGCGCATCAGATCGACTCCCGCCCGCGGTGGGACGCCCAGTCGAACGGCAGGACGATGCCGCCGCCTTCCCGCAGCCGGTCGGCCGATCGCTCGCCCATAGCCGCTGGCAACTCCTTCGCGCCAAGGTTGGAAATCACGATGGTCGGCAGCATCCGCTCGTAGCGACCGTTGATGATCGAGAACAGCCGGCTCAGCTCGAAATCGCTCGGGGCCTCCTTGCTCGCTCCGACTTCATCGAGAACCAGCAGTGACGGGCGAATCAATGCGTCAAGGATGCTCCCCTCGGTCTGGCCGGAACCGCCATCGAACGTGGCGCGGATGGCCTGCAGGATTCCACCAAGGGTCCGATAGGCAGCCGTATGGGTGGAATTGGCCATCACGGCTTGGGCGATAGACACGCCAAGATGCGTTTTGCCGGTGCCCGGGTTACCCACCAGGATCAGGCAGCGCCCGGCGGCCAGGTTGGCATCAAACTCGGCGGCGTAACGTTCGCAGCGCGCTTTGGCCTTTTGCTGGCCGTCGCAGCTCACCGCGTAGCTGTCGAAGGTCTTGTCCTTGAATCGCTTTGGAATCAGCGAGTCACCCAGCTTGTAGGCGAGGTCAACACGCTGACGCTTGACGTCCTCGGCCTGGCTTTTCGCAACCTGCGCCGCCTTGCAGCCTGGGCATGGGGAACGAAAGGTGTGGTTGAGTACCTGGTGGGTCGTTGCCTCATACGGGCCATGCTCTTCGCACATGGCCATGGAGGTGACCTGCGGGCCGGCAATGCTGGACAGGTGAACCACTTTTTCAGAACGCATAGGAGCCATCCCCCCGTGGAATAAGGCCATCGTGATAGTCGCGGTCGTTGAAGCCGTGGTGACGGCTGTTGGGCTTGCCCTGGGCGGGCGATTGGGATGCAAAACGCTTGGTGACCCATTCCACTTCGAAACCTTGCCATCCGCTCTCGATGGCGATCTCCATCGCTTTGCTGGGCTGAACACCGAAGGCCTTGCACCGCTCGAGCTTGGAATTCAGCGCCGACCAGATGCGTGCAGTCAGCGGCGCACGCTTGGCCTTGCGGATAGCTAGGTAATCAGCGATCAGCGCCTCGCTCAGGTCATGCGGGTTGTCGGCCAGCATCGCTACCTTGCCGAAGGGAGCCTTGCGCTCAGCCTTCGCCGGGGACTGCCCCGATTCACTGGGGGGGCATGTAACATCTTCCGAAGGAAGATTTACATAGGGGGTTTCTTTCTTAGAATAAAGAAGGGAGTCGGCGGTTTTGGTCTGTTTCGAGTCTTCGCCGATTCGGACCACTTGAGCCGATTCGGCTGTTTTGGTCTGTTTCGGCTCAGTGACATAGACCCAGTCTTTCGGGTCATTCACACCGATGTCGCCACGGGCACCACCCTCGCGGAACAACACGCCTCGGCGCAGCAGGCTGGAAATCGCCTTCGACACGGTATCTGGGTGAGCGTGGATGGCTTTCGCGATGTCGGTAGCCGGGATGCGCTGGGCGCCCGCACCGAAGTTGATGGTGACCTTGGCCACGTACAGCACAATCTTCATCTCCCGGGCTGGGAGATCGATAGCCAGCAGGCCATCCATGAGCTGGTTGTCCATCCGGGTGAACCCCCTGGACTTGTCAAGTGGGACGATGTTTGTCATGCTTAAACCCGTTCTAAAGCTGTAGAGAAAGCCGCCCTGCCAGGCGGTTTTTTTTCGTCTGCTGTATGGCTACTGGATGCCTGAACAGCTGGACGGCCCCACTACTGGCTCAAGGCCAGATAACTCACAATTCACCTCGTCAATCGGAACCTTTCACCGGGCATGCGACGGGAACATCTTGGCGTTGAGCAACAAGCGCCCCACCTGACTCCTTCTCCAGAACGCACTGCATCGGATAAGAGAAACCGCCAGCAGCACGGCACTGCGAGACCCTGCTGCTGGACACGCCGAGAGCGTTACCGATGGCGCGGCCGGTGCGGAAATGTTTCAGGGCTTCGTCAAAGGTCATTGATGTCTCTCCGAGGTCTTCGGCGAGTTTAGAGTTCTTAACACTACAAGGCAAGTTATCTAAACACTCAAAGGTTTAGAATCCTAAATATGGAATTCAAAGACCGCGTCATCGCGCGCATGAAGGAGCTCAACCTGAGCTCAACCGACCTCAGCAAATTGTCTGGCGTGTCCAAGGCAACCGTGAGTTTCTGGATTAACGGGACGAACGGTGCTAAGGGCAAGAATCTACTCGCCTTGGCCAAAGCACTTGAGTGCTCAGCAGAATGGCTTTCTGACGGCACCGGCCAACCAACCGACGAGAACTCTCCTTCCGGAGCCGCATCCAGCACTGCCGAACTGGTAGCACAGATGCTTGCCTCCAAGGCTGGGAAGAACCTTTCGGAGAAAGCGCGCGAAGTGATGCTTGCCGCTGCTGCCGAAGCCGACAGCCCAGATCGCGGACAAGAATACCTGCCCTCTGCATATTCCAGCCTGAAGCCGACCCAAGAGGAAATTCTGATTCCTCAGTACGACGTGCGAGCGGCAATGGGCCACGGACAAGTGCCTGCCGACTACAGCGAGGCGGTACGTAACCTTGTAGTACGCGAGGAAATTTTGCGGGAGAAGGGAGTTACGTATACCTCACCTTCAGCACTGGCGATGATCACCGGTTGGGGCCAGAGCATGGAGGGGACCATCAATGACAAGGACCTGGTCATTGTTGATCGCGGCATCAGCGAGTTTATCGGTGAAGGGATTTACGTCATCACCTGGCACCAGGAACTGTACATCAAGCGGATGATGCGTTTGGATGAGGACCATTTTCGGCTGATCTCTGACAACCAGCATTACGAAAATCAGACGGCTCGCATCGATGATGTCACAGTCCACGCCAAGGTACTGCTGATCTGGAACGCGAAAAAGGCCTAGCACTCAGCCTCAAGAAGCCCGCGTAATAGCGGGCTTTTCGTACCGTCAAAACGGCGCCGCCTCCTCTAACGCTATAAATTCATCCTGAGTTTCTGCCTGAGGATCATCATCGGAGAAGGCCTCCCAGCGCAGCGTTACAGAAACATCCTCCTCATTGAATTCCATTTCGATCCCATCAGTCTCCTTGAGGATCCCCATCACCTCCTCCCACTCTCTGTCCCCATCAGTATCTAGCCGGTGAATGGTCACCCACCTTTGCTGTCGAGCCGTAGGATGATTGATCATCGATGACACCCGAAGACCCAGGCGCTCCACGCCTGACATAACCGATCTTTCCTGCTGCTTCTGGGGCTTTGCCATCTGATCCTCCGATAACTGTATATCCATACAGGGACTACACAAGACTAGCTGATCTCCTACAAAGCCGGAAGTCTTGACTTTCAATGCTCGCCGGGAGTACCCGTTCGTCCGCACTGTTTAGATTTCTAAAATTCTTCTTGACGCTTTCTGTTTAGTTTTCTAAATTTGCCTCAAGCAGTCGCGCCATGGGCTGCCGGCATACAAGCCACCGCTCTTTAAAAACCAGCAGATGAGCCACCAGGCGCCGAGTTAAGCCGGCCGTTGAGCCCTGGTGGACAGTACGCAACGCAGCAAGCTTCCTCGCTCGACATGTCGGCCCGCAGGTTTGCTGAGCAATACCGATTTCACTGGCTGGCCTTGGCAACAGGGCCAGACGGGAAATCAACTGGAGAAGAACGATGAGAATCGAGCGTCGAGTAGCAGATGCGTCGGTCAATCCACCGACGCTGGAGGGCCGCGTGGAGGCCGCGCTGATGACCCTGGCCTGCCAGGGTGACCCTGGGCTGAGAACGAAACTTGCGCTGATGCATCCCAGCCGGGACATTGATAAAGACAGCTGCCTGAAATACGCCACAATCGTCCTCAGTCGGACAATAGCTGCTTCATTACAAGCTTTGCCTCCTGAGCGTCTTCAGCGGATTTCGACAGAGTTAGCTGAATATCTCGCTCCAAGAGCTTGATCGCTACAACCCCGTACCAAAAGCCATCTTCAAGCTCTACAGCATCTCTAACCTCGATCGGTTGATCGGTTTCAAGGTGCGTAGGGTTCATATCGTCGGCGTCATGCAGGTATTCCAACTTGAGCTTGCGCATATGCAGCTCGCCCTCCTTTGCAGGCTGTGTTGTGTGAGAGCGCTCAGCCTAGCGCAAAGCCCGTCACCTGGGCAGTGGTGAGCTGGCCGCTGGCCGCCATTCAACCAGCACCACGTCAGCCTGACGAGAACTGCCCGGTTCACCTGGTTCCCCATCACCAGGCTGCATCGGCGTGTGATCTGGAAGCGCAGGCATGCGCACATCTGGAAGTGGTCAGCCCGTCTGGCGTATGCCGGGGTAGCACCAGCGGCGGCCAGGTAAAGCTGAGTCGAAAGAATGACCACCGGCGCCGAGCCGGACAGATCACACACCAATGCAGCCCACCCCCCGAGATCAATCATGGACACGATCACCATCGGCGCATGGATAGGCCACCTTGGCCGAGGCCTGGCGCCTCGCGAATTGCAATGCATCCTCGATGTCGCCCAGGGCTTCACCACCAAGGAGATAGCCAGGCACTTCGGCATCAGCGAAAGCGGTGTCGAGAAGCGCATCGGCGACGCCATGTTGAAGCTGGGCGTTGCCCGCCGTGCCGCGGCCGTAGCCGAAGCCATGCGCCGCCAGATCATCAGCCCGCTCTGCATCGCCTTGGCCGCCCTCATCACCATGCACGCGGTGATCGATGACAGCGACCCAATGCGCCGCGATCGCCGCACGCCGGAGCGCCGCACCGCCCAAGTTCGAATCGTTCGCAAGGCCGAGGCCTTCGAATACCACGCCTGACCCACCCGAGGATCACCCCATGCAGACAGCAATGCACCCTGCTTTCGAGCAGAAGCTTGCCGTGCTCGCGGCACTGCTCGAGCGCAGCAAGTCAGTGAGAGCCGAGGCGCACGCCAAGGTCAGCCAGCAAGCGCCGCGCTACCAGGCATCTGGCAACGGCACGACGTGGGATGTGGTGGAGATCGCCACCGGCGCGAAGCAGGGCTTCGCCTACAGCTACCGGACGGCCATGCGGTTTGTGGATGCGATGGAGGCAGGCGCAGCGACAAAGCGGGGTGACCTGCAGTGATCGGCGCAATCCCTGACCAGCGTGAAGCCGTGCTGGCCCAGCTCAATGCGAGCATCGACAGCTTCTTCAGTGCCGGCGGTTCCGCTCAAGTCCTGCCAGCCGCTGGGTATGTACCACGCCGGCCGCGACGTGAGCCGGAGCCAGGACCTGGACCAGTTACTGCGCCGATCGGCAAAAGAGAGGTAGCGCGTCAGCAGCGCCTGGACGCAATCCGAGAACTGGCGAGGACCATGACCTACAAGCAGGCCATGGCCCATACAGGCCTTTCCCAGTCTGCCCTTGTGCGAGCTGCATCGCAGGGCGGTTTCAAGTTCCAGCGCGACCCGAATTACGGAATGACCAACCTGGGCAAGAAGCTCAGCGACCCCGCTGAAGACAGATCGAAAGCCGAAAAGATCATCGCCTATCGCAACGTAGGTATGTCCAGGGCCGATGTTGTTCGAGAGCTGCAGATTTCCTTCAAGCAGCTAGGACGGCTACTGCGGGAGTTCGATATCGATTTCCCGACCATCGCCGAGAAGCGAGCGACAAAGAAAGCATGAAACGCATCACCGCGCGCGTCCGGCACGGCCGGCGCCAGCAGCACATCAACTTGCCGCCCAGCGGCTTGGGAGGTATCAGCAATGGCGAAGACGCCAACCCAGCGCAAGCAAGAACAGCGCGAGCGGGACAAGCTGACGAAGGAAGAGCGCGAAGCCCTTTTGCTGTCACGCCGCATTGTCACGGACCTCTATCACAACACTGACAACGCGCTTAAACGCTCAATGGCCCGTGCCGGGATCGAGGAAGAGCAGGACCTGATTTCGCGCCTCATCCACGGCGCCGATCGCCTCACAGACAAGCAGCTCGAAAGGCTGATTCGCACAACGTGACATGTCGCCGTGACAGGCGATCCAGACTAAACAGACACATTGCCACCATGCCGCACGCCGGCCACGGAGAATCCCCCATGCCCATTCGCCACGCAGTGATGCACTTTATCGACAAGAAGCCGGACGGCAGTCCAGCGGTGCTGCACATGGCAAACGCCAGCCTGCCGGAAAGCGACGCCATCGAAAACTTGGTCCACGATGTCAACGACGGCTACAACGCCAAGACCGGCAAGGCCTGGGGCTTTTTCCACGGCGAATCCGGCGCCTTCCCGCTCAGCGGGTGGCTGGCGAAGGTCGTCAGCGGAGATATGCAGTTCATCGACTTCACGCGTACCGCGGTTGAGCACCTGACGCGTCTCATGGAGGAGTCAAACCTGGCCGTCGGCGGCCATGTTCTGTTCGCGCTGTACCAGCAAGGCATGACCGACTACCTGACCATCGCAATCCTGCGCCAGGCTGAGACGATCTCGGTTGCGGATGACCTCACCGTGTCCGTGTCGCGCCACCTGGACACCAGCGCCCTTCACTTCGCGGCCAGGATCAACCTCAGCGAGTGGAAGCACAACCCAGCCTCGCGCCAGTACATCTCGTTCATCAAGAGCAAGAACGGCCGCAAGGCTTCCGACTATTTCCGCGACTTCATCGGCTGCCAGGAAGGTATCGACAGCCCCGGCGAGACACGCACGCTGCTCAAGGCCTTCGCCGACTTCGTGAAGGCCGAGGATCTGGCAGACGACACCGCCAGCGAGAAGAGCCACAACCTGGTGGCCTACGCACAGGCACAAGGAAAGATCGGCGAGCCTATCAGCCTGGACGAACTATCCGAGTTGATGAACGAGGACAGCCCCAAGACTTTCGCCGACTTTATCAGGGCAGGGGAATACGGGATGTCCGAGAGCTTCGCAGCCGACAAGCGCACCCTCAACCAGTACCGGCGCTACACCGGGCGCGCCGAAGGCATGTCGATCAGCTTCGAAGCTCACCTGCTCGGCAAGCGCGTCGAGTTCGATCAAGACAGCGCCAGCCTCACCATCAAGAACCTGCCGACGCAGCTGATGAATCAGCTGAAACGCGCTGCCGCTGCCTGATCAAGGAGCTATCCATGAGCAACTTCAACTGCGCCTACGTGCGTGATCACTATGGCGTTCCGGCCGAAGTTGGGCGCCGCGTCATCGCCAACGGGGAGCCTGGCGTGATCATGGCCGATCGCGGGCACTACATCGGCATCATCCTCGACAGCGACCCGAAGAAGCGAATCCGAAACTACCACCCCACCTGGGAAATGCAGTACGGCGAGATGGCTGAACAGCTTCCTCTCAAGCAGTGGGAGGTGCTCACCAACGGCATGTACGACTGGGATGACGTGCGTTACATGCTGGGCGATGCCCGCCACTACGTGCGTCGCATTTGGGCAACCACTCGTAGCCAGGCCAAGTACCGGGCCTATCAAGAATTGGCAGAGTGCTTCAACGACGACGCCACCGCCATGCTGACCTTCAAGGTTCGCGCCGCAGCCTGACCCTCCAAGGCTGCCCGCCAGCCTCAGTCGACTGAGCGAGCATCCACACAGGACGTCACGCATTCGACGATCGCCGTGAAGCTGCCAGTGAAGCTGTGCCGCAGCTCTCGCGGCATGTCGTAGGAAAAGTGGATCAGCCAGGATCCGTCGCCCAACAGCACAGCGTCCTGACGATACTTATCGACCTGGTCCTCATCAATACCGAGAACTGCTGCGACTTCCTGATTTGTTGGCTCGCGGTCCATCGGGGATTCAACTCGCTGGTCTGGAATCACAACCAATAGACCAAACGACATCAAATTGCCACTAATAAACGCCTCCCCGGCGAGGGCGGCGCCTGCACGCAAGGACCACAACATGACCTGTATGACCTCCCTCGCCCTGCCCTTCGAAAAGGAGCTGGTCGTCGATCTCTTCGCCGGTGGTGGCGGCGCCAGCAGCGGAATTGCCGAGGCGTACCGCGAACCGGATGTGGCGGTAAACCACAACCCAATCGCCCTAGCTGTGCACCGCGCGAACCACCAGCAGACCGAGCACTACGTTGCAGACGTGTTCGAAGTCGATCCCATCCTGGCAACGAAGGGGCAGCCGGTCGGCATCTTGTGGGCTTCGCCCGACTGCCGGCACCACAGCAAGGCCAAGGGTGGCAAACCGCGCAACCGCAAGATTCGCGGCCTGGCTTGGGTGATCATCCGCTGGGCCTACCAGACCAGCCCGCGCCTGATCTTCCTCGAAAACGTTGAGGAGTTCGCCGACTGGGGACCGCTCGACGATGAAGGTCGTCCGATCAAGGCAGATAAAGGCCGCACGTTCCAGGCCTTCGTGAACGTTCTGGGCAACGGCATTCCAGAGGACCACCCGGACCTGCCGGAGATCCTGGCCGAGATCGGCGACCACGTACCCAAGGAAGCGCTGGTGCGCGGCCTGCGTTACAACTTCGAGCACCAAGTGCGGGTCGCTGCCGATCAGGGCGCCCCAACCATCCGCAAGCGCCTATACGGCATCGCCCGGCGCGATGGAAAACCAATCGTCTGGCCGGCGCCGACGCATCACAAGAATCCTGGCAAGGGCCAGAAAGCCTGGCGGTCCGCCGCCGAATGCATTGACTGGGACCTGCAGGGCCGCACGATCTTCCGCGACGATGCCCTGGTGGAGAACACGATGAACCGCATCGCCAAAGGCCTGTGGCGGCACACCCTCGCCAGCAACGCCCCCTTCATAGTCCCGCTGCGCGGCACTTCGAAGTCGCACACCAGCACGCACAGCGTCGCTGATCCGGTGTCCACCATCAGCGGCGGAGGCACCCACCACGCCCTGGTTCAGCCAACAATGGCCGTGGCCGGCTGCCTCACAGAGCACGCCAACGGATCGACGCAGCGAACCTTCGACGCCGAAGAGCCGCTTCGGACGCAAGTGGCCCAGGTCAAAGGTGGACACTTCGCGCTGATCACCGCCAACTTGGTCACCCTGCGCAGCGGCTGCGTCGGTTCCCCGATGGCCAACCCGGTCGGCTGCATAACCCAGAGCGGCGGGCATCACGCCATAGCGTCAGCCCACCTTGAGCAGGCGAACGGAGGGTTCTACAAGGGCGATGGCCGCAGCGCAGCCGACCCGTTCTCGACGATCTTGGGCAAGGGCTCCAACCAGCGCCTGGTCACGGCATACCTGGTCAAGTACTACGGCGCCGAGAAAGACGGCATCTCAATGCGGGAGCCGATGCACACCATCCCATCGAAGGATCGGATGGCAGTCGTGCAGGTCGTCCAGTTGAACAGCCACACGCTTACTGACGAGCAACTGGCCGGCGCCCGCAAGTGCGCAGCCTTCATGCGCAAGTACCTACCCCAGCACTTCACCGAGCACGCCGACGTTGTGATGGTTGGCGATTACGTGATGGTCGATATCACCCTGCGCATGCTTAAGCCGCACGAACTGAAGCGCGCTCAAGGTTTCCGGGCCGACTACATCATCGACCGCGGGCTATTCCTCGATGAGGAAACCGGCCAGCTGTACTGGAAGCCAATCTCCGGCGCCGACCAGGTGAAGCTACTGGGAAACAGCGTTTGCAAAGACGAAGCCCGAGCACTGGTTGCTGCGAACGCCTCCGACCTCATTGAACTCTACCAACGCCTTGCAGCTTGATCAGGTCAACCAGAACGGTGCGCGCTCCAACGCCTCATCTTTTGATGATGCAACGAACGGCGGTGAGATGTTGTACTCACGCTCAGACAGCTTCCAATTCCGGCGCTCAACCTTGCATTGCTCATTGGTAAATGGGCCGTACACGAGAACGTTGCCTCCATCCTTCAGCCTAGTTGCATACCAGTATCCGCTCATAAAGCCTCCCATGATTAGTCAGAGCGGAGGTTATGCAATCGACGACGAAATAGGTATCCCCATGCCCACAGAAAACCGATCCAGCAACACCGAGATGGTCAGCGAGCCCTTCCAGCGAGAAGAGCGCTATGTCGTCATCAAGGTCAGCAAGATGCATCCTCACCCGGCCTTCCGGGCAAAGCACCTCAGCGCGCTTAAGCGTGAGCATGAAGATGCCTTGGTCGATTGCGTGGTGGTAGAGCGCGACTGGCCAGAATACGAGCCAACCTGGGCGGCCATCGAGGCGCGCGTCACCGGGCAGCCAGCCCCGCAGCCCCACCCCGAGCCTATAGCCTGGATGGTTGGTACTGCCTTCTGGTGGACCAAAGAAGAGGCAGAGCGGGATGCGGCGGAGACTGGGCTGCCGATTGTTGGGCTGGGCCCGATGACCAATGCCGCAGAGGTCGAGCGGCTGCGAGAGGCCCTGAAGTTCTACGCTGACCGGGACCACTTCGCGGAGGACATTGGCAGCGACTGGGACAGCGTGAGCGGAGAACCCGCCAATGTCCTGTGGCACGAGAATGAGGCCTGGTTCGTCGAAGACGGCTCTATCGCTCGCGCCGCCCTGGAGCGCAGGCCTGAAAAAAAGTCGTTTTAACCCGCCTCCTCTGGCTCTCGCTCCAGCAGCCAGAGAGCACTTTCGATCTCCGCAATTGCGCCAGGCACCAGCTCGGCATTTACCCATTGCCAGGACGTGTTGCCTATGAGCCCGCCAATGGCCTGGCGGCGCAGTTCACCGATGTCGATGCCCTGCTGCTCCGCTGCTGCAAAGACCGCCGCCAGCGCTTGCTCCAAATGCATAACCCTTTCTGTGGTCATGGCTGCTCTCCAGTTTGGGAGCTGAGTTTAGGCCTCTACCGATGACCCGTATGTGAAAAACGCACAAGAGCACACTTGTACTCTATTGATGTAGCCCGTCACTCCTCTACTTCGAGCAGGCTGAGAGCTTTTCCGTTACAGCTCCCCCCTCAGTGGCGATCTGACGAGCACGCCCAACGCCCCAGGCCAAAGCTCTGGTCATCGACTCACCTGGTCTTGAGTCAAACGCCTCTTCATGAAGAGCACTTCCAGCCGGCGCGTAGACGCCGATGAACATCTGGGTAGTGCCTGTGCGGGACAATCTGACCTGAACATCAACCATGGTGCCGTCGTCGAGAATTTCGTCATGGGTACGATGGTGAAGCGTTGGGTCGGCCCAGTCCCAATATGCCGGTCCTCGAATTCTCATAATTCCTCCGTTCCAGCTGTTCTGCTTTAGGTCGTGAAAAACAACATAGCGAACCTAACCATAGAGACAACTAAAACGACCGAAACTGAGAACTCGTTCCGACAATTGGCCAAAAACTATACATATTTACGATTTTGTATAATTTTTCGCCGAAGTTCTTACACGTCATCCCGGATAGTCACGGCAAAATCGATCCACTCTTGAAACGCCTTACGCTGAGCTTCGAGATCCTCCTCCCAGCAAATTTTACCCCCGTGGCTGTAGGCCACTCGATTCATCAATGCAGCAGTCGATTTATCGAGCTCCTTCAGCAATTGATAAGCACGATATCTCTGGTCGGCGTTCAGCATCTTGTTTTCTCTCGCGGCGCTCGCAGCCCACTCTCTGTTGAGCAGGGCTTGCTGGCCGTCTGCTATCTAGACCCCTCAGTAACCAATTTTATTCCCAGCACACGCTGAAATCAGCAGCGTAAGGAGAAGTCATGCCTGAAGAAATCAAGCTAATCCAACGTGTGGCCGTCGACCGAGGCAAAGACAGCCAGGCGGCGCAGCCATGACCCGCCTCGCCCTCTGCCTCCTGCTGCTGGCCACCGGCGCCAGCGCAGCGCCTTTACCGTATGGGGTTCGCGTCTTCCATGACGATGAGCGCGGTGCCACCTGCTGGATCTATCAGGCCGGAAGTGGCGCAGGCATAAGCTGCATCCCCGACAGCCAGCTGCAGGCCGGCAACCAGCGCGAGCTCTCCCCGCACGAAACACAACCCGAACCTACACCCGCACTGGCGCCTGGGCGCTGGATTGATGAGAGGTATCAGCTGTGAAAGACGCATCCGCACTAGGCCGCGACATGTGGATCATGCTCCGGCCAACCTTCGACGATGTGGCAGCGGCTAACGGATTCGACGGGCCAATCGAAAAAGGGCAGCTCTGGGCCGGGTTCATGGCGGCGGCGAATGGTGCGATGTATGCACAGTTGGGCGCCGTCAACGCTCGCATCATCAACGATGCAATCCGCGATGCTGTTACGGACGTAGCCAGGAGCAAAATTCAGGTGGTGAAGCCATGACCGACATGATCGAAGTGAAGACGGCCGACCTAGTCGGCGAGCAGCTGGCCTGGGCCGTCGGCAAGGCAGAAGGCCTGGACGTTCGCCTTGCACCACCCATCTACGGAAACCCGTGGCGGGTGTTCGTCCGCTACACCGGCGAGGTCACCATCCGCGATGTGCGGTATGACCCGCACGAGAACTGGTCCTTGGCCGGCGCCTTGATACGCAAGCACAACATCAGCCTCCACGCCCCTCAGCACGGCTCGGACTGTTGGGCAGCGTGGAGAACGATCGATGATAAGGACGTGCTCATGGGCGGGACCACTGAAACCATAGCGGCCTGCGGGGTGGTGGTTGCGTTGAAGCTCGGCGATACCGTCCAGGTGCCGAAGGAGCTTTGCCCGTGAAGACTGAAGACCTGGTGAGACTCTACATCCTTGGCCAGATAGCTGGAGGAGCTACGGCCTTTCTGACCCTGATCGGACTGGTTGCCTGGGCATACTTCGGAGGAAGCAATCGATGATCCTGCCCCTGATGTGCATGGCCTACCTGATCTACAGGGGGCCGCGATGAGCCGGTTCGTTGCCGTCGTGCACGGCTGGCACGTAGAGAGCAAAGGCTTCGATGTCCATGAGCTGGCCGCCAGAACAGCCCAAGGCGCCGATGACGAAGCATGTCTACTCGCAGCACGCCGTGACGCTACGTTTGACCGCACAGCCTATGTGGTGGTCGAGATCGATGACCGCGAGCATCTACCCCGGCGCCTGACCTGGCGAGAACGGCTCACTGGCCGAATCAAGTAACCCCTCCCCCTACAACTCAAGCCCGCCGACGATACCCGGCGATGAACAACGCAAGCCCAGGCACCAGCAAACCGACAGCGGTATAGCCGAAAGCAGCCTGCCCAGATGCACCTACTGCTGCAAATGCAGCACCCACCGCTATCAGCGGCGCCGCGACTAGGTAAAACGGTTTGGCTGTCTTGCCCATATCGAACCTCCTGTTTGATCAACCCTTTTATCACATGGGCCCGCCGACATGCGCGGGCGAGGACTCCCTATGTCTGCAACAGAACGATTCCACCACACCGCGAACGACTGCCTGGAGCGCCTGGCAGCCGATCTCTGGCCGGAAGCCAAGCTGGCTCTGGTCATCTACACCCCTGAAAAACCTGAGCTCGATATCGTGCTCAAGGACAGCGGTCTCAACGTCGACGAAGTGGTTAGCACCTTACGCCGACGCGGTGGCCTGAGCCTGGATGGCGAGAACATCTACAAGCGCCTGCTGTGCGACGCGATCATCGGGGCCATGGCTTTAGGCAAGCAAAACAGCAACCCGCCGCCTGCTGATCACTGGGGTCAGGAGTTTTGGGCTATCGGCCGGGCCGAGGGAGCGCTGCAGGAAGAACTGGTTCAGGCCCTCCGCCTGGCTCGCAAAGAGCTGGACGCCTGCCAGAGGGTGATCCACTACGCCGGCGGCTTCGATCCCGCTTACGTCGATGATGCCCAGGCCGCGATCAAGATCACCGACGCAGTGTTGGCCAAGACCCCAGCCTGACCACCAACCTGCCGCCACCGGCGGCGTGGAGACCATGTCCCCCAACCGAGGCGACGGCACGGGCCGGCGCAGTCGGTTACCAGTTCTAGGCCTGAGGAGGCTATATGGCACAGTTAGATGGAATTGATCGCCTGCTTCGCCTGCCCGATGTACTCCGCATCACGGGCATGGGACGCAACACCGTGTACACACGAATTAAGGAAGGAACGTTTCCAAAACAGGTTAAGATAGGACCCAAATCGGTCGCCTGGCGGCAGTCAGACATCAACCAATGGATGGCTTCACTCAACCCCAGCGACGACCAATCAGTACATTGAGCAGTACACTGAAACGTCAGATTCCGCTCAAGCCCATACCCCATCAGCTTTACAGGTCCACCAGTGGAAATTTTCAAGGAATTCACATTCGAATCGGCCCACCGCCTGCCCCACGTCCCTGAAGGGCACAAATGCGGCCGTTTGCATGGCCACTCGTTCAAGGTCGGCCTGCACCTGACCGGCCCGCTCGACCCGCACACGGGCTGGATCCGCGACTTCGCCGAGGTCAAGGCGATCTTCAAGCCGATCTATGATCAGCTGGACCACAACTACCTGAACGACATCCCCGGCCTGGAAAACCCCACCAGCGAAGTGATCGCCAAGTGGATCTGGGACCAGGTCAAGCCGCTGATGCCGGAGCTGTCGAAGGTGCGTATTCATGAAACCTGCACCAGCGGCTGCGAATACAGCGGCGATTGATTGGCGCTGCGCCAACCGAGCATGGGTCAAGGATTGGCAAAGAGCGGGCGAGGGTGAGGAGGCACGCAAGGGTTCAACACCTGCAGGCTGAACTGGCCACGCTCGCCTCGACGGTTGTTAAGGTATGCAACCCGCTCGACCCTTCGCCTCACTTGCCGACCGTCCGGGCTATAAAGCTTCATGTTCAAGAACAATTGCCCTTCTTGCAACCGCTGCGGATTCAGGCCAGGGATGTGCCACAGTGGCGTTCGTCGCGCGGCGGTCAGCTTGTACAGTACCGTATCCAGATCGATAGGCGGGTCGACGGGTAGCACCACGGATGCCCCGAAGGGGTCGCGCAACGCCAGACTGGCCGAGTCGTCCTTGAGCACACCGGCATCCGAACCCGCAGGGTAAAAGCCCAGGTACCCGTTGCGACTGACGTCGAGCCAGTATTCCAGTGAAGGCCAGCGGTTCACGTTATTGCCCTCATATGCAGGGCGGATCTCGTAAACGAAGCCTGTTGCAAGTCGATAGACACCAAACCAGAAACTGTCACAAAACACACGCTGACGACCCTCGCCCGCCCACAGCGAGTCAATCAGGAAGGATTGCAACATTACTTCGCCGTAGTCCAGGCTGGTCATCAGCCAACCATCGTCACCGTTCCAATCATCGAATTCGACCCAGAACGGCCGGGTGATTTCATCATCGTGAAACTGGGCAGCACGCAACGGTGCATCCAGCAATTGCCAGCGGCATGTCGCGGTAAAACTCAGCAGCCGTTCAAAATACAGATCCGCCATCATCGGTACTCCATACGCTCGATAAAAAAGCACAATGGCGCCTTTTCAAAGCATGGAGCAGAAAGAAGGCTTACCTCAGTTCGGCACGCAGGAAGGCAGGGGCTATGTAGCGCTGGTAATGCGCCTCGGACAACAGGAAGAATTCGCGGTCGATGGCGTCGCGCAACTGCGGCAGATCCCAGTCGCGGAATTCAGGCATCAAGGCCATCCCATAGGCCTCCAGGTCGCGGATCATCCGCGCCCCGCGGGCAATCAGCTGATACGCCCAGCAGTATTCCGATTGCTGCTCGACAAAACGGATCGAACGCTGCTGCAGTTGCTGGCGCAGCAAGCCTTTGTCGAACACTTCCAGCTTGGCCATCATCACCTGCGCCAGAAGCTGCTCCAGACGCAGCCACACGGCGCGTTTCTGCGCCTCGTCATAGCCATTCCAGTGGATCACTTCATGGTGGAAACGCTTGCAGCCACGGCATACCGTGTCTCCATACACCGTGGAGCAAAGGCCGACGCATGGGGTTTTGATGGATTGGTTGGACATGGAAAAACAACAGCTTGGCGATGGAACACAGGCCCATGTTAGCCCTTTGTCTAACCAGGGTCACTCGTTAAAGTCATGAACACCGCCTTACCTTCAGGCTTTTTTTACCGTAGAATCACCCGGCCTTTTCAAAGGCAACAATGTCCGTTGGAAGCTGTTTTCAAAGCGTCACGAGCACAGTTGATCCGGTAGAACGGCGTTGGCCCGGGCCATGCATCCCTCGCATGCCCGCGCCAGCCCTCATCAGTCCCGTTCTGCAGGCGTAAAACTTTGAAAGCAGCTTCTGTAAGGATTCCTTGCGACCCTGGTTGGGCGGCCCACAAAGCCGCAGCAGCGCATGGGTGCACTGAATGCTGGATAAGCGTCCCGGACCCCCTTTAGGGACCACTGATGAGGGAAATAACTGTGCTTGAAGCCTACCGCAAACACATCGAAGAGCGCGCCGCCCTGGGTATCGTTCCCCAGCCGCTGAACGCCGAACAAACTGCAGGCCTGGTCGAGCTGCTGAAAAACCCGCCGGCCGGCGAAGAAGCCTTCCTCGTAGACCTGATCACCAACCGCGTACCGCCAGGGGTCGACGAAGCTGCCTACGTCAAGGCCGCTTTCCTCTCCGCCGTCGCCAAGGGCGAAGCCAAGTCGCCACTGATCGACCGCAAGCACGCCACCGAACTGCTGGGCACCATGCAGGGCGGCTACAACATCGAAACGCTGGTCGCACTGCTGGATGACGCCGAACTGGGCGCCGTCGCGGCCGAACAGCTCAAGCACACCCTGCTGATGTTCGATGCCTTCCACGACGTGGCCGAAAAAGCCAAGGCCGGCAACACGCACGCCAAGGCCGTCCTGGAATCCTGGGCTGCCGGCGAGTGGTTCACCTCGCGCCCGGCCATCGCCGACAAGTACACCCTGACCGTGTTCAAGGTGCCTGGCGAAACCAACACCGACGACCTGTCGCCTGCCCCGGACGCCTGGTCGCGCCCTGACATTCCGCTGCACGCCCTGGCCATGCTGAAAATGCCCCGCGACGGCATCGAGCCGCAGCAGCCTGGTTCGGTCGGCCCGCTGGCCCAGATCGAAGCCGTCAAGGCCAAGGGCTTCCCGGTTGCCTATGTCGGCGACGTGGTCGGTACCGGTTCCTCGCGTAAATCCGCTACCAACTCGGTACTGTGGTTCTTCGGCGACGACATCCCTTACGTGCCGAACAAGCGCGCCGGTGGCTTCTGCTTCGGCACCAAGATCGCCCCGATCTTCTACAACACCATGGAAGACGCCGGCGCCCTGCCGATCGAATTCGACTGCACCAACCTGGGCATGGGCGACGTCATCGACGTTTACCCATACAAAGGTGAAGTACGCCGTCACGACAGCGACGAGCTGGTCACCACCTTCGAGCTGAAAACCGAAGTGCTGCTGGATGAAGTCCGCGCTGGCGGCCGTATCCCGCTGATCGTCGGCCGCGGCCTGACCGAAAAAGCCCGCGCCGAGCTGGGCCTGGGTGCTTCCGACCTGTTCAAGAAACCAGAGCAGCCTGCCGATTCCGGCAAGGGCTTCACCCTGGCGCAGAAAATGGTCGGCCGTGCCTGTGGCCTGCCAGAAGGCCAGGGCGTGCGCCCAGGCGCCTACTGCGAGCCAAAAATGACCACCGTCGGCTCCCAGGACACCACGGGCCCGATGACGCGCGACGAGCTGAAAGACCTGGCATGCCTGGGCTTCTCTGCTGACCTGGTCATGCAGTCGTTCTGCCACACCGCGGCCTATCCGAAGCCGATCGACGTCACCACCCACCACACCCTGCCAGACTTCATCCGCACCCGTGGCGGCGTGTCGCTGCGCCCGGGCGATGGCATCATCCACAGCTGGCTGAACCGCATGCTGATGCCTGACACCGTAGGTACCGGTGGCGACTCGCACACCCGCTTCCCGATCGGCATCTCGTTCCCGGCCGGTTCCGGCCTGGTGGCCTTCGCTGCCGCCACCGGCGTCATGCCACTGGACATGCCAGAATCGATCCTGGTGCGCTTCAAGGGCAAACTGCAGCCAGGCATCACCCTGCGTGACCTGGTTCATGCCATCCCTTACTACGCCATCCAGAAGGGCCTGCTGACCGTCGAGAAGAAAGGCAAGAAAAACGCCTTCTCCGGCCGCATCCTGGAAATCGAAGGCCTGGACGAACTGACCGTCGAGCAAGCCTTCGAGCTGTCCGACGCCTCGGCCGAGCGTTCCGCTGCCGGTTGCACCATCAAGCTGCCGGAAAAGGCCATCGCCGAGTACCTGCAGTCCAACATCACCCTGCTGCGCTGGATGATCGGCGAAGGCTACGGCGATGCCCGCACCCTGGAGCGCCGTGCCCAGGCCATGGAAGCCTGGCTGGCCAAGCCTGAGCTGCTGTCGGCCGACGCCGATGCCGAATACGCCGAAATCATCGAAATCGACCTGGCCGACGTCAAGGAGCCTGTGCTCTGCGCGCCGAACGACCCGGACGATGCCCGCCTGCTGTCCTCGGTACAAGGCGAGAAGATCGACGAAGTGTTCATCGGTTCGTGCATGACCAACATCGGTCACTTCCGCGCTGCCGGCAAGCTGCTGGAGAAGGTCAAGGGTGGCATTCCGACCCGTCTGTGGCTGGCTCCGCCAACCAAGATGGACGCTCACCAGCTGACCGAAGAAGGCTACTACGGCATCTACGGCAAGGCCGGTGCACGCATGGAAATGCCAGGCTGCTCGCTGTGCATGGGCAACCAGGCACGTGTGCAGACCGGTTCGACCGTGGTCTCCACCTCGACCCGTAACTTCCCGAACCGTCTGGGCGACGCAACCAACGTGTACCTGGCATCGGCCGAGCTGGCCGCTGTCGCTTCGATCATTGGCAAACTGCCGACCGTCGAAGAGTACATGCAGTACGCGAAAGACATCGACAGCATGGCTGCCGACGTTTACCGCTACCTGAGCTTCGACCAGATCGCCGAGTTCCGCGAAGCGGCAGCCAACGCCAAGATCCCGGTGGTTCAGGCGTAAGCTGAGTTACACGCTGTAAACAAAGCCCCGGCAGCGATGCCGGGGCTTTGTTGTTTTGACCTGTGCCGGCCGCTTCATATCACAAACAAGTCCACAAACCTGTGCACAGCCGTGCCTTCCAGCTTCTGCTGGTCCTTGCACAGTTCGAAAACCTGCTGACACCGCTGCCGGGCAAAGCGGGTTGCCAGGTTGGCCCTGAACTTGGCCTCCAGCAACGGTATCCCCTCCCCGCGCCGCCGACGATGCCCGATCGGGTACTCCACCACCACTTGCTCGGTGCTGCTGCCATCCTTGAAGAACACCTGCAGCGCGTTGGCGATCGAACGCTTGTCCGGCTCCAGGTACTCGCGACTGAAGCGCGGGTCTTCCACCACCTCCATCTTCTCGCGCAGGCGGTCGATACTGGGGTGGTTGGCATGGAAGGCGTCCTCATAATGCTCGGCCACCAAATGGCCAAAGATCAGCGGCACGGCCACCATGTACTGCAGACAGTGGTCACGGTCGGCGGCATTGGCCAGCGGGCCGCTCTTGGAGATGATGCGGATCGCCGACTCCTGGGTGGTGATGACGATGCGGTCGACTTCATGCAGGCGGTTACGCACAAGTGGATGCAGAATCACTGCTGCCTCACAGGCGGTCTGGGCGTGGAACTCGGCAGGGAAACTGACCTTGAACAGCACATTTTCCATCACATAGCTGCCCAACGCCTGGGGCAGGCGCAGTTCGTACTGCCCGGCGGGCTTGAGCGCCAGGTCTTTGTTGGTATGGCTGAACGAAACATCGTAGAACCCCCACTGCGACGCCGTGAGCACGCCCGGCACGCCCATTTCCCCACGCAAGGCGATGTCGGCCAGGCGCACACCTCGGCTGGAGGCGTCACCCGCAGCCCAGGACTTGCGCGAACCGGCGTTGGGCGCATGGCGATAGGTGCGAAGGGCCTGGCCGTCGACGAAGGCGTGGGACAAGGCCGAGAGCATCTGCTCACGATTGGCCCCCATCAGCCTGGCGCACACGGCGGTCGAGGCGACCTTCACCAGAATCACGTGATCGAGGCCGACACGGTTGAAGGCGTTTTCCAGCGCCAGCACGCCCTGGATCTCATGCGCCATGACCATGGCCTCCAGCACATCACGCATCAGCAGTGGCTCTTCACCCGCGGCAACCCGTTTCTGTGACAGGTGGTCAGCCACTGCAAGGATGCCGCCAAGGTTGTCCGAGGGATGAGCCCATTCGGCGGCCAGCCAGGTGTCGTTGTAGTCCAGCCAGCGCACCGTGCAGCCAATGTCCCAGGCGGCCTTGACCGGGTCGAGGCGATAGGAGGTACCGGGGACGCGAGCACCATTCGGGACCAGCGTGCCTTCCACCTGGGGGCCAAGGAGCTTGGTGCACTCAGGGAAGCGCAAGGCGAGAAGGCCGCAACCGAGGGTGTCCATCAGGCAGTTGCGCGCGGTGTCCAGGGCCTCGCGGGATTCGACCCGGTAGCCGAGGGCGTAATCGGCCAGGGTTTGTAGCACCCGGTCGTAATCCGGGCGGTCGTTGAGGTCTACGTTGGCGCTCATATCCAGCTCCCTTCAGAATTGCCGGGGCTGCTGCGCAGCCCTTCGCGGGCTTGCCCGCTCCCACAGATTGACCACGGCATTCAGAACCTGTGGTTACCCTGTGGGAACGGGCAAGCCCGCGAAGGGCCGCTTGGCGGCCCCAACGAACTAAAGCCGAGCGCCAGTGGTGCGTTAGAAGCTGTCGCCAGGCACGCGAACCCAGCCCTCCATCAGCACGCGAGCACTACGGCTCATGATTGCCTTGGTTACCGTCCACTCACCATTCACCTGGCGTGCCTCGGCCCCGACCCGCAGGGTGCCCGAAGGATGACCGAAACGCACAGCGCTGCGCTCGCCTCCGCCAGCGGCGAGGTTGACCAGCGTGCCCGGAATGGCCGCCGCAGTGCCAATTGCCACCGCAGCCGTACCCATCATGGCATGGTGCAGCTTGCCCATCGACAAGGCCCGCACCAGCAGGTCGATCTCACCGGCCTGCACCGCCTTGCCACTGGAGGCAGTGTAGGTGCTCGGCGGCGCGACGAACGCCACTTTCGGCGTGTGCTGACGCCCGGCAGCCTGGTCGACGTTGTCGATAAGCCCCATGCGCACAGCGCCGTAGGCGCGAATGGTCTCGAAGCGCAGCAGCGCCTGCGGATCGCCGTTGATGGCGTCCTGCAGTTCGGTACCGGTGTAGCCGATATCGGCAGCATTGACAAAAATGGTCGGGATACCGGCATTGATCAAGGTCGCCTTGAACGTACCGACCCCCGGCACTTCCAGGTCATCGACCAGATTGCCAGTGGGGAACATGGCACCGCCACCGCCGTCTTCATCGGCTGCAGGGTCAAGAAACTCCAGCTGCACCTCGGCCGCCGGGAAGGTGACTCCGTCCAGCTCAAAGTCGCCGGTTTCCTGCACTTCACCTTCAGTGATCGGAACGTGGGCGATGATGGTCTTGCCGATATTCGCCTGCCAGATACGCACGGTGGCGATACCGTTGCGCGGAATACGCGCCGGGTCGACCAGGCCACTGCTGATGGCAAACGAACCGACCGCAGCGGACAGGTTGCCGCAGTTGCCGCTCCAGTCGACGAAGGCCTTGTCGATGCTGACCTGGCCGAACAGGTAGTCGACATCGTGCTCGGGCTTGATGCTTTGCGACAGGATGACGGTCTTGCTGGTGCTCGACGTGGCGCCGCCCATGCCGTCGATCTGCTTGCCGTAAGGGTCGGGGCTGCCGATTACCCGCAGCAGCAGTGCGTCGCGAGCGGGGCCTGGAATTTGCGCCTGCTCGGGCAGGTCTTGCAGGCGGAAGAACACGCCTTTGCTGGTGCCGCCGCGGATGTAGGTGGCGGGGATTTTGATCTGGGGTACATGTGCCATTTTCTTGGGCATCCTGATAGTCCGGTGAAATACCCTGGGGCTGCCTTGCAGCCCTTTCGCGACACAAGGCCGCTCCCACAGGTAGTGCGCCGCCCCTTGTGGGAGCGGCCTTGTGTCGCGAAAGGGCCGCAAAGCGGCCCCCGATTCATGCTCAGGCGGTCGCTTCGAGGAAGTCCTGGGCAAAGCGCTGCAGCACCCCGCCCGCTTCGTAGATCGACACTTCCTCGGCGGTGTCCAGACGGCAGGTCACCGGTACTTCCAGGCGCTCACCATTGGCACGGGTAACCACCAGGGTCAGGGTCGCCCGTGGCGTACGCGCCCCCAGCACGTCATAGGTTTCGCTGCCATCCAGGCCCAGGGTCTTGCGGTCGGTGCCCGGCTTGAACTCCAGCGGCAGCACGCCCATGCCTACCAGGTTGGTGCGGTGAATACGCTCGAAGCCTTCGGCGACAATTGCCTCGACACCCGCCAGGCGCACGCCCTTGGCCGCCCAGTCGCGCGACGAGCCCTGGCCGTAGTCGGCACCCGCAACGATGATCAGCGGCTGCTTGCGCTGCATGTAGGTCTCGATCGCCTCCCACATGCGGGTAACCTTGCCTTCCGGCTCGATACGCGCCAGCGAGCCCTGCTTCACGCTGCCATCGTCGTTGCGCACCATTTCGTTGAACAGTTTTGGGTTGGCGAAGGTGGCGCGCTGGGCGGTCAGGTGGTCGCCACGGTGGGTGGCGTAGGAGTTGAAGTCTTCTTCCGGCAGGCCCATTTTCGCCAGGTACTCACCCGCAGCGCTGTCGAGCATGATCGCGTTGGACGGCGACAGGTGGTCGGTGGTGATGTTGTCCGGCAGCACCGCCAGGGGACGCATGCCGCGCAGGGTGCGCTCGCCGGCCAGGGCCCCTTCCCAGTAGGGAGGGCGGCGGATGTAGGTGCTCATCGGGCGCCAATCATACAGCGGCGCAACTTTTGGCCCGCGGTCTTCCTCGATGGCGAACATCGGGATGTAGACCTTGCGGAACTGCTCCGGCTTGACCGCAGCACGCACCACCGCATCGATTTCTTCGTCGCTGGGCCAGATGTCCTTGAGGCGGATTTCCTTGCCGTCGACCACGCCCAGCACATCCTTCTCGATGTCGAAACGAATGGTACCGGCAATGGCATAGGCCACCACCAGCGGTGGCGAGGCTAGGAAGGCCTGCTTGGCGTACGGGTGGATACGCCCGTCGAAGTTGCGGTTACCCGACAACACGGCAGTGGCGTACAGGTCGCGGTCGATGATTTCTTGCTGGATCACCGGGTCCAGGGCGCCGGACATACCGTTGCAGGTGGTGCAGGCGAAGGCGACGATGCCAAAGCCCAGTTGCTCCAGCTCCTTCTCCAGCCCTGCTTCCTCCAGGTACAGCTGCACGGCCTTGGAGCCAGGTGCCAGCGACGACTTGACCCATGGCTTGCGGGTCAGGCCCAGCTTGTTGGCATTGCGCGCAATCAGGCCTGCGGCAATCACGTTGCGCGGGTTGCTGGTGTTGGTGCAACTGGTGATGGCAGCGATGATCACCGCGCCGTCCGGCATCTGCCCCGGCACTTCTTCCCAGCTGCCGGCGATGCCTTTGGCCGCCAGGTCGCTGGTGGCGACGCGAGCATGCGGGTTGGACGGGCCGGCCATGTTGCGTACCACGCTCGACAGGTCGAAGCTCAGGGTACGCTCGTAGACCGCGCCGCCCAGGCTGTCAGCCCACAGGCCGGTGGCCTTGGCGTAGGTTTCCACAAGCTTGACCTGCTGCTCTTCACGGCCGGTCAGGCGCAGGTAGTCGATGGTCTGCTGGTCGATGGCGAACATCGCCGCCGTGGCGCCGTATTCCGGGGCCATGTTGGAAATGGTGGCGCGGTCGCCCAAGGTCAGGGCGCGAGCACCCTCGCCATGGAACTCCAGGTAAGCGCCGACCACTTTCTGCTTGCGCAGGAATTCGGTCAAGGCCAGTACCAGGTCGGTGGCGGTGATGTTCGGGGCCAGTTTGCCAGTCAGCTCGACGCCGACGATTTCCGGCAGGCGCATCCAGGAGGCGCGGCCGAGCATCACGTTTTCGGCTTCCAGGCCGCCTACGCCGATGGCGATCACACCCAGTGCATCGACATGCGGCGTGTGGCTGTCGGTGCCGACGCAGGTGTCCGGGTAGGCGACGCCGTGGTCGCTGTGGACCACCGGCGACATCTTCTCCAGGTTGATCTGGTGCATGATGCCGTTGCCCGGCTGGATCACGTCGACGTTCTTGAACGCCTTCTTGGTCCAGTTGATGAAGTGGAAGCGGTCTTCATTGCGGCGATCTTCGATGGCGCGGTTCTTTTCGAAGGCCTGCGGGTCGAAACCACCGCACTCGACGGCCAGCGAGTGGTCGACGATCAGTTGCACCGGCACCACCGGGTTGACCTGGGCCGGGTCGCCGCCTTTGTCGGCAATGGCGTCACGCAGGCCGGCAAGGTCCACCAGCGCAGTCTGGCCAAGGATGTCATGGCACACCACGCGGGCCGGGAACCACGGGAAGTCGAGGTCGCGCTTGCGCTCGATCAGCTGGCTCAGCGAGGCATCGAGCGTAGCAGGGTCGCAGCGGCGCACCAGGTTCTCGGCGAGCACGCGGGACGTGTATGGCAAGCCGTCGTAGGCGCCGGGCTTGATCGCCTCGACCGCCGCGCGGGCATCGAAGTAGTCCAGGTCGGTGCCTGGCAGGTGCTTGCGGTATGCAGTGTTCATCATGGAATCAGGCTCGGTCACAGGATTCGGAAGGTTTCACCGTACCTGTGGGAGCGGGCGTGCCCGCGAATGCGTCAGCAGGTGCACAGTGGTTGCAAGGCCGGCGCATTCGGGGGCACGCCCGCTCCCACAAGGGGAACGGGTTGCCTCTCTATAGCTATTCAGCGCTGCTCGATCGGCACGAACTGGCGCTGTTCGACGCCGACATACTCGGCGCTCGGGCGGATGATGCGGTTGTTGGCGCGCTGCTCGAAGACGTGCGCCGCCCAGCCGGTCAGCCGCGAGCAGACGAAGATCGGGGTGAACAGCTTGGTCGGAATGCCCATGAAGTGGTACGCCGAGGCATGGTAGAAGTCGGCGTTGGGGAACAGGCGCTTCTGCTCCCACATGGTCTTGTCGATGGCTTCGGACACCGGGTACAGCACCTTGTCACCCACTTCATCAGCCAACTGCTTCGACCAGCCCTTGATCACCTCGTTGCGCGGGTCGGACTCTTTGTAGATGGCATGGCCAAAGCCCATGATCTTGTCTTTGCGCTCGAGCATGCGCAGCAGCTCGGCGGTGGCTTCCTGCGGGCTCTGGAAGCGTTCGATCAGTTCCATCGCAGCCTCGTTGGCACCGCCGTGCAGCGGGCCACGCAGCGAGCCGATGGCTGCGGTAACGCAGGAGTACAAGTCAGACAGGGTCGAGGCGCAGACGCGGGCAGTGAATGTCGAGGCGTTGAATTCGTGTTCAGCGTAGAGAATCAGCGACACGTTCATGACCTTGACGTGCAGCTCGCTCGGCTTCTTGCCGTGCAGCAGGTGCAGGAAGTGGCCACCCAAGGTGTCTTCATCAGTGGTGCAGTCGATGCGTACGCCATGGTGGGTGAAGCGGTACCAGTAGCACATCACGGCCGGGAACAGCGCCAGCAGGCGGTCGGTCTTGTCGCGCTGGGCTTCGAAGGTCAGTTCTGGTTCGAGGGTGCCCAGTACCGAGCAACCAGTGCGCATGACGTCCATCGGGTGGGCATCGCGCGGGATGCGCTCAAGCACTTCCTTCAAGGCTTGCGGCAGGTCACGCAGGCCCTTGAGCTTGCGCTTGTAGTCGGCCAGTTCGGCCTGGGTTGGCAGCTCGCCGTACAGCAGCAGGTAGGCGACTTCTTCGAACTCGGCACCGGCCGCCAGGTCACGCACATCATAACCACGGTAGGTCAGCCCGGCACCGGCCTGGCCCACGGTCGACAGTGCAGTCTGGCCGGCCACCTGGCCACGCAGGCCTGCGCCACTGAGTACTTTTGCTTCGGCCATGGTGTTTCTCCTTTCTTGAATTTGTTATGGATGCTTTCTGGCTAATTCGGGCGCTAGCGCTTAGCCCTTCTTCTGGGCAAACAGTGCATCGAGGCTCTGCTCGAAGGCGTGATAACCAATGGCATCGTAAAGCTCCATGCGAGTCTGCATGGTGTCGATCACGTTCTTTTGCGTGCCGTCACGGCGCAGCGCGGTATACACGTTCTCGGCTGCTTTGTTCATGGCGCGGAACGCCGACAGCGGGTACAGCACCAACGACACGTCGACCGAGGCCAGCTCTTCGGTTGTGTACAGCGGCGTGGCACCGAACTCGGTGATGTTGGCCAGGATCGGTGCCTTCACCCGATCAGCGAAAGTCTTGTACATCTGCAGTTCGGTGATGGCTTCCGGGAAGATCATGTCGGCGCCCGCTTCGACACACGCCTCGGCACGGTCCAGGGCGGCGTTCAGGCCTTCGACGGCCAGCGCATCAGTACGCGCCATGATCACGAAGCTGTCATCGCTGCGGGCGTCGACAGCAGCTTTGATACGGTCGACCATTTCCTGCTGGCTGACAATTTCCTTGTTGGGACGGTGGCCACAACGCTTGGCGCCAACCTGGTCCTCGATATGAATGGCGGCAGCGCCGAACTTGCTCATCGAGCGCACGGTACGGGCAACGTTGAAGGCCGAAGCGCCGAAGCCGGTGTCGACATCCACCAACAGCGGCAGGTCGCACACGTCGGTGATACGACGCACGTCGGTGAGCACGTCGTCCAGACCAGTGATGCCCAGGTCTGGCAGGCCCAGGGAGCCGGCGGCCACACCGCCACCTGACAGGTAGATGGCCTTGAAGCCGGCGCGCTTGGCCAGCAGGGCATGGTTGGCGTTGATGGCACCAACTACCTGCAGCGGATGTTCAGCGGCAACGGCGTCACGGAAACGCTGACCGGGGGTGCTCTTGACTGTCATTTCTCACCTCGTGTGCTGTTGTTGTGGGCGTCCAGGTAGTGACGCTCGATATTGCGCTTGGACGCGCCGATGTGGCGGCGCATCAGGAGTTCGGCCAGTTCGCCGTCACGGTCGGCAATGGCATCAAGAATGCGATGGTGCTCGGCAAAGGCCTGGCGTGGCCGGTTAGGCGTGGCAGAGAACTGGATACGGTACATGCGCACCAGCTGGTACAGCTCGCCGCAGAGCATCTTGACCAGGGTCTGATTGCCGCTACCCTGAATAATCCGGTAATGGAAGTCGTAGTCGCCTTCCTGCTGGTAGTAGCCCAGGCCGGCCTGGAACGCGGCATCGCGCTCATGGGTGTCGAGCACCCGGCGCAGTTCGTCGATGTCGGCCTGGCTCATGCGCTCGGCGGCCAGGCGGCAGGCCATGCCTTCCAGCGACTCGCGAATTTCGTACAGCTCGATCAGCTCGGCGTGGTTGAGCGATACCACCCGCGCGCCCACATGCGGCACGCGCACCAGCAAGCGCTGGCCTTCAAGGCGGTGGATAGCTTCGCGTAGCGGCCCGCGGCTGATGCCATAGGTGCGCGCCAACTCCGGCTCGGAAATCTTGCTGCCGGGGGCGATATCACCCTTGACAATGGCCGCCTGGATGCGCCGGAAGACGTTTTCGGAGAGGGTTTCCGTTTCGTCTGTCAGCACCGGGCCGGGGGTGGAAAGGTCCTGCATATTGTCGACACCTTTTAAATCTCTTCGCCAGAAACTAACGAAACTAGCCCTTCAAGTCAAAGACAAAATGAACATTGTCGACAATCGTCTAATCGCGAACTATCACCACTACAACGCTGTCAGATCGCGCACCGCTGGCGTCAAGACGTCGGCGTGATAGAATGCCGCGCCTCCGATGGGGTATGGATAGCCTGTCTGTCATGCATTCGTGCCTGTTGACAGATAAACGAGGAAGCTTGCGCAGTAATTGCCAGTCACCTTGACCTGAACCTTGCCTAGAACCTTGCAATGCACCGCGCCAGGAATATGAGACTTACACCCGTTTTATTGCTGCTATGCCTCACCCTGCTGCCGGCCCTTGGCCAGGCTGCGGGCAAGACCGTGTATGGTCTCAACGAATACGCACATCTGGGCGACCTGGACCTGGAAGTGGCCGCCAAGCTCGACACCGGTGCCAAGACCGCCTCGCTCAGCGCCCGCGACATCAAGCGGTTCAAGCGCAATGGCGAAAGCTGGGTACGCTTCTACCTCGCCATCGATGCGGCCCATTCGCACCCGATCGAACGCCCACTGGCACGCGTCAGCAAGATCAAGCGCCGGGCCGGCGACTATGATGCCGAATCAGGCAAGGCCTACACGGCCCGCCCGGTCATCGAACTCGAAATCTGCATGGGCCAGACCAGGCGCACCATCGAAGTCAACCTCACCGACCGCAGCGCGTTCCAGTTCCCGCTGCTGATCGGTTCCGAGGCGCTCAAGCACTTCGACGCACTGGTTGACCCAAGCCTTAAATATGCGGCCGGCAAACCTGCCTGTGCCACCGACGCTCCCAAAGCAGAGTAATCCCGATGCGCTCTCTTACCCTCCATCTGAAAGTCCTGATCACCGTGCTGGTGCTATTGGGCGTGGCGGTCACGGCTTATCAGATCTTCGTGCTCGGCATCCCGGTGACCGAGGATGAAACCGACGACCTGTGGAACATTGACGCCAAGGTCGAGTTCGTGGCCAGCAGCAAGGACCCGGTCAAGGTGCAGATGTTCGTGCCACCGCTGAACCGCGACTACGTCAGCCTCAACGAGAGCTTCATCTCCAACAACTACGGGGTCAGCATCAACCGCGCCGACGGCAACCGCAAGGTTACCTGGTCGGCACGTCGCGCCAGTGGCAACCAGACCCTCTACTACCGACTGGTACTGACCAAGCGCTACAGCAACGAGAAGACCAAGATCAAAGGCCCGACCTTCCGTGACAGCCTGGCCGTCGAAGGCCCCGAGAAGATCGCCGCTGAAGCGCTGATGGCGCCTATACGTCAGCACTCGGCCGACGTCGAGACCTTTGTCAGCGAGACCATCAAGCGGGTCAACAACCTCAACGACGACAACGTCAAGCTGCTGCTGGCCGGCGACACTTCGGCAATGAAGAAGGCCCAGGTCATCGACCTGCTGCTGTCGATCGCCCACGTGCCGATGGAAAAGGTGCACACCATCCGCCTGCTGGCCGACACCCCGCAAACCCCGGAGCTGTGGCTGCGCAGCTTCAACGGCGACGACTGGCTGTACTTCAACCCGGACACCGGTGAGCAAGGCCTGCCGAGCGACCGCCTGCTGTGGTGGACCGGTGACGACAACCTGATCACCGTCGATGGCGGCAAGAAGGCCACTGTCACCTTCAGCATGAACAACAGCGAGATGAACGCCATCCGCCTGGCCAAGCTGACCGACGAGAACACCGACGCCGACTTCCTCGAATACTCGCTGTACGGTCTGCCGCTGCAAACCCAGCAAACCTTCATGATCATGGTCATGATCCCGATCGGCGTATTGGTGATCCTGGTGCTGCGCAACCTGATCGGCATCCAGACCCTGGGCACATTCACCCCGGTGCTGATCGCCCTGGCGTTCCGCGAAACCCAGTTGGGCTTCGGTATCATGCTGTTCACGGTGATCACTGCCCTGGGCCTGTCGCTGCGCTCGTACCTGGAACACCTCAAGCTGCAGATGCTGCCACGCCTGTCGGTGGTATTGACCTTCGTCGTGGTGCTGATTGCCGCCATCAGCCTGTTCAGCCACAAGCTGGGACTTGAACGCGGGCTGTCGGTAGCACTGTTCCCGATGGTGATCCTGACCATGACCATCGAACGCCTGTCGATCACCTGGGAGGAGCGTGGTGGCGGCCATGCCATGAAAGTGGCCATCGGCACCCTGTTCGCCGCCTCCCTGGCACACCTGCTGATGATGGTGCCGGAGCTGGTGTACTTCGTGTTCACCTTCCCGGCGGTGCTGCTGATCCTGGTGGGCTTCATGCTGGCGATGGGCCGTTATCGCGGCTACCGCCTGACCGAGCTCGTGCGCTTCAAAGCCTTCCTGAAAAAGGCAGACACCTGATGTTTGGCCTGATCAAGACGTGGAAAGCCCTGGAGGCCCGGGGCATCATGGGGATCAACCGACGTAACGCGGACTATGTGCTGAAGTACAACAAGCGCAGCCTGTACCCGATCGTCGACGACAAGATCATCACCAAGGAGCGCGCACTGGCGGCCGGCATCCATGTGCCGGAAATGTACGGCATCATCGAGACCGAAAAAGAGATCGATAAGCTCGACCAGATCATCGGCGGTCGCAGCGATTTCGTCATCAAGCCGGCGCAAGGCGCCGGCGGTGACGGCATCCTGGTAATCGCCGACCGCTTCGAGGACCGCTACCGCACAGTGTCGGGCAAGATCATCAGCCATGAGGAAATCGAGCACCAGATTTCCAGCATCCTCACCGGGCTGTACTCCCTCGGCGGGCACCGCGACCGCGCGCTGATCGAGTACCGCGTGACCCCGGACCAGATTTTCAAGAGCATCAGTTACGAAGGTGTACCGGACATCCGCATCATCGTCCTGATGGGCTACCCGGTGATGGCCATGCTGCGCCTGCCGACTCGCCAGTCTGGCGGCAAGGCCAACCTGCACCAGGGCGCCATCGGTGTGGGTGTCGACCTGGCCACCGGCGTGACCCTGCGCGGCACCTGGCTGAACAACATCATCAGCAAGCACCCGGACACCACCAACGCGGTGGACGGCGTGCAACTGCCGAACTGGGACGGCTTCATGAAGCTGGCCGCTGGCTGCTATGAACTGTGCGGCCTGGGCTATATCGGCGTGGACATGGTGCTTGACCAGGACAAGGGCCCGCTGATTCTGGAGCTCAACGCCCGCCCGGGGCTGAACATCCAGATTGCCAACGACTGCGGCCTGACTCAGCGCACCCATGCCATTGAGGCGCACATCGAAGCACTGGCCAAGGAGGGTGTGACCGAAGACGCCGAGCAGCGGGTACGGGTAGCACAGGGCCTGTTCGGGCATGTGCCTAACCGCTGAAATACAGGGGCTGCGTTGCAGCCCATTCGCAGCACAAGGTTGCTCCTGCAAGCACTGCAGTTGATTCGAGCGCTTCGCTCAACCTGCAGGAACTGCCTTGTGCTGCGTATCGGCCAAACACAATGTTGAATGTCGTACCCAGCGCTAGGCGCTTTTCCTGCACAGGTCTACAATCGCCCTCCTCGCTTTTACATCGCCGTCCATACTGATGCCGACCTGCACGCTACACCCCCTGCCCTACCAGCCCGACCCTGCCGCCTATTTCGCCCACCTGCGCCAGGCCCCCGGTGCGATCCTGCTCGACAGCGCCCGCCCCGGCGCCGAACGCGGGCGTTTCGACCTGCTCAGCGCCTGGCCGCTGCAACAACTGCAGGCGCAGCCCGATGAAGATGGCCGCGTCTTCCTCCAGCGCCTGCGCGCTGGCCTGGCACAACTGGGCCACGCCGACTTGCCCAACGGTGTAGAACTGCCCTTTGCCGGTGGCCTGATCGGCTACCTGAGCTACGACTTCGGCCGCCGCCTGGAACACTTGCCAAGTCTGGCCGTGGACGACCTCGGCCTGCCAGACGCACAACTGGGCCTGTATGACTGGGCACTGGTCAGTGATCATCTGCTCGGCACCAGCCAGCTGGTGTTCCACCCGAGCCTGGCCGGCGACGAACGCGAACGCCTTATCAGCCTGTTCCAGGACACCAGCGCCACCACCGGCGACTTCCGGCTGCTCGCACCGATGGCCGGTGACCTGGAGCCGGAGCAATACAAAACCGCTTTCGATCAGGTACAACGCTACATCCAGGCCGGTGACTGCTACCAGATCAACCTCACCCAACGCTTTCGCGCGCCCTGCCAAGGCGATCCATGGCGGGCCTACCAGGCCCTGCGCCAGGCCTGCCCGACCCCTTTTTCCGGCTACCAGCAACTGGCCGACGGCAGTACCCTGCTGAGCTTTTCGCCCGAGCGCTTCATCCGCGTCAGCCAGGGCCAGGTGGAAACCCGGCCGATCAAGGGCACCCGCCCACGCGCCAGCGACCCGGCTGAAGACCAGCGTAATGCCCAAGAGCTGCTGCACAGCCCGAAGGATCGCTCGGAAAACCTGATGATCGTCGACCTGCTGCGCAACGACCTGGGACGCACGTGTGAGATCGGCTCAGTGAAGGTACCGGAACTGTTCAGCCTGGAGAGTTACCCCAATGTGCACCATCTGGTCAGCAGCATCACCGGCCAGCTGGCCAGCGACAAGGACGCGCTGGACCTGATCGGCGACAGCTTCCCTGGCGGCTCGATTACCGGCGCCCCGAAAATCCGTGCCATGCAGATCATCGACGAACTGGAACCCGCGCGCCGCGCGCTGTACTGCGGCTCGCTGCTGTATGTGGATGTGCGCGGCGAAATGGACAGTTCGATCGCCATTCGCAGCTTGCTGATCAAAGATGGACAGGTCAGTTGCTGGGGCGGCGGCGCGGTGGTAGCCGACTCGCAGTGGCAGGCCGAGTATGAAGAGTCGATCGCCAAAGTGCGGGTGCTGATGCAGACCCTGCAGGGCTTGTGAGCCCATCTAGACCACGTTTTTTTTGTTACCATCCCCCTACTACGAGCGCACAGCGCCACAGCCAAGATGGAAACCGCCTGATGAGCCAACCCTTCGACGTCGCCGCCCTGGCCGCGACCTATGCCAACAAGTCCCCGCAGGACATCCT
Source organism: Pseudomonas sp. USTB-Z (assembly GCF_019691255.1). Lineage (NCBI taxonomy): Bacteria > Pseudomonadati > Pseudomonadota > Gammaproteobacteria > Pseudomonadales > Pseudomonadaceae > Pseudomonas > Pseudomonas sp. USTB-Z. The sequence goes on from NZ_JAECZP010000003.1 coordinate 333,369, forward strand.
CAAGCTTGCCTTCGAGCACTTCGGTGATGACCTGTGGATCTCCTTCAGCGGCGCCGAGGATGTGGTGCTGGTCGACATGGCCTGGAAGCTGAACAAGCAGGTAAAGGTATTCAGCCTCGACACTGGGCGCCTGCACCCGGAGACCTACCGGTTCATCGACCAGGTACGCGAACAGTACAACCTGCCGATCGAAATCCTCAGCCCGGACCGCGCCAAGCTCGACCCGTTCGTCAAGGAAAAGGGCCTGTTCAGCTTCTACAAGGACGGCCATGGCGAGTGCTGCGGCATTCGCAAGATCGAGCCGCTGCGACGCAAGCTGGCCACCGTCAGCGCCTGGGCCACCGGCCAGCGCCGCGACCAAAGCCCGGGCACCCGCAGCCAGGTGGCAGCACTGGAAATCGACAGCGCCTTTTCCACGCCTGAGCGCACGCTGTACAAGTTCAACCCGCTGGCGCAGATGAGCAGTGAAGAGGTATGGGGTTATATCCGCATGCTCGAGCTGCCGTACAACAGCCTGCACGAGCGTGGCTTCATCAGCATTGGCTGCGAGCCATGCACCCGCCCGGTGCTGCCAAACCAGCATGAGCGTGAAGGGCGCTGGTGGTGGGAAGAGTCGACGCAGAAGGAATGCGGGTTGCATGCGGGCAACCTGATCAACAAGGCTTGAGATAGCCCGGGCGGTCTGTAGGAGCGGGTTTACCCGCGAAGCAGGCGACGCGGTGCATGGCACCGTCTTTGCCGGTGATCGCGACCAAAGCCGCCCGCTCCCACAGCGGCCCCATCACTCCCGAATCAGTGAACCGGCAGCTCGACACCTTCGAACAACGCTTCCAGCTCTTGCTTGTTATGGCACTGAATGGCCTTGGCCATCACTTCACGGGTCAGGTGCGGGGCAAACTTCTCAATGAAGTCGCACATGAAGCCGCGCAGGAAGGTACCCCGACGGAAGCCGATCTTGGTGATACTGGCTTCGAACAGCTCACTGGCATCCAGCGCCACCAAGTCACTGTCGAGCTTGGCGTCCACAGCCATGCCAGCAACGATACCCACGCCCAGCCCCAGGCGCACATACGTCTTGATGACGTCGGCGTCAGCCGCGGTGAAGACCACCTTTGGCGTGAGGCCGCGGTGATTGAAAGCTTCATCCAATTTCGAGCGCCCGGTGAAACCGAACACGTAGGTGACGATCGGGTATTCGGCGACGGCTTCCAGGGTCAGTTTCGGCAGCTTGGCCAGCGGGTGCCCCTGTGGCACCACAACGCAACGGTTCCACTTGTAGCACGGCATCATGATCAGATCGCCGAACAGCTCCAGCGCCTCGGTGGCGATGGCGAAATCGACCGTACCGTCCGCAGCCATCTCGGCAATCTGCATGGGCGAACCCTGATGCATGTGCAGGGACACCTCCGGATACTGCTTGATAAAGCTGCTGATAACCGGCGGCAACGCGTAGCGCGCCTGGGTGTGGGTGGTGGCGATGGACAGCGTGCCCTTCTTCTCGTTGGAGAACTCTTGGGCAATCTGCTTGATGCTCTCGACCTTGCGCAGGATTTCGCCTGCGGTATTGATGATGCGCTCACCGGCCGGGGTCACGCGGGTCAGATGCTTGCCGCTGCGGGCAAAGACTTCAACACCCAATTCGTCTTCGAGCAGGCGGATCTGCTTGCTGATACCTGGCTGGGAGGTATACAGGCTCTGCGCCGTCGCGGAGACGTTGAGGTCATGGTGCGCCACTTCCCAGATGTAGCGCAGTTGTTGAAGCTTCATAGGTTTCCCTCGGTTCAGCGGTGAGTCCGCGGCAGCAGGCAGCGACGATATATAACTATATTAGTGGTTCTGGAAATAAATCTAGAACTATTTTGTTACATGCCCACGGAAATGGACTGCACCTATCTTCACGTTTTCCTACGCCCCAGATGCTGCGCCAAGGGCACCATGTACACCGGCACCGGCGACAGCTGCAGCAGCCGCACCGCCGTGCGCCCAAGCGGTACATCCACCCCGGCACCGGCACTGTGGCTACCGAATATCAACAGGTCGACGCTTAGCCGCTGGGCCTGGTCGAGAATCACCTGCGCCGGGTCGCCCTGACGCACACGCACGGCCTTGATCACCGCCAGGTCAGCCTCTTCGCCCAGCTCGTCGCGAAAGTTTTCCAGCACACGCTGCTCTATGTTCGCCATCACTGTGTTCACCCCCTGGCTGTGCAATTGATCGAGCGTCTGCTCATCGAGGTAACTTTGCAGGAGGGATTCGGCGAACTGGCCCATCGGCTCGACCGCGTGGATCACATACAACTCGGCACCGAACGTGCGCGCCAGGGCCAGCGCGTGTTGCATCACGAAAGGGGCGTAGACACCGAGGTCGGTGGCGTACAGCATGGAGCGGATCATTCGACCTCCTCGACTGCCGCAGCGGCAGAGCAAGCTTCAGCTTAGCAGCGCGCCGGACGCTCGCTTTGCCGTCCGGCGCGCTGCCGCCGTGGGCTGGAGGGCCCCGCCGAAGCCTCGGCCACCCTCAGGCCGGCCGGTCGCTGCTGTCGATGAAACTCAGCGCTTGGTACAGCATTTCAGTGCGCGGCATGCTGCAGCCTGCCGCCCGTGCGCGTGCCAGCGGCTCGGCGTAAATGGCCCCCAGCTCCAACGGGCGTTTGTGGACATGGTCGTGATACATGCTCGGCCAGTAGTCGGGCATGCGCTCGGTCACCTGGAACAAGTGCTCGGCATAGCCCGCGGGCAGTACATGGCCACAGGCTGCCGCCCCCTGCACCACCTCGGCCATCAAGGCCTGTATCAGCTCGCGGCTATTGCTGTCGGCCATCAGTGGCGAAGTGCTGGCCCCCAGCAGCACCGACAGCCCGTTGTAAGGCACGTTCCACACCAGCTTCTGCCAGCGCGCCAAGGCCAGGTTCGGCATGGCCTGCGAGTCGATCCCCGCCGCCTGGAACAACCCGGCGCCTTCATTCACCAGCGCAATACCGCAATCGGTGGCCGGCCCGCTGTGATACCCCAGGTTGACCGCCCCCAGCGCCTGGTGGCGGATTACACCTGGCGCCTGGCGGTTGACGCAGATGAAGCACAGGCCGCCGAGCAGGTGCATGTCGCTGCGCAAGGCCGGACGCAACTGCTCCTCGACACCCAGGCCGTTCTGCAACAGCACCACCTTGGCACCGGGCGCAGCAGCCTGGACGATCAACGGTGCCAACTGCTCGTTGCTGGTGGCCTTGGCCCCGATCAGAAGCCAGTCACAGGGCGGCATGTCGGCGGCGCTGACGTGAGCCTGCACACTCATGTGCAGTGCGCCATGCACGGCACTGTCCAGGATCAGTCCGCGTTCACAAACGGCCTGGTACTCGCTGCGCAACAGAAAATGCACATCGAAACCGGCGCGAGCCAGCATCAACCCATAAAAACCGCCGATGGCGCCACTGCCGATGATGCCGATGCGAGGGGGGTGCGAATGCATGCCAATCTCCAAGTAAAGGGTCAGCACTCTTTTTACACAGGTTACGTAGCCCTGGGCAGTCCATTCGCGCGCAACCCCCTCGCTCAGGTAAAAACCCCACAATGACTGGGTTCAGCCCATTGTCGTGCCATCTGTAACGCGCTAAGGTTCGGCTCCCCGCTGCGATTATTCTTGCTGCTGGGCCGCACGGGGATAGTTGGCGGCCGGCACCCGTGACCTGACGAGTAACACGATGGCTGATTTACCGATCGATGACTTGAACGTTGCCTCCAACGAGACCCTGATTACCCCTGATCAGCTCAAGAAGGAAATCCCCCTCAGCGCCAAGGCCCTGCAGACCGTGACTGCCGGCCGTGAAGTGGTGCGCAATATTCTCGACGGCAAGGACCATCGCCTGTTCGTCGTGGTCGGGCCTTGCTCCATCCACGACATCAAGGCCGCCCACGAATACGCCGAGCGCCTGAAAGTGCTGGCCGAAGAAGTGTCCGATACGCTGTACCTGGTCATGCGCGTGTACTTCGAAAAGCCGCGCACCACCGTCGGCTGGAAAGGCCTGATCAACGATCCGTACCTGGATGACTCGTTCAAGATCCAGGACGGCCTGCACATCGGCCGCAAGCTGCTGCTGGACCTGGCCGAAATGGGCCTGCCGACTGCCACCGAAGCGCTCGACCCGATTTCCCCGCAGTACCTGCAAGACCTGATCAGCTGGTCGGCCATCGGTGCCCGCACCACCGAATCGCAAACACACCGCGAGATGGCCTCGGGCCTGTCCTCGGCGGTGGGTTTCAAGAACGGCACCGACGGCGGCCTGACCGTTGCCATCAATGCCCTGCAGTCGGTGTCCAAGCCGCACCGCTTCCTGGGCATCAACCAGGAAGGCGGCGTGTCGATCGTCACCACCAAGGGCAACCCATACGGCCACGTGGTACTGCGCGGCGGCAATGGCAAGCCGAACTACGACTCGGTCAGCGTCGCCCTGTGCGAACAGGACCTGGCCAAGGCCAAGATCAAGGCCAACATCATGGTCGACTGCAGCCATGCCAACTCCAACAAGGACCCGGCCCTGCAACCGCTGGTGATGGAGAACGTCGCCAACCAGATTCTCGAAGGCAACCAGTCGATCATCGGCCTGATGGTCGAAAGCCACCTGAACTGGGGCTGTCAGTCCATTCCGAAAAACCTGGACGAGTTGCAGTATGGCGTGTCGATCACGGACGCCTGCATCGACTGGTCGGCGACCGAGAAAACCCTGCGCAGCATGCATGCCAAGCTCAAGGATGTGCTGCCGCAGCGTAAGCGCGGCTGAACATTGCGGGAATAAAAAACGCCGGGCACTGCCCGGCGTTTTTTTGTTGTGTCGGGTGCCTATGGTCAGCTCAGGCCTTGCTCGAATGCCGCTGCTGGCGCTCCATGTAACGCTCCACATACGAGCAAGACGGGATCACCGTGTAGCCCATCTGCTCGGCGTACTCCAGCGCCCGCTCGGTCAGGGCGGCAGCGATCCCACGGCCGCGCAGGGCGTTGGGCACGAAGGTGCGATAGATGTCCAGCGTCTGCTTGCCCAGATCCATGTACGTCAGGTAGGCACGATGACCGTCCACGTTGGTCTCGAACTGATGACCGGCCTGGTCATGGTGGATGGTCAGCGCTTCGCTCATCACTACTCCTCGCAGGTCTTCTCGGCAGACCCTTACCTTAACCGATGGTGGTTTATCCGGCACAGAATCCTCTACGCCACCTGTTGCCGCTTCGACCATTGGACGATTGTAATCGTTCGGATCGTCTGGCACTCACAAGATAGTAGGCACCGCGAGCGGGATTGCTCAAGGTGGTGGCGCTTAAAAAAGGTCAAAACGCCGCCCGGGTGACTTTCCCAAGCCCGCGCAACAGCCACCGGATGTTCTAGGGCTTAAGACGCTGATCGACAGTTAAAGTCACCCTTAGTTCAACAAAAAAGTTCCTGTACCACAACCGCTTGCGAACCCTGCACATTTTTTTCACAGACACGTCGCAAATCTTGTCGGCGCGGAGTCAAGCAACATTTTTTTTGCAGTTCTTGCGCTCTGTCAGTTTACTTACTACAAGTAATGGGTACTATGTACGCCGGCCAGTTTCTCTTTCCTGAGAGATGGCTATTTAATAGAAAGTCCTTGAAGGGGAACACGATGAACAACGTTCTGAAATTCTCTGCTCTGGCTCTGGCCGCAGTTCTGGCTACCGGTTGCAGCAGCGTATCCAAAGAAACCGAAGCTCGTCTGACTGCGACTGAAGACGCAGCAGCTCGCGCTCAAGCTCGTGCTGACGAAGCCTACCGTAAGGCTGACGACGCAATGGCAGCCGCTCAGAAGGCTCAGCAGACCGCTGACGAAGCCAACGAGCGCGCTCTGCGTATGCTGGACAAAGCCAGCCGCAAGTAATAATCCTCACGGATTGTTAAGAAGCCGACCCACTTGTGGGTCGGCTTTTTTATTGCCTTTGAATCCGACAAACGCGGCCAGCAGGTACAAAAAGGCCTGCACTAAGGCAGGCCTGGGTGTGTCGAAATCACCTTACTGCAGTTCGGGCGGAATGCTCGACACCATCGGTGCGGCCCCTTGGTTTTCCACCGGCACGGCAATTTCTACCGGCATGCCATCTTCTGCAGCCACCACGTCACGTACCATGTCCCAGTTCATGCGTAGGTTATTGGCCAGGTCTTCACGCTTGAGCAAGGCATTGATAACTGCGGTGTGTTTGTCGACCACTGACGGGTTACCCTGGTCATCCAGCGGCGTGTGTGCCTCAAGATAGACCTTGCCGGCGCTGATACCGAACTTGTAAGGCTCGTTGATGATGCGCACTGGCGTCCCCACCGGCACCATCTTCGACAGTTCAAGCACATTGTTGTTAAGCATGCGGAAGCAACCGTGACTGGTGCGCATGCCAATGCCGAACTTCTTGTTCGAACCATGGATCAGATAGCCCGGTACGCCCAAGGTGAACTTGAACGGCCCCAGCGGGTTGTCCGGGCCAGCCGGCACCACCGTCGGCAGGATGTCACCGTCCTCGGCGTGCTCTTTGCGAATCGAAGCGGGCGGCGTCCAGGTCGGGTTGGGCGTCTTGGCGGTGATCTTGGTGTTGGCGATCGGCGACCCCCACCCCTCGCGACCAATGCCCAGCGGGAAGGTGTACACCACGCTCTCCCCCTTGGGGAAGTAGTACATGCGGTACTCGGCCAGGTTGATGACGATGCCTTCGCGCGGCCCCGGCGGCAGAACGAAACGGGTCGGCAGGATGATCTCGGTGCCGGCACCCGGCAGCCAAGGGTCCACGCCGGGGTTGGCGGCAATCATTTCCAGGTAGCCGAGGTCGTTTGCGGTGCCGATATCGGCGAACGTGTCCTCGTACTTTGCCTTGATCACATGCACCTGGCCGACGATGTCTTCACCGGGCGGTGGCAGTGGCAGCTCCAGCGCAGCAGCGGGGCCCGCTACCAACAGGGCGGCCAGGGACAGGCTACGGGTGACGGCAGGAAAGCGCGGCAACATCCGGTAAATCCTTCGAAAGATGGGTCAAGAGGATCGATTGTACACCCGCGCCGATGCAAGCGGGAGGCATTGGCACGCTGCAAGCGTTTCAGATGATGAAAGGCGCTTGTCGTTCAGCTGCCATGCAGCTCAGGCCACACCGGGCGCATGCCGCGTCGCTGGGCATCGAGGATGGCACGGCACAGCTCACACAGGCGGCCATCGCGGTAAATCGATCGCGGCACCCCCGACCAACGCGGCTGGGCTGGCAGCAGGCCGCCACACAAGGTACGGTCGACCGGCACGCCCAGCTCAAGCTGGCGGGCCACGAGGTGGACGCGGATTTCCTGGCAGGCGAACAGGTCGAGCTGCTCGTCGGGCTCGATCAGTTGGTAGGCATACAGGGACCAGGCAGGGCGCGGCATTTGGAGCACTCGAAACGGGGGGCGCAACATTAGCCGAAAGGCGCCCCCGTTTAAAGCTTCACAGCAAGGGTTTTATCGCTGGCCAGGCATTTTCCAGCAGGCGCTGCTGAGCCCCCTGGGCCGGATGGATGCCATCAGCCTGCATCAGTTCAGGTACGCCCCCTACCCCTTCGAGGAAAAACGGCACCAAGGGAACCTGTTTGTCCGCTGCCAGCTGTTCATACACCTTGGCAAAGGCGGTGGTGTAACGCACACCATAATTGGGCGGCAGGCGCATGCCCAATAGCAGCACCTTGGCCCCTGCCTGACGCGAACGCTCGATCATCGAGGCAAGATTTTGTTGCAATTGTGCAGGCGGCTGCCCGCGCAGGCCATCGTTGCCGCCCAGCTCCAGCACCACCAGGCTTGGTTTATGTGCTGCAAGCAGCGCCGGCAGCCGCGCCTGGCCACCTGCGCTCGTATCGCCACTGATCGAAGCATTGACCACTTTGTCGTCAAAACCTTCGTCCCTGAGACGGGCCTGCAAGAGAGACACCCAGCCCTGACGGCTATCCAGGCCAAAACCGGCGCTGATACTATCGCCAACAACCAGCAGTGTTCCTGCCGCTGCGCTCTGGGCCAGGCAATACAGGGCCAGACCGGCACTCAACCACCACACTCGCATCGGATTCTCCATGAGCCCCAGCATTCTCGTTGCGCAGAACCTTAGCAAAGTGGTCCCCAGCGCGGAAGGTGACCTTACCATCCTCCACGCACTGTCTCTCGACCTGGCCCAAGGCGATAGCCTGGCCATCGTCGGCGCCTCGGGCTCTGGCAAATCGACCCTGCTCGGCTTGCTCGCCGGCCTCGACCGCCCCAGCGCTGGCAATGTCGTGCTCGCCGGCCACGACCTGGGGCCACTGGATGAAGACCAACGCGCCCGTGTGCGCGCCGAACATGTGGGTTTCGTGTTCCAGTCGTTCCAGCTGCTCGACAGCCTCAATGCACTGGAAAACGTCATGCTGCCACTGGAGCTGGACGGCCGCCGCGATGCCCGCGAACAGGCTCGCACTTTGCTGGAGCGGGTCGGTCTGGGCAAACGCCTGAGCCACACACCTCGGCAGCTGTCGGGCGGCGAGCAGCAGCGCGTGGCAATCGCCCGCGCCTTCGCCGCGCAACCTGCGGTGCTGTTCGCCGATGAGCCCACCGGCAACCTCGACAGCCACACCGGCGAACGCATCAGCGACTTGTTGTTCGAGCTGAACAAGGAGCGCGGCACAACCTTGGTGCTGGTCACCCATGACGAACGCCTGGCCCGCCGCTGCCGGCGCCAGATCCGCCTGGACGCGGGCCGCCTTGTGGCGCCGATGGAGGCCCGGTGAGCCGTATGCCGCTGTCCCGCCTGTGTGGCCTGGCACTGCGCCAGTTGCTGCGCGATGTTCGCGCCAGTGAAGTGCGCGTGCTGTTCTTTGCCCTGTTGGTGGCGGTAGCTGCCAGCACCGCCATCGGCTATTTCGGCGCCCGCCTCAACGGCGCCATGCAGCTGCGCGCCAGCGAGTTCCTGGGCGCCGATCTGGTACTGCAGGGCAGCGCCCCGGCCCGCGAGCAACAACTCGATGCCGGCAAGGCACTGGGCTTGCGCCATGCACGCGTGGTCGAGTTCACCAGCGTGGTCGGCGGCGACAATGGCATCCAGCTGTCCAGCGTAAAGGCCGCCGACGGCGCCTACCCGTTGCGCGGGCAAGTACGCAGCGCTCCGGCACCTTATGCCGAAGAAACACCCGGCGGCGGCCCTGCCCCTGGCGAAGTGTGGGTGGAACCGCGCCTGTTGGCAGCACTGGGGCTGGCAATCGGCGACAGCATCGACGTGGGCATGAAAACCCTGCGCATGAGCCGGGTGCTTACCTACGAACCGGACCGCGCCAACAACTTCTACAGCCTTACCCCGCGCGTGATGATGAACCTGGCCGACCTGGAGGCCACCGGCGTGATCCAGCCGGGCAGCCGGGTCACCTACCGTGACCTGTGGCGCGGCGATGCCGAGGCGCTGGCGCAGTACCGTCAGGCCGTGGAAAAAGACCTGGCCGCCAACCAGCGCCTGCGTGACACCCGCGATGGCAACCAACAGATCGGCGGCGCGCTGGGCAAAGCCGAACGCTACCTGAACATGGCCAGCCTGGTAGCTGTGCTGCTGGCAGGCGTAGCCGTGGCACTGTCGGCCAGTCGCTATGCTGCACGCCGACTGGACGCCAGTGCCCTGCTGCGCTGCCTGGGCCTGTCGCGCCACCAGGCATTGGGCCTGTATTGCCTGCAACTGGCCATGCTCGGCCTGGTCGCTGCCCTGGCCGGCGCCTTGCTCGGCTGGCTGGCTCAGCTGGGTCTGTTCCGCCTGCTGCACGGCTTGCTGCCGAGCGTGGTGCCCGCTGGCGGCATCGTTCCTGCGCTGGCAGGTATCGGTACCGGGCTGGTGGCACTGGCTGGCTTTGCCCTGCCGCCGATTGCAGCGCTGGGCCAGGTGCCGCCACTGCGCGTGCTGCGCCGTGACCTGCTGCCGATACCTGCGAGCAGTTGGCTGGTGTACGGCGCCGCCCTGCTCGCCCTGGGCCTGATCATGTGGCGCCTGAGCCTCGATCTGCTGCTCACCTTCGCCCTGCTCGGTGGCGGCCTGGTCGCTGCACTTCTGCTCGGCGGCCTGCTGTTGCTCGGTTTACGCAGCCTGCGCCAGCTGCTGGCCGGTGCGCCACTCACCTGGCGTCTGGGGCTGGGCCAGCTATTGCGCCACCCCATGGCGGCAGCAGGCCAGGCCCTGGCATTCGGCCTGATACTGCTGGCCATGGCCTTGGTCGCCCTGCTGCGCGCAGAGCTGCTCGATACCTGGCAAGCACAGCTACCCAAGGATGCGCCCAACCACTTCGCCCTGAACATCCTGCCAGATGACCGTGAGCCGTTCATCCAACACCTGCACCAGGTCAATGCCGCCTCAGCGCCGCTGTACCCGGTGACGCCCGGGCGCCTGGTGCAAATCAACGAAAAACCGGTACAGCAGGTGGTCAGCAAGGACTCGGCAGGCGAGCGCGCCGTGCAGCGCGACCTCAGCCTGACCTGGGCCGCCGAGTTGCCCGAAGGCAACGTGCTGACCGCAGGCAGTTGGTGGCAAGCCTTGCCAGCCGACAACGATATCCCCGGGGTTTCGGTGGAGGCGGAACTGGCCAGCAGCCTGAAACTGCAGATGGGCGACCTGCTGACGTTCGATATTGGCGGCCAGCAGCGCCAGGCCCGCGTCAGCAGCCTGCGCAACGTGCATTGGGACAGCTTCCAGCCGAACTTCTACATGATCTTCCAGCCTGGCACGCTGCAGGGGCTGCCGACCACTTACCTGACCAGCTTCTACCTGGCACCGGGGCATGACCTGGATGTCGTCGCGCTGTCACGGGCGTTTCCGGCGGTGACCATCCTGCAGGTGGATGCCTTGCTCGACCAGCTGCGCAGCATTCTCGCCCAGGTAACCCTGGCGGTGGAGTATGTGCTGCTGTTCGTGCTGGCCGCGGGGCTGGCAGTGTTGTTCGCTGGCTTGCAGGCCACGCTGGACGAGCGCATTCGCCAAGGCGCACTGTTGCGCGCACTGGGCGCGGCGCGGCCCTTGCTGGTAAAAGCCCGACGTATCGAGTTCGGCCTGCTGGGCGCGGCCAGCGGGCTATTGGCGGCCGTGGGCTGCGAACTGATTACCTGGGTGCTGTACCGCTATGCCTTCGACTTGCAGTGGAGCCCGCACCCGTGGCTGCTGGTGTTGCCGCTGACAGGGGCACTGCTGGTGGGGGGGGCGGGGGTGCTGGGAACGCGGCGGGCGTTGAATGCCAGCCCGCTGGCGGTGTTGCGCGAGGCTTGAGGCCTGGCTGGCAGCGTTTCTGCAGGCGCAACCCTGAGGGCTGAGCGATCGCCTGCCGGGACAGCACATGCCTCACGCTGGCGCAAGACGGGCCCGGTCAGTCCGTCGAGACGCCCTGGCCGTAACGGATGCTGCTCACATACCAGGTCGCTTCACCGGTAGGTGTATGCACCACCACCTCATCACCCTCCTCCTTCTTCAGCAAGGCGCGCGCCATGGGCGAATCGATCGAGATGTAATCGTTGCGCCCGTAGATCTCGTCGTAGCCGACAATGCGAAACTTCATGGTCTCGCCCTCGTCGTTCTCGATCTCAACCCAGGCACCGAAAAACACTTTGCCTTCCTGCTCGGGCGAGTACGCCACCACTTTCACATCTTCAAGCCGCTTGCGCAGGTATCGCACCCTGCGGTCGATTTCGCGCAACAGCTTCTTGTTGTACTGGTAGTCCGCGTTCTCGCTGCGGTCACCCAACGAAGCGGCCCAGGCAACCTTTTGGGTGATTTCCGGACGATACACCCGCCACAGGTGGTCCAGCTCTTTCTTCAGCGCCTCATGGCCTTCTGTGGTGATGATATTGGTGCTCAATAGCGCATTCCTCAGCGGCGGGTAATCAGGCCTTGACGCGCGATGCGGGTGAGATGGCCTATGACTTCGGCGGCCTCGTCCGGTGCCGGCGCCTGGATCACAGCCAGGTCGAAACGGTCATTGCCATACTGTGCGAGGTGGCAGCCGCTGTCGGCGAACTGGATCAGAAAGGCACGCGCCTGCCCCTTGCGCCGTGACAGGCCTTCAAGATGACGCAAAAGGGTGGGTTGATGCCGGCCGCCGAGCAGAATGCGCGGTGTGCGGGACGCCTGGCTGGCAGGCAAAGGGCTTAAACAGACACTGGTACGTGGGCAACTCATGGAGCTTCTCTCCGCCTCGCGAATCCCGCTGGGCAGCGGTGGGAGGCGTCACCGAACCAGCGCTTTAGCGGTATTTCGGACGGCCCGGAGGTGGGGCTTTCCTGCGCCCCGCAAGTAGCTGTTTAAATCGGCGCAGGCGGTATGCTAGAGCGATGAGCCCCAAGTTGCAAGCGACAAGCCGCAAGCAAGAACACGCCGAGTATTGGCCCGCGCTTGCCTGCGGCTCGTAGCTCACAGCGTGCAGCTGATTACCGGGCGATCAGGCGGTCGAGCGAGAAGCGGCCAGCGCCTTCGATCATGACTGCAACAGTGCCGGCCAACAGCGCCAGGGCGAACTCATAGCCGTTGTTGGACATGAACAGGCCGTTGCCGATGTGCACCGAAACGATCGCCACTACCAAGGTCACCGTCAGCGCCAGGGCCGCCGGGCGAGCCAGCAGGCCGACCACCAAGGCCAGGCCGCCGAAGAATTCGGCACTGCCGGACAGCAGGGCCATCAGATAACCCGGCGCCAGGCCGATGCTTTCCATCCATTGGCCGGTGCCTTCCAGGCCGTAGCCACCGAATAGGCCGAAGAGTTTTTGCGCACCATGAGCCATGAAGATGATGCCGACCAGGATGCGGATAACGCTCAAGCCAGCGCCAGCACGTGTAGAGAACAGCGCGTTGAGGGTAGTGTTTTTCATGTCGAAGCGTCCTTGAAGTGAAGCAGTTGTGTGGGTATGGGCGCCATCATAATCAATTCCACTGATATGAAAATCGCAAAAAACCCAACATAACAATCGATAAAATCGATTTTAACGCTTCGCCACGCGCTCCAGTGCCGCGCGTTCGCGGTTGAAGGCCAGGTAGTACTTGTTGATGCTATTGACGAAATTGACCGGTCCCATCCCCACTTGCTCCATGGCGATACGTTCGGTCTGGAAGAACCACTGGTTACCGTTTAGACCTCGCCGTCGAGCCTCTGCGCGCATGGCCTGAACCCGCTCGGGGCCGAGGTTGTAGGCTGCCAGCACAAAGGCCATGCGCTCACGCTCGTTGATCTTGGCACTGGCAAAAAACTTGCGCCGGATAAGCGCCAGGTAACGGGCACTGGCCAGGACATTGCCATCTACCGTTGCAGTGTTGCTCACCCCCACCCGCTGGGCCGCCGAAGGGGTAATCTGCATCAGGCCATGGGCACCGCCAGTACCGCGTGCAGCCGGATTGAGCGTCGACTCCTTGAAGGCCAGCGCAGCCAGGTTGAGCCAGTCGATCTGTTGCGCCTGGCCATGCTTCTGCAACACCGCCCGTACCGATGCCAGACGCTGGCGGTCCTTGCTGGCCAACGGGTTGTGTACCCGGTACTGGCGGCGGTAGATGCGCTCGAACGCCGCATCCTGGTTATCTGGCGCGCGGTAGCCTTGCAGAAAGTGATCAACTGCGGCCAACAATTGCGGGGCATCACGCCCGACATACCAGCGCATGGCTTGCGGCGCACCCAGGCGCACCCGGCTGTCCAGGCGCAGGCGCGGCATAACCCGGGCCCAACGCCGGGCAATGGGCTGCTCGACCACGGTCAGGTGGTAGATGCCTGCCTGTACCATCTCCAGCACATCCTCCACCGCCAGCGTCGAATCGACCCACTCCACTTTGATCGGCGGCCGCTTGCGCAGTGCCAGTTGCTGGTTGACCTGCTGGATCAATGGTCCGGCGGCACTGGCGCTGGTCAACGCCACGGTACGCCCTGACAGCTGTTCGACCTTGCTGAAACTTCGCTCGCCTTTGCGCCCGACCAGCATCAGCGGCACTTGGTCGAGTATCGGCGCGCTGCTACGAACACCATTCACCGTAGTGGGGTCAAGCAGCTCGCCTGGCGCGGCCAGGTCACCCTCGCCGCGGGCCAGGGCGCCCAGCAACTGTTCCTTGGCCCGCGGGATGAGCTTTAGCTGGATCTGCTGGTCGTCGGCAGTACGAGCATTGAGGAAATGCTCCAGGGCACGCAGGCGATAATACTCAATGCCGACTGGCTCGCCCTTGACCTCACCGGAACTGTTGCGGCTCTGGTTGACCAGCACTTTCAGTACTTTGCTGGTACGAATCTGCGGCAGGTCACGCACCTTGGCAGGCGGTATGTGCTGCTGTGGGCCCGGCGAGCGCGCCTGGGCGGGGCCGGTAAAGATCAACCCCAACGTCAGCAGAAAAATGAGCCAGCATCGCTGCATGCGAAAACGTGTCCGTGGTCGGTGAGCGGCATCCATGGGTTGCACCGCCAAGTGATAAACGACGGTAAATGACCACGGCAACAGCATGAAGTTCTTGGTTTTTTCAGAAAAACGCGCTTTTTGCTATGCTGGCCGCCCCGCGGCACGAGATAGCACCATGCAACTGATCGATATCGGCGTCAACCTGACCAACAGCAGTTTCCACGACCAACAGGCCGCAATCGTCGAGCGCGCGCTGGAGGCCGGCGTTACGCAAATGCTGCTGACAGGCACCAGCCTGGCGGTCAGCGAACAAGCCCTGGAACTGTGCCAACAACTGGATACAAGCGGTGCCCACCTGTTCGCCACGGCCGGCGTGCACCCTCACGATGCCAAGGCCTGGGATGCCGACAGCGAGCGCCAGCTGCGACGGTTGCTGAGTGAACCGCGCGTACGCGCGGTGGGCGAATGCGGCCTGGATTTCAACCGCGACTTTTCCCCTCGCCCGCTGCAGGAAAAAGCCTTGGAAGCCCAGCTGACACTGGCTGCGCAGCTGCGCCTGCCGGTGTTCCTGCACGAGCGCGATGCCAGCGAGCGCTTGCTGGCGATTCTCAAGGACTACCGCGACCACCTGACCGGCGCGGTGGTGCACTGCTTCACCGGTGAGCGTGAGGCGCTGTTCGCTTACCTGGACCTGGACCTGCACATCGGCATTACCGGCTGGATCTGCGACGAACGCCGCGGCACCCATCTGCACCCGCTGGTGGGCAACATTCCTCAAGGCCGGCTGATGCTGGAAAGCGACGCGCCCTACCTGCTGCCGCGCAGCTTGCGGCCCAAGCCCAAGAGCGGGCGCAACGAGCCGGCGTTCTTGCCGGAGGTACTGCGCGAGGTGGCCTCGCATCGCGGTGAATCAGCCGAGCACACGGCGGCGCATACGACGGCAACGGCGCGGGCTTTCTTCCAGCTCCCCTGAGTCTCGCGTGTTTCTGCGGGGCGGGTGAGCACAGTTGATATGCATCAACACATGTCTAGGAGGATGAGGGCACAATGATGGCACCTTGCCAATATTGTTTCCGTTCAACTCAGAGAAGACCTGCCCATGGGTGCCTGGCTTAGCAATGTTTCCCTGAAGTACAAGTTCTGGGCCGTCAACGCAGTGGCCTTTGTCACCACCTTGCTGCTGGTGCTGTACGCCGTGCACCTGGAGCAACGCGCACGTGCCGAGGCGGCTCAGGGCCAGGCGGTCGCACAAGCCCAGTTGCTGGCCGCCTGGCCAGCCGGGCAAGCACTGCCACGCCCGGCCAACGTCATCAGTTGGTCAACCGGGCAAACGCCAACCTACGCCGGGGAGGCGCTCGATGCCCTGCGCAACGCCCAAGGCTGGGTAGCATTGCCGAGCGCCTGGGTCCTCGGCGAAAACCCACTGCGTGGCGCACAGGTGCTGCGCAGTGGCGACCAGCAGTTAGCTGTGCTGGCCCAGTCACCCAGTTTGCGCCAGGTCTTCTTCGATCGTTTCAGCAATTACGCGGTGTGTGTGCTGATCCTGATGCTGGCCATGCTCGGCGCCTCCCAACTGCTGATCCGCTTCCTGCTCAGCCAACTCAACACCCTCAAGGACGTGATGCTGCACGTGGAAAAGACCGGCGACCTGTCGGCCCGCGTACCGCTAGCCAGTGGCGACGAGGTCGGCCAGATGGCTGGGGCCTTCAACGCCATGCAGTCCACCTATCACCGCGTGGTCAGCACCGTCGCCCACAGCGCAGCACAGTTGGACTCGGGCGCTGCACGCCTGGCCGCCAGCATGAGCGACGTACGCCATGGCATGCTCGGCCAGCAGAGTGAAACCGACCAGGCCGCCACTGCCATCAACGAAATGTCGGCGACCGTGCACCACATTGCCCAGCACGCCGGTGCCACCCGCGATTTGTCACAAACCGCCGACACCTTGGCCGGCAGCGGTCAAGCGGTGGTCAGCCGAGTGCAGGATTCGATTTCCGGGCTTTCCAGCGGCGTGCAACAAACTGCCGAGATGATTCGACAACTAGCCGAGGACAGCCAGAAGATCAACGGTGTAGTCAGTGTGATCCACAGTATTGCCGAACAGACCAACTTGCTGGCGCTTAACGCTGCCATCGAAGCCGCGCGCGCCGGCGACCTGGGCCGTGGCTTTGCCGTGGTGGCCGATGAAGTGCGCAACCTGGCCAAACGCGTGCAAACCTCCACGGATGAGATCACCACCATGGTTTCGGCCCTGCAGTCGGGCACCCGCGATGCGGTGGAGTTCATGCAGGAGAGCTCGTACAAGGCCGACGACTGTGTGCGTCAGGCACAGGAAGCCGGTGAGGCGCTGGCTGAAATCACCGGTGCCGTGGCGCAGATGCGCGAAAGCAATACCCAGATCGCTGTAGCGGCCGAGCAGCAAAGCCAGGTAGCCGAGGAAATGAACCGCGCGGTGGTCAGCATCCGCGATGTCACCGAGCGGACCGTGCAGCAGACGGTCGGCTCGGCGACCACCAGCAGCGAACTGGCGACCCTGGCCGGCGAACTGAACAAGGCCATTGGCCAGCTCAAGCTATAGTCACCATAGCCAGCTTCGATTGGCCCCCGCGTGGGGGCCGCACTAAGCTTTGGGCATGACCGAGAGGAAATCCCCATGAGCAAACGCCTGCCCAATCTTCCCGCCTGGCAATGGCGCGGCTACCACCATAATCACCGCCACCCGGCCAACCTGGTGCTGCACCTGATTGCTGTGCCGTTGTTCATTCTAGGGACACTACTGGTGCTGTCCGGCCTGTTCGGTTTCGACCTCGGCCAGATCGCGGTGGGCGTGATTGCCCTGGTCGCCGCGCTGGGCCTGCAGCGCCAAGGCCACCGCCTTGAAGCCCAGCAGCCCGAGCCGTTCGCCAACCGCCAGGATGCTGTGCAGCGCTTACTGACCGAGCAGTTCATCACCTTTCCGCGCTTTGTGGTGAGCGGGGCCTGGTGGAGGGCCTGGCGCGAACGGCACAAGCACCGACACTGAGCCAGCTGCCGGAGCACTGCTTGTGAGCAGCCTGGTAAGGATCAGGCGAAAACGGTGACGGTCTGCCGGCTCAAGGCCAACAACTCGCCCTGCGCCGTCCACAACGCTGCGGCAGCATGACCATAGCCATCCCGCGCATGTTCGGTCTCCACGCAGTACCGGCACCATTCCTGGGTCGAAAGCTTCGCCGTTGGCTGGATGAACTCGATGGTCCAGGTCAGCGTACTGCCCGCAGCGGGCTGCTTGAGAAACGGCATAAGGCTGGGCGGCCACGCATCCACCAACGCCAGCAAGTGCGCCTCGTTCACCGGCTCGTCAGCCACATCCCGCAAACGCACCCAGCCGCCCATCTTGCGCGACTGATTGCCACTGAACGGCAGCCCGCCTACTGCCCAGCGCAGGGCCACATGGCGCATGAACTCCGGGGTGACGCCTTTGATATAGGGCAACTCCGGGGCCGCTTCTTCGAGCGCAGGCATTTCAATGGCCGGTAACGCCGGCACTTCGACCACCGAAGGGCGGCCCGCACCGAAATTGCCCTGCACCAAAGTCACCACCTGGCCATCCTGAACCGCGCGGCCCAGCAACGTGCTAACCGCCTTGCCTTCGCGCAAAACCTCCACCTCGAAGCGGATGGGCACATCCGCCGCCGCGGGTGCCACGAAGCTGATGGCCAATGAGCGTACCGGGCGGTTGTCGCTGATCTTGAGGCGCATGATTTCATAGACCATAGCCGCCATCAGCCCGCCAAAGGCAGCGCGCCCCTGGGCCCAGCTGGGCGGAATGCTGACCGAATCCGGGTTGGCCCGTACGGCGTCGAGGAGTTGGTTGAAATTCATTGGCCGGCTCCTGCCTGCAAAGAAAAAGGTCCGCTCATCCTAGCCAGCAAACGCCGGGCAATCAGCCCGCATATCGGTCATTTTCCGTGATAACGCCGCGCCAGCGCCTCTTGCAGGGCGTCCAGCGTCACATCTGACTGGCGCTCCGCCTCATGCAACCCCTGCTCCCAACCAGCCTTGCAGGGGAGCAGGTCGGCATGATCGCGGGCTTGCAGCAGCCATTGCAGGCGGTCGTGCCAATCCCCCAGGTTGCCCTGTGCCTTTTTCAACAGACGTTGCAGTTTCTTCCCAGCGTGATCGAGTTGCGGGTAGGCCTCATCGCCATAGCGCGCACGCTTGATCAGCAAACGCAGGCGGTGGCGATCGTGAGCCGGGTCCTGCAACGCTTTGTGCAACTTGCGCCACTGCTTGACCAGGCGCTTGTCGATGCGTTTGCCCAGCGACTTGACCAGCCCCTCCCGGCCCGCCGCTCGCAGGAACAATGGAAAGGCGTCGAGAATTGCCAATACCCTGGCCAGCTGTGGGCTGGCAGCGACACTGGCGAAAGTCCTGTCTCGCCCCTCCAGACGCCGCTGGCCGGCTGCCGCATGACCGCGCCCGATCAGCTCGGCCGCCAGCACCTCGCGATCACGCAGCGGCGTGGTAAGGGTCCCCAGCGAACGTGCAGCATCCTCCAGCTGCTCCACGCCAGGCAGCCCACGCAGCGGCCTCAGCAGACTGCGCAGGCGCCGCAAGGTGATACGCAGGTCGTGCAAGGCCTCGCTGTCGGTATTGGCAGCCAGGCGTTCACGACAGGCCAGCAAGCGCACCTGCAAGGTCAGTATCTGGGCAACGACATGGTCGAGCATGGCTGACATACGATGCTCCCTGTTCAGCGCCCGGCGCGAGATTCACGAATGTAGAACCGCGCCTTTTCGGCTTTGCGGGTACAGCTTTCGTAGCCTTCGAACTGCTGCTGGGTCTTGGCCCCGGTCAGCAGTGACAAGGCTTTGGAATAACTTACAGCACCGGCAAAGCCTTCGGCCTTGGCCAGGTCCAGTTCCTTCCAGGCGGCATCCAGCTGGGTCGCGCAGCTGTCACGGTAGGCCGTCTTGCCCGCGCAGCCAGCTAGGGCCAAGGCAATCAGTGGAAGGCAGATCCAGGCTTTCATCAGTAATACCTCTATGGAAAAACGGTGGCTGTTCGACGCTCCGACAGCTGGAAAGTGCCATGCCCAGCCGGCTTTGCCTGGCCAGTTTTATTACAGTAGCTCAGCACGATCTACATTGAAGCACAGGCAGCGATGGGTGCATTGTAGGACCATGATGGCACTGGCCGGGGAATGTTCATGAGCAAACGTGTGGCACTGGTACTGGGATCGGGCGGCGCCCGAGGGTATGCACACATCGGCGTGATCGAAGAAATCGAGCGCCGCGGCTACGACATAGCCTGCGTCGCAGGGTGTTCCATGGGCGCGGTGATTGGCGGTATCTATGCCGCCGGCAAGCTGGACGAGTATCGCAACTGGATCGAAAGCCTCGACTACCTGGATGTGCTGCGCCTGGTCGACGTCAGCTTTCGCCTCGGTGCGATTCGCGGCGACAAGGTGTTCGGGCAGATCCGCAAGATCGTCGGCGAGATAAACATCGAGCAACTGCGCATACCCTACACCGCAGTGGCCGCCGACCTTACCAACCAGCAGGAAATCTGGTTCCAGGAGGGTTGCCTGCATCAGGCCATGCGCGCCTCAGCGGCCATTCCCAGCCTGTTCACGCCAGTGATGCAAGGCAACCGCATGCTTGTCGACGGTGGCATCCTCAACCCGCTGCCAATCGTGCCGGTGGTGTCCAGCCATTGCGACCTGATCATCGCGGTCAACCTCAACGCCACCAACCAGAAGCAGTACCAGTTGCCGGTGATCGAGCGCCCGGCGGCATTCAAGATGCGCTTTGACGCCTTGTTGAGCTCGCTGGGTTCACGCTTGCCATTCCGGCGCAAACCGGCGGAAGAGCTGATCCGCATCGAAAAGGAAATCGTCGCCGAGGGGTTGGCACCGCCAAGCCCGTGGCTTGCCGACAGCGCCGACCCGGAAAACCAGCAACCGGCAGCGGCCCCGGAGCGCGAGGGCGCACCGAAGTCGGCCACCGGCTCTTTCATCATCGACAACGTGGGGCCAGCCTCGCTGCTGGACTTGATCAACCAGAGCTTCGAGGTCATGCAGACTTCGTTGGCACAGTACAAGATTGCCGGCTATCCACCGGATGTGCTGATCAACGTGCCCAAGCGGGTGTGCCGGTTTTTCGAGTTCTACAAAGCGCCGGAGCTCATCGCCCTGGGGCGAGAGATTGCACGCGATACGCTGGACAGTTATGAAGGGGTGAAGCGGTAGCACCTGGTTGGCGCCGCACCTGAAGGCGGTGTGGTGCTCGACAATGACCGTGCTCGCGGCTGGCGAAAACGAAACAGGCCGCACGAGGCGGCCTGTTTCTTCATGCAACGAACACCTTAGTAACGGGTGATGTCTGCATTGGCTTCCAGCTGCTTGCGGTAAGCCGCAAAGTCCTGCTGGCCAGCACGGGACGCGAGGTAGCGGCGAATCTGCTGCTTCTCTTCGTCGGTGGCGGTAGCGCCGTCGTTCACACCCTTGAGCTGCAACACCACCAGGCTTCCGTCACGCAGCACCACACTGCCATACACAGGCTTGTCCTTGGCTTGCGGCTTGCCCAGACGGAACAGTGCCTGCAGTTCGGCCGGGTCAATACCGTCCTCGCCACGGGTGACTGCTTCATAGGCTTTCCAGCCTTGGCCTTCGTGAACGCTGCCTGCTGCGATGGAACCGTCACGCAGGCCGGCAATCAGCTTGTCTGCCTTGGCCTTGAGTTCGGCAGTCGCCTTCTCTTTGGCCAGGTGCTCCCTGATGTTCTTGGCCACAGCGTCCAGCGGCAGTTGCTCTGGTTTGCGGTGTTCCTTGACGCGCAGCACCACGGTGGTCTCAGGGTCGAGCTCGATGGCGGTGCTGTTGGCACCCTCATCCAGCACTTCTTCAGAGAACGCCGCCTGCACCACCGCACGGTTGGCGGTAATGCCTTCACCGCCCTCACGGCCGAAGGCCGCGGAGGTGTGCACCTTGAGGTTCAGGTCCTGGGCCGGCTGGGCCAGGTCGGAAGCCTCGTAGGCAGCATCCTGCAGTTGCTTGCTGGCGTCGACATAACGCTGCTCGACCAGCGGCATCTTCAGATCGCGGGTCAGTTTGTCCTTCAGGCTGGCGAAGCTCGGTACTTCTGGCGCCTGGACGCCCAGCAGCTTGATCAGATGGTAGCCAAACTCGGTGCGCACCGGAGCAGATACCTGGCCATTCTGCAGCTGGTACAGCGCCTCTTCGAAGGCCGGGTCGTATACGCCCGGGCCGGCAAAGCCGAGGTCACCACCGCTGGTGGCGGAGCCTGGGTCCTGAGAGAACTCTTTGGCCAAAGCGGCAAAGTCCTCACCCTTGGCCAGACGCTGCTCGATCTCTTCGGCGCGGGCCTTGGCCTGGGCGTCGCTGACCTTGTCGTTGACCTCGATGAGGATGTGCGCGGCATGGCGCTGCTCGGCCAGGTTGGCGATTTCCTTCTCGTACTGGGCCTTGAGCTCTTCGTCGGTCACTTTGACCTGATCGAAGAACGCCGACTTCTTCAGCTCGATGTAGTCGATCACGACCTGGTCAGGCGACATGAACTCCTTGGCGTGCTGGTCGTAGTGCGCCTTGACCTCTTCGTCGCTGACCTTGACTGCGGCCGGGTCGGCCTTGAACGTCAGGGAGGCGAAGTCGCGGGTCTGCTTCTCCAGGCGAGCGAAGGCATCGACCTGTTGATCGGTGACGAAGCTGCTGCCGGCCAGGCCGGTGCGCAGTTGGCCGATGAGCATTTCCTCGCCGAGCATCTCGCGGAACTGCATACGGCCGTAGCCCATCTGGCGGATCACCTGGTCGAAACGGTCAGCGCTGAACTTGCCGTCCACCTGGAACTCAGGGGTCTGCAAGATCACCTGATCCAGCGCGGCCTCGGAGAATGCGAACTTGGCATCCTCAGCACCTTGCAGCAGCAGCTTGCGACTGATCAGCCCCTTGAGTGCCTCCTCTCGCAGCAACTTGTCATCCAGCAGCGCCGGGTCGAAATCCTTGCCCAACTGTTGCATCAGTTGACGGCGCTGCATGTCGGCCGCCTGGCTCAGTTCGTTCTGGCTGATGGTCTGGCCGTTCACCTTGGCGGCGTCCTGGCTATGAGTGGCGGCCTGGAAAATGGCTTCGAAACCGGTCAATGCCATCAACACGACGATAAGGCCGATGATGGTCTTGGCAATCCAACCTTGTGAATTGTCCCTGATATTTTGCAGCATGCGTCCCCCAGAAACGGCTGTACCACTGCGTCGACAACCGCGGAGCGTGGGTAGAATCCTGATAAAAGAAAGGCGCATCCGAGGATGCGCCTTTTCTTAGCAAACGTGTCAGGCGGGAACGTTTGCGCCCCGCCATCACCGTGCTCGGACCAGGCCAGGCCGGGTCCGGCTGAAAGACGACTTAGTTGACGGCGTCTTTCAGGCCTTTGCCTGCCTTGAAACCTGGAACCTTGGCGGCTTCGATCTTGATTGCCTTGCCGGTTTGCGGGTTGCGGCCGGTACGCTCGGCGCGCTCCTTGACCGAGAAGGTACCAAAGCCAACCAGTACCACATCGTCACCTTGCTTCAGGGCGCCGGTGACGGATTCGATGACTGCGTCCAGCGCACGGCCGGCTACAGCTTTCGGGATGTCTGCAGATGCGGCGATAGCGTCAATCAGTTCCGACTTGTTCACTCTAAGTCCCCTTATTTCTCTATTGAGTTTGTTTCTAAGTATGTAATGAAAAGCTTATGAAACGTGTGCTGGGAGGCATGGCGACAATAACGTGCCGCTTTATAGCAAGGCGCCGAAAATACTGTCAAGGAAAGCCCCCCAGCCAAAAACTACTAATGCGTGCTGATTCTTTCCTTAGCATCGCCGTCGCGCTTCTCGTCTTTCGCGACAATCTCCGGAGCCACATCTGGCAAGGGCTCCGGGGCGTATTGCAGCGCAATTTGCAGGACTTCGTCAATCCATTTGACCGGTTTGATCTGAAGATCCTGTTTGATATTTTCAGGAATCTCCTTGAGATCGCGAACATTCTCCTCGGGAATGATCACCGTCTTGATCCCGCCACGGTGTGCCGCCAGCAGTTTTTCCTTCAGCCCGCCAATGGCCAATACCTGGCCACGCAAGGTGATTTCGCCGGTCATGGCCACGTCGGCACGTACCGGAATCTGCGTCAGCGCCGACACCAGTGCGGTGCACATTCCGATACCGGCACTTGGGCCGTCCTTCGGCGTGGCGCCCTCAGGCATGTGAATGTGCACGTCATGCTTCTCGTGGAAGTCGGCAGCAATCCCCAGGCTGCGGGCGCGGCTGCGCACCACGGTCTGCGCGGCGGTAATCGACTCGACCATGACATCGCCCAGCGAGCCGGTCTTGATCAACTGGCCCTTGCCGGGGATGACCACGGCCTCGATGGTGAGCAACTCGCCACCCACCTGGGTCCACGCCAGGCCGGTTACCTGGCCGATCTGATCCTGCTGCTCGGCCAGGCCATAGCGGAACTTGCGCACGCCCAGCAGGTGCTCCAGCTGCTCGCTGGCCACCTTGACCTTGACCTGCTTCTGCCCGGTATGTTCCTTGACCACCTTGCGGCAGACCTTGGCAATTTGCCGCTCCAGGCCCCGCACACCGGCTTCACGGGTGTAGTAGCGGATGATGTCGCGAATCGCCGAGATGTCGACGTCCAGCTCTTCCTTCTTCAAGCCGTTGGCCTTGACCTGCTTGGGCACCAGGTACTTGACCGCGATGTTGATCTTTTCGTCCTCGGTGTAGCCAGGCAGACGGATGACTTCCATCCGGTCCAGCAGCGCCGGCGGGATGTTCATCGAGTTCGAGGTGCACAGGAACATCACGTCCGAGAGGTCGTAGTCGACCTCCAGGTAGTGGTCGTTGAAGTTGTGGTTCTGTTCAGGGTCGAGCACTTCCAGCAGTGCCGAAGCGGGGTCACCGCGCATGTCGCTGCCCATCTTGTCGATCTCGTCGAGCAGGAACAACGGGTTGCGCACACCCACCTTGGTCATTTTCTGGATCAGGCGACCCGGCATGGAGCCGATGTAGGTACGGCGGTGGCCACGGATCTCGGCCTCGTCACGCACGCCACCCAGGGCCATGCGCACGAACTTGCGGTTGGTGGCGGCAGCGATCGACTCGGCCAGCGAGGTCTTGCCGACACCGGGTGGCCCGACCAGGCACAGCACCGGACCGCGGATCTTCTTGACGCGCTTCTGCACGGCAAGGTATTCGAGGATGCGTTCCTTGACCTCTTCCAGGCCATAGTGGTCGGCATCGAGGATTTCCTCGGCCTTGGTCAGGTCCAGACGCACCTTGCTCTGAGCCTTCCACGGCACCTGCACCAACCAGTCGAGGTACGAGCGCACCACGGTAGCTTCGGCCGACATCGGAGACATTTGCTTGAGCTTGTTCAGCTCCGCCTGAGCCTTGGTCAAGGCATCCTTAGGCAGACCTGCGGCTTCGATGCGCTTTTTCAGCTCTTCGACTTCATTGTGGCCTTCATCACCATCGCCAAGTTCTTTCTGAATGGCCTTCATCTGCTCATTCAGGTAGTACTCGCGCTGGCTGCGCTCCATCTGCTTCTTGACCCGGCCGCGAATGCGCTTTTCGACCTGCAGGAGGTCGATTTCGGCATCCAGCAGTGCCAGCACGTGCTCGACACGGGTCGTCAAGTCGACGATTTCAAGAATTTCCTGCTTCTGCTCGATCTTCAGGGCCATGTGCGCGGCCATGGTGTCGACCAGGCGCCCTGGCTCGTCGATGCTGTTCAGCGAAGACAGCACTTCGGCAGGCACCTTCTTGCCCAGCTGAACGTATTGTTCGAACTGCGACAGCAGCGTGCGCACGAACACTTCCGACTCGCGCTCGGCAGTGTCGGTTTCGTCGATCAGGGAGACTTCGGCACGGATGTGCCCTTCAACTTCGGAGAAGCGCTCGACCGCACCCCGCTGTTCGCCTTCGACCAGCACCTTGACGGTGCCATCAGGCAGCTTCAGCAGTTGCAGCACGGTGGCAACGGTACCGACGCGGTACAGGGCGTCCTCACCCGGATCGTCGTCGGCTGGGTTCTTCTGGGCCAGCAGAAGGATCTGCTTTTCGCCCGTCATCGCCGCCTCGAGGGCTTCGATGGACTTTTCGCGCCCCACGAACAGCGGGATAACCATGTGCGGGTAAACAACGACATCGCGCAATGGCAAAAGAGGCAAGTCGAGGGTGGTCTTCATGATTTCGCCTCTACAGCGGCCTTATGGCCGGAAACCGGTGGAAATGATGCTTGGACCTAATGTGGGGGCACGCTTGAGAAATTACAAGCGCTTGCACAGGAAAAGCAGAAAGGGGCCCGTAGGCCCCCTTCTTGCTTGCAACCGAGAACCGGCCATTGCCTGAATCAGGCGTCTGGTGCGGCTTTGGCTTGCGGTTCGCTGTTTTCGTAAATCATCAGCGGCTGCGAGGTACCTTCAATGACGCTCTCGTCGATAACCACCTTGCTGACATCCTTTTTCGAAGGAATCTCATACATGGTATCGAGCAGCACGCCTTCGAGGATCGAACGCAGGCCACGAGCGCCAGTCTTGCGCTCCAAGGCCTTGCGTGCAACGGCCTTGAGCGCATCGCTGCGGAACTCGAGGTCGACGCTTTCCATCTCGAACAGCTTGGCATACTGCTTGGTCAGGGCATTCTTCGGCTCGGTGAGGATCTGCATCAACGCAGCCTCATCCAGCTCGTCGAGGGTAGCCAGTACCGGCAGGCGGCCGACGAATTCCGGAATCAGGCCAAACTTGACCAGATCGTCCGGCTCGACCTCACGCAGGGACTCACCAACCTTCTTGCCCTCTTCCTTGCTGCGCACTTCGGCACCAAAACCGATGCCGCCTTTGGTGGAGCGGTTCTGGATGACCTTTTCCAGGCCCGAGAACGCACCACCGCAGATGAACAGGATGTTGCGGGTATCAACCTGCAGGAATTCCTGTTGCGGGTGCTTGCGGCCGCCTTGCGGCGGGACCGAGGCCACGGTGCCTTCGATCAGCTTCAGCAGTGCCTGCTGCACGCCCTCGCCCGAGACATCACGGGTAATGGACGGGTTGTCCGACTTGCGCGAGATCTTGTCGATTTCGTCGATGTAGACAATGCCCATCTGGGCCTTTTCCACGTCGTAGTCGCACTTCTGCAACAGCTTCTGGATGATGTTTTCGACGTCCTCACCCACATAACCGGCTTCGGTCAGGGTGGTGGCGTCAGCAATGGTGAACGGTACGTTCAACAGGCGTGCCAGGGTTTCGGCGAGCAGGGTCTTACCCGAGCCGGTCGGCCCGATGAGCAGGATGTTGCTCTTGCCCAGTTCGACTTCGTCACCCTTCTTGTCACGCTGGTTCAGGCGCTTGTAGTGGTTGTACACCGCTACGGCCAGCACCTTCTTCGCGCGCTCCTGACCAATCACGTACTGGTCCAGGATGCCGCTGATTTCTTTCGGCGAAGGCAATTTGTGCGCGCTGCTCTCGGCCTGGGCTTCCTGCACCTCCTCACGGATGATGTCGTTGCACAGGTCGACGCACTCGTCGCAGATAAATACCGAGGGCCCGGCAATCAGTTTGCGCACTTCGTGCTGGCTTTTGCCGCAGAAGGAGCAATAAAGCAATTTGCCGCTGTCCTCGCCGTTACGGGTGTCAGTCATTCGATCGATCCAATCCGGTAGGCTTGCAACACAAGATGAAGGCAATTGCGGGCTTTTTCAAGTCCGCAGGTAGGCGCTTTCGACGCCCACCTGCTCTGACCCCCCGGTTCAGGAGGCCAGTTGCCGCTTGTCATAGACCGAGTCGATCAGGCCGTACTCGGCTGCGCGCGAGGCGCTCATGAAGTTGTCACGCTCGGTGTCACGCTTGATGGTTTCGAGATCCTGGCCGGTGTGATAGGCCAGCAGCTCGTTCAGACGGGCCTTGATATTGAGGATTTCCTGGGCGTGGATCTCGATATCGGTGGCCTGACCCTGGAAGCCGCCCAGCGGCTGGTGGATCATCACGCGCGAGTTAGGCAGGCAATGACGCTTGCCCTTGGCACCTGCCGCCAGCAGGAAGGCGCCCATGCTGCAGGCCTGGCCGATGCAGATGGTCGAAACGTCCGGCTTGATGAACTG
The DNA here is from genome assembly GCF_019691255.1 of Pseudomonas sp. USTB-Z. Classification (NCBI taxonomy): domain Bacteria; kingdom Pseudomonadati; phylum Pseudomonadota; class Gammaproteobacteria; order Pseudomonadales; family Pseudomonadaceae; genus Pseudomonas; species Pseudomonas sp. USTB-Z. The sequence continues at coordinate 360,852 of NZ_JAECZP010000003.1, forward strand.
CATGGTGTCGTAGATCGACATGCCGGCGGTGACGGAACCGCCCGGCGAGTTGATGTACAGATGGATATCCTTGTCCGGGTTTTCCGCCTCAAGGAACAGCAGTTGCGCAACGACGAGGTTGGCCATGTAGTCCTCTACCGGGCCAACCAGGAAGATCACTCGCTCCTTCAACAGGCGCGAGTAGATGTCGTAAGCGCGTTCGCCACGGGCGGACTGCTCGATAACCATCGGGACCAGGCCGCCTGCGGCCTGGATGTCAGAGCTCTGCTGAATATAAGAATTGCGGGACATGTCCTGCGCTCACTCCCAAATAGTCATGGCTTGAATACGCACAAGCCAGCTCGAAGGCTGGCTTGTGGAGGTTTCCTACGAGAGAAGACCGTTACTCAGCAGCGGCAGGCGCCTCGGCTGGTTTGACGGCTTCTTCGTACGAGACCGATTTGTCGGTCACAGTCGCTTTCTGCAGAACAGTATCTACAACTTGTTCTTCCAGCACAACCGAACGCACTTCGTTCAGTTGCTGGTCGTTCTTGTAGTACCAGGCGATGACCTGCTCAGGCTCTTGGTAAGCCGAAGCCATTTCTTCGATCATCTCGCGAACCTTGGCGTCGTCCGGCTTCAGCTCGAACTGCTTGACCACTTCGGCCACGATCAGGCCCAGCACGACGCGGCGCTTGGCTTGCTCTTCGAACAGTTCGACTGGCAGCTGCTCAGGCTTGATGTTGCCACCAAACTGCTGAACAGCCTGCACGCGCAGACGGTTGACTTCGTTTTCCAGCAGGGCCTTTGGCACTTCGATCGGGTTGGCGGCCAGCAGACCGTCCATGACCTGGTTCTTGACCTTGGTCTTGATCGCCTGACGCAGCTCACGCTCCATGTTCTTGCGAACTTCGGCGCGGAAGCCTTCCAGCGTCGATTCCTTGATGCCGAACTGGGCGAAGAACGCTTCGTTCAGTTCTGGCAGTACAGGTGCCGAAACGCTGTTGACGGTGATGGTGAACTCGGCGGCTTTGCCAGCCAGGTCCAGGTTCTGATAGTCCTCTGGGAAGGTCACGTTGACAACGCGCTCTTCGCCAGCCTTGGCGCCTACCAGGCCCTCTTCGAAGCCTGGGATCATGCGGCCGGAGCCCAGCACCAGCAGGGTGCCCTTGGCCGAACCACCGGCAAACGCTTCACCGTCGACCTTGCCGACGAAGTCGATGTTGACCTGGTCGTCATTCTGCGCAGCGCGCTCGACGGCCTCGAAGCGGGTGTTCTGCTTGCGCAGCACTTCCAGCATGTTGTCCAGGTCGCTGTCAGCCACTTCGGCGCTCAGGCGCTCGACCTTGATCGACTCGAGGCCCGCAACAGTGAACTCAGGGAACACTTCGAAGATGGCGACGAACTCCAGATCCTTGCCCTTTTCGAAGGACTTGGGCTCTACAGCCGGGGCGCCAGCCGGGTTCAGCTTCTGCTCGACGATGGCTTCGTAGAAGGAAGCCTGGACCAGGTCACCGAAAGCCTCTTGACGGGCGTCCGCCTCGAAACGCTGACGGATCACGGTCATCGGTACCTTACCAGGACGGAAGCCCGCAATCTTGGCGCGCTTGGCAGTCTGCTGCAGACGCTTGTTGACTTCGTTCTCGACGCGCTCGGCCGGAACGGCGATGGTCATGCGGCGCTCGAGAGCGGAAGTGTTTTCAACAGAAACTTGCATGGATATTCCTCGTTGCACAGACGTTAGCCGGCGTTAGCCCGACTCCAGAATCAAGGGCAAACATTCTAGTGAGTCACGCAGCAGAAGTCACCCCACACGGGACGACTGAAAACAACGCCGGTCGATTAACTTTCAAGGCCCGCACGGCACAGCGCCAGGCCTGCTTCCAATAGGGGCTGCACGGCGCCGGAGGGCGGCCTACAACCGAAATACTTTGTCAAACAACTACCCGCAACGCATTCGCCTCCTTTATTGAGGATCAATGTCGTTGAACTGGCAGTATTCCTCCCATTCCAGCCCCAGCGCCTCGGCTACTTCACGGTGCGTTTCCAGGCGCATGGCCTGCAACTGCTCCGGGGATTCAGCAATCAATTGCAGCGCCAGCTCCCAGGGTTCGATACCCTGCTCCTCGGCGGCATCCTCGAACGCCCACTCGATCTGCTGGGCCTGCTCACGCGCATCCAGCTCGCGGATCTCCTCGAGCAACTGCGGATTGGCGTCGGCAAAGCGCTGCAGCGCCAGGGCCTGACGGGCTTCTTTTGCAATCATCGTGATGTCCTTTGCCGGCCAAACGGGCCGGTGTTTCAACCGGCTGAAATCTAACAGCTTTTATTGGGGTGCCACCAGTGGATTACAAGGGGCAGGAGCTGTTTTGGCCGGGGCGCAACTCATCACCGCTACGCAGCCCCAAAACAAAAAGGCGCCCGATCTCACGATCAAGGCGCCTTTCAGGAATATGGGGTGGACGATGGGAATCGAACCCACGACAACTGGAATCACAATCCAGCGCTCTACCAACTGAGCTACGCCCACCATATTGCGGTCTTGCGGTACAACCTTACAGAAGCATGGTGCGGACGAAGAGACTCGAACTCTTACAGCTTGCGCCGCTGGAACCTAAATCCAGTGTGTCTACCAATTTCACCACGTCCGCGTAACGCTTAAAACAAAGGCGCCAGATGCTATCGAGGCGCCCTTGAAAAATATGGGGTGGACGATGGGAATCGAACCCACGACAACTGGAATCACAATCCAGCGCTCTACCAACTGAGCTACGCCCACCATATTGCATTACAACCTACTTGCTTGCCAAAGCTGCCTAATGGCGCACCCGGCAGGACTCGAACCTGCGACCATCCGCTTAGAAGGCGGATGCTCTATCCAGCTGAGCTACGGGCGCTTAAGCTTGAAGCCTAACCGAACGAGACGCTAACAAGGAACTGTTAAACCACTCATTCTGCCCGACTTAGCCAACCAGTGCTAGGCTGCGCCCGACAAGTGCGGCGAATCTTATAGTCGACCCCGAAAGTCGTCAACACCTTTTTCGAAAAAATTTAAATTATTTAAGGGGTTAGGGGATTTGCCCGACCACCCGCCTTTGCCCTTGGCCCATGTCGTGCGAGAATGCACGTTCTTTATTGTTCCTTCTCGATGGTTAATCACGCGTCTATGACTGCACACCTAATCGATGGCAAGGCTATCGCCGCCAGCCTGCGCCAGCAGATCGCTCAACGTGTCGTGGAGCGTCGCCAGCAAGGCCTGCGTACGCCGGGCCTGGCAGTGATCCTGGTCGGCACCGACCCCGCCTCCCAAGTCTATGTCTCGCACAAGCGCAAGGACTGCGAAGAGGTCGGCTTCATTTCGCAGGCTTTCGACCTGCCCAGCGAGACCACGCAACAAGCCCTGACCGAGCTGATCGACCGTCTCAATGACGACCCGGCCGTCGACGGCATCCTGTTGCAACTGCCGCTGCCGGCACACCTGGACGCCTCGTTGCTGCTCGAGCGCATTCGCCCGGACAAGGATGTGGACGGCTTCCATCCGTACAACATCGGCCGCCTGGCCCAGCGTATTCCACTGCTGCGCCCGTGCACACCGAAAGGCATCATGACCCTGCTGGAAAGCACCGGTCAGGACCTGTACGGCATGAACGCGGTGATCGTCGGCGCGTCCAACATCGTTGGCCGCCCGATGGCCATGGAACTGCTGCTGGCCGGCTGCACCGTGACCGTCTGCCATCGCTTCACCAAGGACCTGGCCGGCCATGTCGGGCGTGCCGACCTGGTGGTCGTGGCTGCCGGCAAGCCGGGCCTGGTCAAGGGTGAGTGGGTCAAGGAAGGCGCCATCGTCATCGACGTGGGCATCAACCGCCAGGAAGACGGCAAGCTGGTCGGCGACGTGGTCTACGAGACTGCCCTGCCCCGCGCCGGCTGGATCACACCGGTGCCGGGCGGCGTCGGGCCGATGACCCGGGCGTGCCTGCTGGAGAACACGCTGTACGCGGCAGAAGAGCTGCACAAGTAATACCGCGTAATGCGAAAACGGCACCTTTTGCAGGTGCCGTTTTTTTTGCCCGTGACAAATGACCTCTTCGCGGACGAGCCTGCTCTTGCAAGCGGTTGTCCGCCCCCAGGGGGCGGGGAAGCCACCACGGTGTTCAGCCGATCACTTCCTGGCCGCCTCCCAAGACTTCAGCAGTTCGTTGTAGCTGACGGTCTCGCCCATGGGCTTTTCGTTGGCCAGCTTGGCTTTCGGCGCACCCGGCTGGTCGAACCAGTACTGGGCGTCCTTCTCCGGATTCAGCTTGGGTGCACACGTCGCCTGGGCATTGGAGCGTTGCAGGCGCTCCATCATGCGGTCCTGGTCGCGGGCCAGCCCATCCAGGGCTTCCTGCGGGGTCTTTTCGCCACTGGCGACTTCGGCGATATGGCTCCACCACAATTGCGCCAACCGCGGGTAGTCCGGCACGTTGGTGCCGGTCGGCGTCCACTGCACCCGCGCAGGGCTGCGATAGAACTCCACCAGCCCACCGAGCTTGGGCGCCAACTCGGTCATGGCCTGGGAGTTGATGTCCGACTCACGAATCGGCGTCAGGCCGACGATGGTCTTTTTCAGCGATACGGTCTTTGAGGTGACGAACTGGGCGTACAGCCACGCCGCCAAGCGTTGCTTCTCGGGGGTGGACTTGAAGAAGGTCCACGAGCCGGTGTCCTGGTAGCCGAGTTTCATACCCTCTTCCCAGTATGGCCCCTTCGGTGAAGGCGCCATGCGCCACTTCGGCGTGCCGTCGGCATTCACAACCGGCAAGCCGGGCTTCGTCATGTCGGCGGTGAACGCGGTGTACCAGAATATCTGCTGGGCAATGTTGCCTTGCGCCGGCACAGGGCCGGCTTCGGAGAATGTCATGCCCTGCGCTTCCTTGGGCGCGTAGGCACGCATCCAGTCCACGTACTTCTGCGTGGCATAGACGGCGGCCGGCCCATTGGTATCGCCGCCGCGGGTCACGCTGGAACCCACCGGATGGCAGTCCTCCACGCGAATGCCCCATTCATCGACCGGCAAACCATTGGGCAGGCCTTTGTCGCCGCCGCCGGCCATCGAGAACCAGGCATCGGTGAAGCGCCAGCCCAGTGACGGGTCTTTCTTTCCGTAGTCCATGTGCCCGTAGACACGCTTGCCGTCGATCTCCTTGACGTCTTCGGTGAAGAACTTGGCAATGTCCTCGTACGCCGACCAGTTCACTGGCACTCCCAGTTCATAGCCGTACTTCTCTTTGAACCTGGCCTTCAACTCAGGCCGTTCGAACCAGTCGGCGCGGAACCAGTACAGGTTGGCGAACTGCTGGTCGGGCAGTTGGTAGACCTTGCCATCGGGCGCGGTGGTGAAGGAAATACCGATGAAGTCCTTCAGGTCGAGGGTCGGCGAGGTGTAGGCTTTGCCCTCGTTGGCCATCAGGTCGGTGATCGATTCCACTTTGCCGTAGCGAAAGTGCGTACCGATCAGGTCGGAGTCGTTGACCCAGCCGTCATAGATGTTCTTGTCCGACTGCATCTGCGTCTGCAGTTTTTCCACCACATCGCCTTCCTGCAGCAGGTCGTGGGTCAACTGGATGCCGGTGATCTCACTGAAAGCCTTGGCCAGCACCTTGGACTCGTATTCATGGGTGGTGATGGTTTCCGACACAACGTTGATCTTCATCCCGCGAAACGGCTCGGCTGCTTTGATGAACCACTGCAATTCGGCCAACTGCTGTTCGGGGGTAAGGGTCGAAGGCTTGAACTCGCTGCCGATCCATTTCTTTGCCGCCTCTTCGTACTGGTCGGCCCAGGCTGTGCCTTGCACGCTGGCCAGTACCAGCAACGCGGCCAGGGTCAAATGTCGCCTGTTGTGTTTGTTGTCGAACATTGTGATCTCCCGTTTCAGTTATCCCACAGGGCCGCTTGCTCAGCCCCAGCGCAACACCACCGCCAGCCACGCCAGCGACAGCAGCGAGGCCACCCACAATGGCCAGTCGCTGACACCGACCACCAGCAGGTGCAGGTAGGCGCTGGCCAGCAGGCCGATGAACAAACGGTCACCACGGCTGGTGACCAGCGGCAAAAAGCCCCGTCGCTCTACGCAGGGGCGACGCAGTTCAAGCAATGTCATGCCCAGCAGCAACAGGCCCACAGCGGCGAAGAACAGCGCTGTCGGCAGGGTCCAGGCCATCCACTCCATGTGTTGCCCTCCTCACACCCGGCCCAGGGCGAAGCCCTTGGCCACATGATTGCGCACGAACCAGATCACCAGCATGCCCGGCAAGATGGTCAGCACCCCCGCCGCCGCCAGCACACCCCAGTCGATGCCCGATGCCGACACCGTGCGGGTCATCACCGCGGCAATCGGCTTGGCATTCACCGAGGTCAGGGTGCGCGCCAGCAGCAGTTCGACCCAGGAGAACATGAAACAGAAAAACGCCGTGACGCCGATGCCGGAGCCAATCAGCGGTATGAAGATCTTCACGAAGAAGCGTGGAAAACTGTAGCCGTCGATGTAGGCGGTTTCGTCGATTTCCCTTGGCACGCCCGACATGAAACCCTCCAGGATCCACACCGCCAGCGGTACGTTGAACAGACAATGGGCCAGCGCCACGGCAATGTGGGTATCGAACAGCCCGATCGACGAGTACAACTGGAAAAACGGCAGCAGGAACACCGCCGGTGGCGCCATGCGGTTGGTCAGCAGCCAGAAGAACAGGTGGCGGTCGCCGAGAAAGCGGTAGCGCGAGAACGCATAGGCCGCGGGCAACGCCACGAGCAGTGAAATCAGCGTGTTCAGGCACACGTAGTACAGCGAGTTGATGTAGCCGCTGTACCAGCTGGCGTCGGTGAAGATCACTCGGTAGTTGTCGAGCGTGAACGCCTGCGGCCACAGGGTCAGGCCGCCAAGGATCTCGGCGTTGCTCTTGAACGACATGTTCAGCAACCAGTAGATCGGCACCAGCAGGAAGAAGAAGTACAGCAGCAGGGCCATTGATTTGCGTGTGCTCATGGCCTAGTCCTTGTCGGCATGGGTCATGGCTGTGTAGAACAGCCACGACACCAGCAGGATGATCAGGAAGTACACCAGTGAAAACGCTGCCGCCGGCCCCAGGTCGAACTGCCCTACGGCCATACGCGTGAGGGTCTGGCTGAGGAACGTGGTCGCATTACCTGGCCCGCCGCCGGTCAGCACGAACGGCTCGGTGTAGATCATGAAACTGTCCATGAAGCGCAGCATCAACGCGATCACCAGCACGTTCTTGAGCTTGGGCAGCTGGATATGGCGAAACACCGCCCAGCCCGAGGCCCGATCGATGCGCGCGGCCTGGTAGTACACGTCGGGGATCGCACGCAGCCCCGAATAGCACAGCAGAGCCACCAACGAAGTCCAGTGCCACACATCCATCACCAGCACGGTGAGCCAGGCGTCGAACGGGTCACCGGCATAGTTGTAGCTGACCCCGAGCTTGGCCAGGGAAGCGCCGAGCAGGCCAATGTCGGCCCGGCCGAAAATCTGCCAGATAGTGCCGACCACGTTCCACGGGATCAGCAACGGGATAGCCATGACGATCAGGCACACCGAGGCCATACGGCCTTTGGTTGGCATGGCCAGGGCGATGCCTATACCCAACGGAATTTCGATCAGCAGTACACAGGCCGAGTAAATGAACTGGCGCAGCAATGCGTCGTGCAGCGCCGGGTCGCGCAGTACCTGGCGGTACCAGTCGGCACCGACGAAGTAGCGGCTGGACTGGTCGAAGATGTCTTGCACCGAGTAGTTGACCACCGTCATCATCGGCACCACCGCGCTGAACGCGACCAGCAGGAACACCGGCAGCACCAGCCACCAGGCCTTGTTGTTCGGCACCTTGTTGTTCATGGCCCGGCCTCCAGCAGCACATCGTCGACATACAGCATCAGCCACTGCGCCGGCAGGCTGACCCAGGCCTTGTCCACAGGCAACGGGCGGTCCTCGCCCAGCCTCGCCTTGAGCGCGACACCGCCCAGTTCGAGGGTGACGATGCGATAGGTACCCAGGTCTTCGACGTCCAGCACCCGTGCCGGGTAGGCACCCTCGAACGGGCTGTCCCACAGCTGCACGAACTCCGGGCGAATGCCCACCTGCAGCCGCCCGCCCGCCAATGCAGCCAGGCGCTCGCACAGACCATCGGGCAGTGCCAACTGGACATCGCCGAACACCACCGCGCCCGCCTCGGCACGCACGTCGATCAAGTTCATGCCCGGGCTACCGATGAAATAACCGACGAACGTATGCCGCGGGCGCTCGAACAGCTCGCGCGGTGTGCCGAACTGGACGATGCGTCCACCGTGCATCACCGCGATCTTGTCGGCGAAGGTCGAGGCCTCCAACTGGTCGTGGGTGACGTAGATCATGGTGATGTTGAACTGCTCATGGATCTGCTTCAGCTTGCGCCGCAGCTTCCACTTCAGATGCGGGTCGATCACCGTCAGCGGCTCGTCGAACAGGATCGCCGACACGTCATCGCGCACCAGGCCACGCCCCATGGAGACTTTCTGCTTTTCATCGGCGGTGAGGTTGCGTGCTTTCTTGCGCAACACGGCAGTCAGCTCGAGCACTTCGGCAATTTCTTCCACCCGGGCACGCACCCGGGCTTCATCGAGCCCCTGGTTGCGCAAGGGGAAGGCCAGGTTGTCGAACACCGTCATGGTGTCGTACACCACCGGGAACTGGAACACCTGGGCGATATTGCGCGCCTGCGGGGACAGCTGGTTGACCGGCTTGCCGTCGAACAGCACCTCGCCATGAGACGGCGTCAGCAGCCCGGAAATGAGATTGAGCAAGGTCGACTTGCCGCAGCCCGACGGCCCGAGCAACGCATAGGCACCGCCCTGTTCCCACACATGTTCGAGTGCGTGCAGGGCATAGTCTGCCTCGCTGGCGGGCTGGCGGCTGTAACTGTGCGCCAGCTGGCGCAGGCGGATTTCGGCCATCACCCTCTCCTCGCCTGACGCAGCCCCGGGGCCTGCACCAACACCCCGGCGCTGTCGAAAACGAACAGCTTGTGCGTGGGGATGAACACGCGTATCGGCGTGTCCACCTGGTATTCGTGCACCCCGGGAAGGTGCAGCACCATGCGCCAGTATTCGTTGCGCACATGCAGAAATGTTTCTGACCCACTGATCTCGGCCAACTCCACCAGCACCGCCAGCTCCAGGTCATCGTCATGGGCCGGCACCAGCGCGATATGGCTGGGGCGCACGCCGAAGCGGTAGTCACCTTCGGCCAGCGGCTCCAGGTCGGCATTGCGGGCAAAGTGCACGGTCTGGGCCAGGCTCACCTCGTTACCCGTGATACGGCCAGACACCAGGTTGATCGGCGGCTCGGAAAACAGCTCGGCAGCCAGCACGCTGCTGGGGCGCTGATAGACCTCGGCGGTGGGCCCGCTCTGCACGATACGGCCTTCGTGCACAAGCGTGGTGGTGCCGCCCAGTGCCAGCGCCTCGTTGGGCTCGGTGGTGGCGTACACAGCAATGCAATGGCGCGCCGCGAACAGCTCGCGCAGCTCCTGGCGCAGGCCTTCGCGCAACTTGTAGTCGAGGTTGACCAATGGCTCGTCGAAGAGGATCAACGAGGCATCCTTGACCAGTGCCCTGGCCATCGCCGTGCGTTGCTGCTGACCACCGGAGAGCTCCAGTGGCAGGCGTTGCAGGTAGGTTTCGATGCGCAGCATCTCGGCAGTTTCCTGCACCCGCCGTCGGATCTGGTCCTCGGCCATGCGCGCCTGGCGCAGCGGCGAGGCGATGTTTTCGTACACGCTCAAGGTCGGGTAATTGATGAATTGCTGATACACCATCGACACATTGCGCTGACGCACCGGCACACCGGTGACGTCCTGGCCATCCATCAGCACCCGCCCCCGGTCCGGACGGTCCAGCCCGGCCATCAGGCGCATCAGGCTGGTCTTGCCGGCCAGGGTGCGACCCAGCAGCACATTGAACGAACCGGGCTCGAAACGCAGTGACGCCTCGACGATCCACGGCTGGTTGTCGACGCTACGGCTGACCTGCTCCAGCACCAGGGACATGGCGTGGCCTTTTTGTGATTGTTGTCTGCCGGCTACAGCCAGTTCCGTGCCAGTCCTTGCCCGGTGCTCTGGTTCGGGGCCTGGGTGGCAGCGCTGGCAAATCGCGGGCGCGCAGGTGAACACAATCACTGCACAACTGGACACTGGCCAGTTTGACAATGAACAGCCGTGAACAACACTGAACGGCGGTCGACCCATGACAACAATCACACAGGACAGGCCCATGGCCGCATCCGCTTCGACCCACACCCGCCTGATCCAGGCTTCCTGGGACCGCTGCCGCGACCACGGCCTGCAGCCGCAGCATGCGCCGGACTTTGACTGCCTGTCCTGCGCCGAGCTCAGCGCCCTGCTGGAGCGGCGCCAAAACCTGCTACGCCTGACCCGCGAGGAAGTGCTACCGCACTATGCGCACCTCTTGGGTAACGCCAGCTACCTGGTGATGCTGGCCGATGCCAGCGGCTGCCTGCTCGACAGCTGGGGCTCGCGGCGTTTCATCGAACCGCGCCAGCACCATGGTTTCAGCGCCGGCGCCCATTGGCACGAACGTGGCGTCGGCACCAATGCCCTGGGCACCACACTGATTTGCGCCGAAGCGATTCACGTCGGCCAGGACGAACACTTCCTGCGCCAGAACCGCTACATGTCCAGCGCCGCCGCCCCCCTGTTCGACGCCGCACGGCAGCTGGTCGGGGTGCTCGACGTAGCCAGCGACGGCTACCTGCCGGCCAGCCAGACGCTTGGGCTGGTGCGCATGATGGGCCAGAGCCTGGAAAACCGCCTGATCCTCGCCGAACATGCTGACCAGCATGCACAACTGATCTTCAACAGCGCCTCCGACAACCTCGACAGCCCTTGGGCCGGCCTGCTGGTGTTCGATGAGCGCGGACAGGTGTTGGCTGCCAATCACCGGGCCGATAGCCTGCTCGGCGTAAACCCGCTGCAGCAAAACATCGAGCAACTGTTCCAGTTACCCCTGCAACAGCTGCTCAGCCATCCCCGACAGCAGCCCTTCGCTCTGCAGGCCACCGGGCGCAACCGCTTTCACTGCCAGTGGCACCCCCCACGCGAAACCATTCGACGCCCCGAAGCCGGCAACGCCGAGCCGCGCCTGGAAAAAGCCTTGAAACAAGCCGGCCTGCTATTGGAGAAGGACATCCCGGTGTTGGTGGAGGGCGAAACAGGCGTAGGCAAAGAAGTGTTCGTCGACACCCTGCACCGGGCCAGCAGCCGCGCCAGGCAGCCGCTGGTTGCCGTAAACTGTGCGGCGATCCCGGCCGAACTGGTGGAGTCGGAACTGTTCGGCTATGACAAAGGCGCGTTCACCGGCGCCCACCACAAGGGCAACCCGGGGCTGATCCGCAAGGCCGACCACGGCATCCTGTTTCTGGATGAGATTGGCGACATGCCACTGCCCACCCAGGCCCGCCTGCTGCGCGTACTGCAGTCGCGCAGCATCCAGCCGCTGGGCAGTGGCGAACCGGTGCCGGTGGATATCCGCGTGGTGTCGGCGAGCAATCGCAACCTGGCCGAAGAAGTGCGCGCCGGGCGCTTTCGCCAGGACCTGTACTACCGCATCGCCGGCCTGACACTGGTGCTGCCTCCCCTGCGCCAACGCGCTGACCGGCGCCAGCTGATTGAGCAGGTGCATGCCCGCTACCGCGAGCCCGGGCAACCTGCGCGGCTGCCCCCGGCCATAATCGACCTGTTCGATCAACACCCCTGGCCGGGCAACCTGCGCGAACTGGTGAGTGTGCTACAGGTCGCGTTGGCCCTGGCGGCCAACGGACCGGTCGGCGTCGAGCACCTTCCAGCGGGTTTTCTGGCCGAGTCGAAAACACCGGTGCCGATAGCGACTGAAGAGACGGACCTGCAGAGCCTGGTCGAGCAAGCCAATGGCAACCTGTCGGCGGTGGCCCGCCAACTGGGTATCAGCCGCACCACACTGTACAAGCGGTTGCGTAAGCGATGAATCGATTGACCCTGAAGCGCGCCGCACAGCAGGTTTTCGAAGCCACCCCTGATCGACAGCAGGTGGCGCCCCCGTGCAGGTCAAGACCACGGCCCGCTGATGAGCTTCAAGGGTCACGCCACTGCACTGGCTGCCGGTAGGCCTGTGCCCAGGCTTGCACGTCACTGGCGGGCATCGGCCGGGCGATGCAGTAACCCTGCGCCAGCTCGCAGCCCAGGCCCATCAGTACCCGACCGTGCTCGACACTCTCCAGCCCCTCGGCAATCACCTCGCGGCCAAACGCCCGCGCCAGGCCGATCACCGCCTCCGTCAGCGCCAGGTCGTCCTGGTCATGAAGGATGTCACGCACGAACGACTGGTCGATCTTGATCGTCTGGGTCGGCAAGCGTTTCAGGTAACTCAAGGACGAATAACCGGTGCCGAAATCGTCCAGCGAGAAACGCACACCCAACGCACGGCAGGCATCCAGGCAGCGGCTGACATGCTGCAGGTTGTCGATGGCCACTGACTCGACGATTTCCAGGTCCAGCAGCACCGGGTCCACCGCCGGGTACGCTGCCAGCAACTGCTGCAGGCGTTCGGCAAAGTCATTGCGCTGCAAATGCCGCGCGGCAATATTCACGCTCAGCGACCAGGGCTGCCCTTGGCGCTGCCAGGCCTGCAACTGGCTCAACGCCTGCCCGATCACCCACTCGCCGATTTCGACGATCAGGTCGGTCTGCTCTACCCAGGGCAGGAAATCGCCAGGCGGCACCACACCACGGCCTGGCCGCTGCCAGCGCAATAAGCCCTCGAAGCCCAGTACCTTGCCACTGCGCAGGTTGACCTTGGGCTGGTAGTAAAGACACAGCTCACCGTTGCGCAGCGCCCGGCGCACGCGCGCCACGGTCTGGTGGGTGGCCTTGAGCTCCTGTTCCTGCGACACGTCGAACCGATGGTAACGGTTGCGCCCGCGCTGCTTGGCCACATACATGGCCTGGTCGGCGTGGCGCACCAGGGTGTCGGCATCTTCGTCATCCTGCGGGTACAGGGTCACGCCGATACTGGCGCTGAGCGACAGTGTATGCTCACGCACCACACAGGGCGCCGCCAAGGCACGCAACACCCGCTGCAGGGCTGCATGCAGCTGGTGCTCATCATCGACATCGCGCAGGATCAGCACGAATTCGTCGCCCGACAGCCGGGCCACGGCATCCCCACCACGCAGGATACTCTTCAGGCGCTGCGCCACTTCCACCAGCAGCAGGTCACCCACGGCATGCCCGTAGCCGTCGTTGACCGCCTTGAAACCATCCAGGTCGAGCATGCACACCGCCAGCGAGATGCCTTCGCGGCGCGAGTAGGCCAGGGCCTGGTTCAGCAGGTCGGACAGGTAGGCGCGGTTAGGCAGGCCGGTGAGCACATCGTGGCCCACCCGCCACTGCAAGGTATGCAGCAGCTGGCGCTTCTCCGTGACGTCAAAGCGGATCGACACATACTTGCGCACCTGGCCTGTCAGCGGATCGACCAGTGGCACCATGGTGCTGTCGACCCAGTACAACGAACCGTCCTTGGACCGGTTGCAGATTTCGCCCTTCCACACCCGCCCGGCGACCAAAGCCCGCCACATGCCGACAAAGAACGTCGGTTCATGCAGCCCGGAATTGAGGATGCGGTGGTTGGCCCCCAACAGTTCTTCACGGCTGTAGCCCGAGATGCTGCAGAACTGCTGATTGACGTAGGTGATGTTCCCACGCAGGTCGGTTTCCGAAAAGATTGCGGCCGCGTCCACGGCCGCGCGATAGTTATCATCCATAAAGCATCCTGCCTTAGCGGTTGAAGCGCTCCACCAGGGCGCGCAATCCGGCGCACACGTGTTCCAGTTCGGTACCGCGCGAGGCGGCGGCGTTGGCGCTGTGGGCGCTGTGCTGGGCAATACCGGCTACGCCGTTGATCTGCCGCGAAACATCTTCTGCCACCGCCGACTGCTGCTGCGAGGCGGTGGCCATCTGCTGGCTCATGTCGCTGATGCGCTGTACCGCGTCACGAATGCCATGCAGCGCCTGTCGGGCTTCCTGCACCTGGGCAACGCCTTGCTCGGCACCGTCGATGCCTCGGCTGGCGATCGCCACGGCTTCCTCGGCGCCACTGCGCAGGGCATCGATGATGGCCTGGATGTGCAGGGTGGACTGGCGGGTCTTGTCGGCCAATGCCCGGACCTCGTCGGCGACCACGGCAAAGCCCCGGCCCTGCTCGCCCGCACGGGCAGCCTCGATGGCGGCGTTGAGGGCCAGCAGGTTGGTTTGCTCGGCAATGCCGCGGATCATCCCGGCTGCCTCGGCGATGGCGCCGGTCTGGCCCGCCAGGTGGCTGACCGCCTGGTTGATCTGCGTCACAGTGCTGGCCAGGTTACGAATGGCCGTGCCGCTGGCATCGGCCACCTGGCTACCTTGCTCGGCCAGCAGGTGCGCCGTGTGTGCCTCGGCGGCGGTCAACTGCACGTGGTTGGCGACTTCGCCAATGGAGGCGGCCATCTGGTTCATTGCAGTGGCGCTCAGGTCGGTTTCGGCACGCTGCTCCAGCAATGCCGTCTCGGTGCTGCGCGACAACTGCCCGGCATCGCGAGCGGCCACGGCCATTTGCCCCGCCAGATCGCTTAGCCGCGTCAATGCGGTTTTCAGGCGTGCCTCTTCGCTGATCAGCATCAGTTGCAACTGCCCGGCAGCACCCGACAGGTCGCTGTAGGTCAAGGCTGCAACCGGGTCGGCGAAGGCACCTTCGGCCCCCTGCACGATCTGCTGCAGCTGCCGCCCGAGGGCATTGCGCGCCCATAGACCGCAGGCCACGAACAGCCCCACGGTCAGCCCCTGCCCCACCAGGCCAGGCCACAACTGATTGGCACCCACCGCCAGCAGCCCACCGGCCAGTGGCAAGGCCAAGGCCTGCGTCAGCAAGCTCAGACGGCGCGGCGCCGACAATGCCGCCTGACCGTTGCGTAGCCGCGCATAGAGGGCTTCGGCACGGGCTACTTGCTCCCGCGTGGGGCATACGCGCACCGACTCGTAACCCACTACCCGCCCACCTTCGAGGATGGGCGTGACGTAGGCATTGACCCAGTAGTAGTCGCCGTTACGGCAGCGGTTCTTGACGATACCCATCCAGCTCTTGCCGGCTTTCAGGTAGCGCCACATCAACTCGTACACCGCCGGCGGCATGTCCGGGTGGCGCACCAGGTTGTGCGGGCTGCCGATCAGTTCGGCCTCGCTGTAGCCACTGATGGCGGCAAACTCAGGGTTGCAGTAGGTGATCAGGCTGGCGGTATCGGTAGCAGAAATCAGCCGCTGATCGGTGGGGAAACGTTGCTCGACCGGGGTTACCGGCAGGTTGAGGCGCACGATGAGACTCCATTCGATGACAAGCCGGTACCCAGTACATCGACGGCCATCGGAACCGATTCATGAGGATCCGTTCCAATGGGCAAAAGCGCTTCCTGCCGTTACGGCACGAGGCCGAACGGTACAAGGAAGGTGACGATGACTGACCGGTCAAGCCATGAATTCTACGAAATTCATCACGTAAATAAAACAAAGGTGATCGATCATGGCGTTGCGCCACATTGATAGATATCGTTAAGTTCTTGATTCTAAATGGGAATTAAGCGATGACGAGATCAGCTTTGGGTATCGCCCTGCGCCGCTACCGCAAGCTGGCGGGCCTGACCCAGGCACAACTGGCTGAACGAACCGGCTTCGACCCCAAGACCATCAGCCGTTTCGAAACCAACACCTACACCCCCAGCATCGATGCAATCATGGCGTTTGCCCAGGTGCTGGGCGTCAAGCCCAAGGACTTCTTCGCTGAACCGGACGACGAAGAGGAGCAGCGCGCCTACCTGTTCGGTGTCATCCACAACGCCCCACCCAAAGATCTTGGCAAGCTGATTGCAGCGGTGGATCAGGCACTGGCCAAGCCCTGAGCTATTTCAAGCGCCCCCTTTTACGGCACGCACCGAACTAGAGCATGGCAGGCTGGGTTGCCCCACAACTAGTCAGACCGGTAAGGCCAAAAAACCTTGCAATCAGGTATTTTTCGCGCTTTTATGGCCTCGCGCTGAACAAACCGGTAAGACCACAATAATTAAGTCCTGCGCTCTTTCGCCCCGTGCGGCTACCGAAGCAAGGACACCGATCAGAGACTCCTCCCATGCTCAAATGGTGCTCGCGTTCGATTTTCCTGCAAGTCGTACTCGGCCTTGCCCTCGGCATCGCCTGCGGTCTGAGCTTCCCCGACCTCTCCCTGCAACTCAAACCCCTCGGCGACGGCTTCATCAAGCTGATCAAGATGCTCATCGGCCTGATCGTGTTCTGCGTGGTGGTCAGCGGCATTTCGGGTGCGGGCGACCTGAAAAAGGTCGGCCGCATCGGCCTGAAGTCGGTGATCTACTTCGAAGTGCTGACGACCCTGGCGCTGGTGATCGGCCTGGTGTTCGCCTTCACCAGTGGCATTGGCAGCGGTGCCAACATTCACCTGGATCAACTGTCCGCCGCCGATGCCAACGGCTTGGCCGAGCGCGGCCAGCACATCCATGGCGCCACGGCGTTCTTCATGGACCTGATCCCCACCTCGGTGATCGGTGCCTTCGCCGACAACAACATTCTTCAGGTGCTGCTGTTCTCGGTGCTGTTCGGCAGCGCGCTGAACCTGGTGGGTGACTCGGCCGCCGGCATTTCGCGACTGATCAACGAACTGAGCCATGTGATCTTCCGCATCATGGGCATGATCGTGCGCCTGGCGCCGATCGGCGTGTTCGGCGCCATTGCCTTCACCACCAGCAAGTACGGCCTGGCGTCGCTGCAGCACCTGGGCGGGCTGGTGGCGCTGTTCTACCTGACCTGTGCTGGCTTCGTGCTGATCGTGCTGGGCACCGTCATGCGCCTGTCGGGCCTGAAACTGCTGCCGTTGATCAAGTACCTGCGTGAAGAGCTGACCATCGTCCTGGGCACCGCCTCTTCCGACGCTGTGCTGCCACAGATCATGCGCAAGCTTGAGCACCTGGGCATCGGCAGTTCCACGGTCGGCCTGGTGATCCCTACCGGCTACTCGTTCAACCTCGATGGTTTTTCCATCTACCTCACCCTGGCGATCGTGTTCATCGCCAACGCCACCGGCACGCCACTGGAAATGACCGACCTGCTGACCATCCTGCTGGTGTCGTTGGTGACTTCCAAGGGGGCTCACGGCATCCCAGGCTCGGCACTGGTGATTCTTGCCGCCACCCTGACTGCGGTACCGGCGATCCCTGTGGTTGGCCTGGTACTGGTGCTGGCGGTGGACTGGTTCATGGGTATCGGCCGGGCGTTGACCAACCTGATCGGCAACTGCGTGGCCACCGTGGCCATTGCCCGTTGGGAGAAGGACATTGACCTGGAGCGTGCGCAGAACGTACTCGACGGCAAGCCTGGCTTTGCCCCCACGCCCCGCAAGCAACCCAATGCCCATCAACAGGAATTCTGAGCGAACGTGGCCGGCATTGATGCCGGCCCTTCCAGGAGCGAAACGTGATCAGCTCATCAACCGTCGTCAACTCAGTGGTGGAAAAACTCCGCCAGGCCCTGGCCCGCGGCCAATGGCGCACCGGCGACATGCTGCCAGGCCAGCGCGAACTGGCCGAACAACTGGGCATCAGCCGCCCCAGCCTGCGCGAAGCGGTAACCGTGCTGGAAACACTGGGCCTGGTGCGCTCGTTACCCGGCAAGGGCGTGTTGGTGCTGGATGCCGATGCCCAGGCGTCGGGCGTGGAAACCAGCGCAGCGGCCAGCCTGGCCGACGTGCTGGAACTGCGCTACACACTCGAACCGTTCATCGTCGGCCTGGTGGCGCAGTCGGCCAACAGCCAGGACATCGGCCAGTTGCGCCTGACCCTGATGGACATGCGCGAAGCGCTGGAGGCCGATGATAGCGAGGCCGGGGTCAAAGCCTACATAGCCTTCCATGAGGCGCTGTTCGCCCTGACCACCAACCCGATTTTCCAGAGCGTGGTGCAGCAGACCGGCAATGCCCTGAAGCAAAGCGCCGACATGCTGCGCAACTCGCCAGAGCACCTGGCCGCGCGGCTGAAGGAAAACGAAGCGGTGGTGCGCGCCATTCGCGAACGCAGCAGCGCCCAGGCCAGTGCCCAGATGCGTCAGCACATCGTGGCCGAAGGGCTGCGCATGGGCATCGCGTTGAATATCCCGGACGAACATCCACATCCATGACCTCAGGAGAGTGCCCATGAACGCCGCCCCCCACTTGCCTGCCCTGCTCGCGGCCGGCGAAACCCGCCTGTCGGCCGAGCAGATTTATCCGCGGCTGTTCGACGCCATTCTCGAACAGCGCCTGCCGCCGGGCAGTCTGTTGCCCGAACAGGCACTGGGCCATGCCTTTGGTGTCAGCCGCACGGTGATCCGCCGCGTGCTGGGGCGCCTGTCCGACCAGCAGGTGGTGGTACAGCGCCCCAGCCACACCGCACATCTGGCTGCACCCGACCCAGACCAGGCACGTCAGGTGCTCAGTGCCCGTCGCCTGGCGGAAACCACGCTGATCACCCTGGCCGCGCAACGCGCCCGGCCGGCGCAGGTGCGCCAGCTACGGCAACTGGTGGAGCGCGAGCGCCAGCACCATGAGCGTGGCGAACGCTGCGCAGCGATCCGCCTGGGCGGCGAGTTCCACCTGAAACTGGCGCAGGTGGCGGCCAATGCACCACTGGCGCGATTTCTCAATGGGCTGGTGCCGATGACCTCGCTGATCATCGCTCGCTACGAAACGCCGTGCTGCGATCACTGCGCGTGGGAAGAGCATGCGGCAATCATCGATGCCGTGGAGCAAGGTGATGCCGAAGCGGCGCTGGGGTTGATGCACAGGCACCTTGACCGTCTGGAAGAAAAGCTCGACCTGGAATAACCCGACCAAACGGACGCGATCGCTCCCACGCAGGCCGCGCTCACGCAACCATCTGCATCTGAGCGGATGCGGGCGATGGGCTGCACAGCAGCCCCAATAACCCCACCCTATACTTCGAGAACCACCCCAGCCTCTACCAGGGAGGCGGTCGCGTGAGTTCTCGAGTCCTCCTGTTGCTCTGCCTTCTGCTGGCCCTCGGCGGTTGTGCCAGCAAGCGCCCCGCTGCCCCGCCGCCACCCACAATACTCACTCCCGCGGCCTGGCAACGCATCGATCAGGAACTGATAGAAGCCTCGGCCGGTGCCGCCGGCTCGGCCAACGACTATGCCCGGCGCTCCATGCGGGTGTGGAAGGAGCAAGTGCAGCAACGCACCGAAAGCGACTTCATCCCCTGGTTCACGGGTTACTGGACCCAGCAGTGGCTGACCCTCAAGGTGGCCTGGTACAAGCTCGACAGTGGCGAGGGTCGGGAACCGGCAGAAAAACGCCTGGCCCTGTACCTGCAGGAGCAGTATCACGCGCGGGTGATCGAGCCGGTAGCCGAGCAGATCAACCCCGAGGGCATCCGCGACCGCGCCTGCGAACTGTACCTGCAACTGCTCGGCCAGCAACTGCCGGCCATCATCAGCCGTTACAACGCGCCGCCCGAGCAGTTCAGCCAGCGCCTCAACCGTATCCCCGCCATCGCCCTGGGGCCACCGGATGCGCGCAATGCCAGCCTGTATCAGCTGCTGCGGGCCAAGTCACTGGACCAGCAGCCGGCCTGGCAAGCCATGCGCCAGCACTTGCATCAGCAGGCCAGCAAAGGCCCCGGCAGGACCGATGTCGGGCTCAACTCGGTGGCCACCCAGGCCAGCGAAAAGCTTGGCGCCACCCTGGCCCCACGCGGTATCGCCAGTGCCGTGGCATCGGCAGTGGGCAAGGTGGCAGGGGCGATGATTTCGATTGCTGCAGCCGGTTACGGGATGATGACCCATGACCGTGATCACCCGCAGATGGTCGAACAACTGCGGGTGATCCTGAACGTGGCGTTGAACCAGGAATGGCAGGAGTTGATGGAGAACCGCCAGAGCGGGGCCATGGCGGGGGTCTATTACCTGTCGGGGCAGGTTGAGGACAGCTTGCTGGCCAGTGCGCCGCGGCCGGTGGAGCAGCAGGTCGAGCAACAGCAAGCGCCTTTGATCATTCGCCTGCCACCTTAGAGGCGGCCTGTGCCGGCTCCTTCGCAGTGCAAGGCTGTATCAAGCTGTGGCCAGGGCAGCGCTTGGCAAGCCAAACACACGATCAAACGCCCAGTTGTAGGCAAAGGTGTAGCACGGCACCAGGATGATGAACGCCAAATCCACCAGCAGCGCCTCCAGCAATGTCATGTCCAGCCACCAGGCAATCAGCGGAATCAAGTAAACCACCAGGGTCAACTGGAAGCCGATGGCATGCACCACCCGCCGCGCCACGCTGCGTCCCCGCTTGGCCTGGCGGCTCTCCCAGTACTCGAACAGGGTGTTGTAGATCAGGTTCCAGAGCATGGCGATGGTGGTGATCATCACCGCCAGCGGCCCGGTATGCGACGCCTGCGTATCTGACAGGTAGGCCAGCCCGAGGGTCGACATGCACAGCCCGATCAGTTCATAGAAAGTCACGTAGACCAGCTTGCGTTTCAATCCCTGCACCCAGGTTACCTCCAAAGACAAAAAGCGACGGGGCGATCATGCTTCAACGCACTTGACAGCAAAAGTCAGCAGCTGTCAGATCAACTGACAGGAGGCTGCCATGAACTTTTCCAGCGACAACATCCAGCTGTTTCTGGCCGTGCTCGACAACGGTTCGTTTTCTTCCGCTGCGCGCGCCCTCAAGCGCGTGCCGTCAGCCGTGAGCATGGCCATTGGCAACCTTGAAGCAGAACTTGGCTATAGCCTGTTCGAACGTGGTCCGCGTGAAGTTCGCCCAACCGCGCAGGCCTTGGCCCTTGAGCCACACGCCAGGCTGATTGCCGAACAACTCGGGCTGCTACAGGTTCATGCCCTGGAGTTGTCCCAAGGGCTGGAGAGCAGCCTGACCCTGGCGGTGGTACCCGACATCGATCACCGCCCGCTGCTGGCGGCCATCGCCAACCTCGGTGAGCGCCACCCCTTGCTGGACATTGCCCTGGTCAGCGCCCCGCAGGAAGAAGCCCTGCACTTGCTGGACAGCGGTCGTGCCGACCTCTGCGTAGCCTTTGCCGGCCTGCAGGTCGATGCCCGCCGCGGCTTCCAGCACATCGGCATGGAGTCGCTGGTAGCCACCCTGTCGCCGGCCCACCCGGCCTTGCGTGAGGGACGTATCCACTACCTTGAGGACCTGACCCAGGTGCGTCAGATTCTGGTGCGCAGCCGCGATCTGCCACTGGCTGACCCTCGCCCGCTGATCGGCGCCACACACTGGTCCACCGACAGCTTCGACCTGGCGCTGCAGATGGTTGAAGCTGGCTTGGGCTGGGGTGATCTGCCGTTGTCGCGGGTCGCGCCGCTGCTGGCCAGCGGGCGTCTGGTGCGCCTGGAGTTCCGCAATACACACAACGCGTTGCAACTGCCCGTGCATATCCTGTGGCGCAAACAACAGCCGCTGCAGCAAGCCGCACGCCTGCTGATCGAGCAGTTGGCTGACCCGTGACTGCCGTCCGTCGAAACGCCTGTAAGAAATTTCTCTAAGCACTTCAATCTTTTACCCCTCGAGCCGATATCTCGGTCGACAGGCCCCGCATCGCGTCATGAGCGCGTTGCGCCCTCCCCTCATTGGCTCAAGGTCTCGAAACATGAACCTGAAATTTCGCCACAAGATCCTGCTCAGCGCCTGCGGCGTCGTGGTCCTGGCATTTGCCCTGTTCACGCTCTACAACGACTACCTGCAACGCAATACCATCCGCCAGAATATCGAAGCCTCGGTGCAGCAGTCCGGTGCACTGACCGCCAGCAGTGTGCAGAACTGGATGAGCGGGCGCATTCTGGTGCTGGAGAACCTGGCCCAGGACATCGGTCAGCAAGGCGCCGGCGACACCTTGGCAGGGCTGATCGAGCAGCCGTCCTACACGCGTAATTTCCTGTTCACCTACCTGGGCCAGGCCAACGGCGAATTCACCCAGCGCCCGGATGCCCAGATGCCCGCCGGTTACGACCCGCGCCAGCGCCCTTGGTATGGCGCCGCCGCCAACGCCGGGCAGACCGTGCTGACCGCCCCGTACCAGGGGGCAGTCGGTGGCCTGATGGTGACCATCGCCACGCCGGTGAAGAGCAAGCGCAATGGCGAACTGATCGGTGTGGTCGGCGGTGACGTTACCCTCGACACACTCGTCGAGATCATCAACTCGGTCGACTTCGGCGGCATCGGTCACGCCTTCCTGGCCGACGCCAATGGCCAGGTGATCGTCAGCCCGAACAAAGACCAAGTGATGAAGAACCTCAAGGACATCTACCCAGGCAGCAACCTGCGGGTTGCCGCCGGCATGCAGGATGTCACCCTCAACGGCCAGGACCGCATCATCTCGTTCGCCCCGGTGGCCGGCCTGCCTTCGGCGCAGTGGTACATCGGGCTGTCGATCGACAGGGACAAGGCCTATGCCGCGCTCAGCCAATTCCGTACTTCGGCGATCATTGCCATGCTGATTGCCGTGGCCGCCATCGCCGGCCTGCTCGGCCTGCTGATTCCGGTGCTGATGAGCCCGCTGACCACCATGGGCCGCGCCATGCGCGACATCGCCGAGGGTGAAGGTGACCTTACCCGCCGCCTGGCCGTGCAGAACAAGGACGAGTTCGGCGAACTGGCTACCTCGTTCAACCGCTTTGTCGAGCGTATCCATGCCTCGATCAGCGAAGTGTCCTCGGCCACCCGCCTGGTGCATGATCTTTCGGAAAAAGTGGTCAGTGCGTCCAATGCGTCGATCAGCGGTTCTGAAGAACAAAGCATGCGCACCAACAGCGTCGCTGCGGCCATCAACGAACTGGGCGCCGCCACCCAGGAAATCGCCCGCAACGCCGCAGATGCTTCGCAACATGCCAGCGGTGCCAGCGAACAGGCGCACGGTGGCCGTGAAGTGGTTGAAGAAGCCATCAGCGCCATGACGGCCCTGTCGCAACGGATCAGCGAGTCGTGCGCGCAGATCGAAACGCTCAACGCCAGCACCGACGAAATCGGCAAGATCCTCGACGTGATCAAGGGCATTTCCCAGCAGACCAACCTGCTGGCACTGAACGCCGCCATCGAAGCGGCCCGTGCCGGTGAAGCCGGCCGTGGCTTTGCCGTGGTGGCGGACGAGGTGCGCAACCTGGCGCACCGTACCCAGGAGTCGGCGGAAGAAATCCACCGCATGATCACCAGCCTGCAGGTGGGCTCGCGCGAAGCGGTGCACACCATGAACACCAGCCAGGTTTCCAGCGAACAGACCGTGCAGGTGGCCAACCAGGCCGGCGAACGCCTGGCCAGCGTGACCCAGCGCATTGGCGAAATCGATGGCATGAACCAGTCGGTGGCGACAGCGACCGAAGAACAGACTGCCGTGGTCGAGAGCCTCAACCTGGACATCACCCAGATCAACGCCCTGAACCAGCAAGGGGTGGAGAACCTCAACGAGACCCTGCGCCATTGCGACCAGCTGGCCCAGCAGGCCGGGCGTTTGAAGCAGTTGGTGGGCAGCTTCAGGATTTAAACGCCGGGTTCAGGCGGCAACGGCCTATGCCTGTTGTCGCCTGTACCAGCCCCTTATGCAGCCACCGCCTTCGCAGCCCTGCCCCGCCGTACCCAGGCCAACAATACCGCCGTCATCAGCACAAAGCCCAGGTAGCCAAACAACGGGTACACTTCGCCCACCAGGCTGATGAACCCCACCAGGCTGCAGCCGAACGCCACCACCCCGGTCACCACCGAGCCCCAGCGGAACTTCGTCGTGCCCGCCGGTAACAGCCGCGAGAGGAAGGAAAACAGCGTGCCCACCGCGGTGTTGACGATCATGCCGAAGATGATCAGGCACATCACCAGCCCCAGCAGTGGTGACACTTCGTTGGCAATCGACAGCATGGGCATCGGCTGGTCGGCCACACTGTCCAGGCGCGACAGCAGCCCGGCACTCATCACCAGCATCAGGCCGCCTAGCGCTGCACCACCGAGCAGGCCTCCCCACACCGCAGCTTTCTCGCCCTTGGCCGAACCGCCCAGAATGGCCAGGATCGGCGCACCCGCGACGATGTTATACGATACATACAAGAACGCCCCCAGCAGCCAATGGCGGGTGCCGGCCTGTTGCTGGCTGGCCACCTGATCGAGCGCAGCAAAGCTCTGCTCGCGGGTGATCACGGCATACAGCGCTATTGCCGAAGCCACCAGGATCAGCAAGGGGGTGATGGCGCCAATTGCAAGTATCATCTTGCGCACGTCCAGGCACACGATACCGACTACCACCAGCGTCACCAGCACGCTGCCAGTCAGGGCCGGGATGCCGAACTGCTGCTCCAGCAAGGCACCACCACCGGCCAGCATGACCACGGTGACGGCGAACATGAAAAAGGTGATCAACCAGTCGACGAACATGCCCAGGTGACGGCCGCAGATGGCCAGGATCACATCCTTGTGCGAGGTGGCCTGCTGGCGATTGCCCAGCCCCGCCAATGCCATGCCGAGGAAGGTGAACAAGGCGGCGCTGACCAACGCGCCAGCCAACCCCCACACGCCGAAATCGACAAAGAACAACAACAGTTCCCGCCCTGAAGCGAACCCCGCCCCCACGATCACGCCGACAAATGCGCCGGCGATCTTCAGCTGCTCTTGCATGTGAACCTCTGGATTTATTGTTGTTTTGTCATCGCCGTCGCATACCGGTTGTAGGGGCGGCCTTGCAGCCCATCGCGACACAAGGCCGCCTCTACACGGGCTCTTTGCCCGGTCAGGCGTCGCCGACGAACGCCTGCACTTCGATCTCCACATCCACGCCCAGGGCCAACGCCGAAGCCACGGTGGAACGCACCGGTAGCGCGGCGCCGAAGAACGCCTTGTACACCTCGTTGAAGCCGGCGAAATGGCGCATGTCCGACAGCCAGACCGTGGCCTTCACCACCTGGTCGAGACGCGCGCCACAGGCCTCCAGGCTTTCGGCGATGCGCTCGCAGGCAGCACGGGTCTGGGTCTGGATATCACCGCGCACCACTTCGCCGCCAGCGCTCATCGGCACCTGCCCGGAGAGGAACAGAAAGCCACCGGCCTTTACGGCGCGGGAAAACGGGAACGGCAAGCTGCTGGGGAAACGCTGAATGTCATTGCTCATGGGATGCTCCTTTCAGGGTTGCTGGAAACGGGCCGGGGACAGGCGCTCGGGCGCCACGCCCTGGCTGACAAGGTCGGGACACACGGGCTGGCCCATCAGCAAGTCGGCGGCCAGGCGCGAGGCCCCCGCTGCCGACTGGATGCCATAGCCACCCTGGGCCGCCAGCCAGAAAAACGCGGGTGCATGCGCATCGAAACCGATCACCAGGTCGCCGTCGGCAACGAATGAACGCAGCCCGGCCCAGGTGTGGCTAGGGCGGCGGATCGCCAAGGTGGTCATGGCTTCAATGTTGTAAATACCCAAGGCCACGTCGAACTCGTCGGGCGCGGCATCCTGTGGCTCAACCGGGTCGGCATTGGCTGGAGACCCCAACAGTTGGCCGGCATCAGGCTTGAAGTAGAAGCTTTCATCGACGCCAATCACTGCAGGCCAGCGGGCAAAGTTTTGTTCTGCCGGGCCGGGGAAGGTGAACGCGCTACGGCGGCACGGTTGCAAGCCGATGCGCGCCACCCCGCACTGCTCGGCCACACGGTCCGCCCAGGCACCTGCAGCATTGACCAGACATCGGGCCTGCAAACGGCTGCCATCAGCCAACTCCACCTGCCACACGCCGTCCAGGTAGCAGGCCTGGATCAGCTCGGCGTTGCAGCGCAGTTCACCGCCGGCGGTGCGATAACCCCGCAAGAAGCCTTGGTGCAAGGCATGTACATCAAGGTCCATCGCACCTGGCTCAAGCACCGCGCCGGCCAGGGTTTCGCCACGCAGGCTGGGTATCAGTGCCAAGGCCGCGTCCCGGTCCAGCAGGCTGACTTCTGTGCCATTGGCCAGGTTCTGCGCGTAAGTTTGCTCAAGCAGTTCACGTTGCTCCAGGCTGGCCACATACAGACAGCCTCGCGGCTCCAGCAGCGGGTGCTCGCAGAAGCCCTGCGGTGGCGCTTCGTAGAAGGCTCGGCTGGCGCGGGTCAGTGCCTGGATCTGTGGGGTGCCGTAAGCCTCCATGAACATGGCCGCCGAACGCCCGGTGGAATGGTAGCCAGGCTGCGATTCACGCTCGACCAGCAGCACGCGCTGCTGACCGGCCAGGCGGTAGCCCAGCGAGGCGCCGGCGATGCCAGCACCGATGATCAGGGTATCGTAGGTCGGGGTCATGCACGCTCCTGCCAGGCAAATTATCATTTATGAGAATTCTAATATATGAGAATTTAGAAATGCGCAAGGGTCCAAGGTAAGATGCCCGACCAACGCCGCATGCCGAGATCCCTGAATGCCTTCAGCTCTACCCCAGCTTGACCGTGCAGTAGTGGGCCAGCGCCTGCGCCAGGTGCGCAAGGCGCGCCAGATGACCCTCAAGCAATTGTCCGAAGCCAGTGGTGTGCCGCTGTCCACGTTGTCGAAGATGGAACTGGCGCAGGTGTCGGTCAGCTATGAAAAACTGGCCGCTGCTGCGCGGGCGCTGAATGTCGATATTGCCCAGCTGTTCCGCGCCAGCGGCACGGTCAGCGCCCCGGTGCCGGTGACCGTGGTGGTTGACTCACTGCCCGCAGCGGCGGGTTATTCGACCGGCACCTACGACTATTATCCAATTGCCGGGGATTTCCCCGCGCGACGCATGACACCGGCTTATGCCCGCATCATCGCCCGGGAACGCGGCCAGTTCGACGATTTTATCCGCCACCCCGGGCAAGAGTTCGCGCTGGTGCTGAGCGGGCGTGTGCGCATCGAGTTCGAGACCGGCGAAGCGGTCAGCATCGGGCCGCAGGAGACGGCGTATTTCGACAGCCAGGTGGGGCACATCTACCTGTCGGAAAGTGATGACGGTGGTGATGCCCATGTCATGGTGGTGATGACTGATCGTTGATCGGTCACGCCCGCCCAAGGCAAACCCGGTTATAACCTAATAACGAACAAGTCTATTTGGCTATAAAAAAATCTATATGCTGACTGGCATCCGATAACGGGCAAAGTTGGGCAGTCGAGTAGCGTATGGATGTAGGTTCTTTCGGTTTCACCATTGCTGGCCTGGTCGTGGGCTTCATCGTCGGTATGACCGGCGTCGGTGGCGGCTCGCTGATGACCCCGATCCTGTTGTGGTTTGGTATCCACCCGGCGACCGCTGTCGGTACCGACCTGCTGTATGCAGCGATCACCAAGGCCAGTGGCGTCTGGGTGCATGCGCGCAACAAGAACATCGACTGGAAGATCACCGGCCTGCTCAGCCTGGGCAGCGTGCCCGCAGCGGCGCTGACCCTGTGGTTCCTCAGCACCCTGCACACCGACACCTCGGCGCTCAACGCCATCATCAAGCAAGGCCTGGCGGTGGTGCTGATCCTGACCGCGCTGGCCATCCTGTTCAAATCGCGCCTGCAGGCCTTCGCCAGCCGCCATGCCGGTGATCACTACCACCTCAGCGACCGTAGCCTGAACACCCTCACGGTGCTGACCGGCGTGGTGCTTGGAATAATGGTCACCCTCACCTCCATCGGTGCTGGCGCCCTGGGTACAGTGGCGCTGTTCCTGCTGTACCCGTTCCTGGTCACCCGTCGCCTGGTCGGTACCGAAATTGCCCACGCCGTGCCACTGACCTTGGTAGCAGGCCTGGGCCACGCGGGCATGGGCAACATGGATTGGTCGCTGCTGGGCTACCTGCTGCTGGGCTCGCTGCCAGGCATCTATCTGGGTAGCCACCTCACCGGGCGAATCTCCGACCGCGTGCTGCGCCCTTGCCTGGCAACGATGCTGCTGCTGATCGGTTACAAGCTGGCGTTCTGAGCCTTAGCCCAGGCGCAACCGCCACTGCCCGGTAAAGCTCAGTTCCAGACGTGACAGCGGCAGCACGTCAATTCGCTGCCCGGCACTCATCGGACACCCAAGCACCTGTACCAGCATGGCGCGTATGACCATCGGGTGGGTCACGGCCAGCCAGTCACCCGGCCTGTCAAAGGCCGCCAGCCAAGCGGCCAGGCGCTGGCATAGCGCAGCGAACGACTCGCCACCATGCACGGCACTGGCCGGATCCCGCAGCCATTCTGCCAACGCCTGCGGTTGCTCGGCTTGTAGCTGCTTCAACGACAAACCCTGCCAACGCCTAAGGTCGCAATCGGCCAAGCCCGGCTCGACCTGTACCGCCCCCGTTAACCACGCCGCCGTCTCGCAGGCCCGCCGCTCTGGCGCACTCAGCAGTTGCACGCCTGATCGGTCGGCGTCTGCCTGTCGGGCTAGCGGCAGGATGCCATCATCCGTATGGTGCAGGCGCCCGTTCTTCTGGGCCTGGGTCAGGGCATGGCAAATCAGGGTCAGGCGGATGGCTTTCACCAGGCATTTCTCGCAGCGGGCTGGGGTGCATGGTTTAGCACGCTGCGAGACGTTTGGCTGCAACAATGTCGCCGGCCATTCGCGATCCGGTTGACTTGCGATTGGGCCGCAGAGCGGCCCTTTGGATCAGAAGTTGATATTCAGCGCAGCAAACACCGCCCTGCCCGGCTGGTTATACGTGTTTGCCCCCGAGCTGCTGGCGTTGCCGCCGCGCAGGATCTGCTTGTCGAAGACGTTGTTCACGCCCACCCGCACGTCGTAGTTGGCATTGAACTTGTACCCGGCGCTCACGTCCACCAGGCCATAGGCCTCGACGTCCTGCTGGGCGGTCTTGTCGTAGTCCTGCTGGGTGCGGTAGTTGTAGGTCGGCGATTTTTGCTTGCCGAAGTAAGTACCCGCTACCTGGAATGACAGCTGCTCGGTGGCGCGCCAGTCGAGGCTGGTGTTGACGGTATATTCCGGGATCACCGACAACGGCTCGCCCGTTTCGCGATCATCGTTGTCGAGCATCCAGGTCAGGTTGGTGTTCCAGTCCAGGGTCGGGGCCAACTCGATGAAGAAGTTGCCTTCGACACCTTCCACCCGCGCCTTGCCGGCGTTGTCCCACTGAGTCACACGGCTGCCGGTACCCATGGTGTAAAGCACATCGGTATCACCGATGATCTTGTTCTTGTAGTCGTTGCGGAAGTAGGTGGCACTGGTGCGCCAGGTACCCCGGTCGTACAGCAGGCCGATTTCCTTGTTGACGCTGATCTCGGGCTTGAGGTCGGCGTTGCCCTGCAGGTAGCAGCCGCCATTGTTGGTCTGTTGCACGCTGCAGCCATTACCGCGGCTGTACAGCAGGTAGTTGGGGTTGGACTGGTACAGGTTCGGAACCTTGTAGGCACGGGCGATACCACCTTTTACCGACAGCGCTTCGGTGAGCTTGTGCGACAGGTTCAGGCTGGGGCTGAAGTTGTCACCGAAGGTTTCGTGGTGGTCAAAACGCAGGCCCGGCGTAAGGGTGGTGTCGCCAACGATGATGTTGTCTTCGACAAACAGCGCATAGCTGCGTGCGGTCATCTTCGAGCTGCTGCGATCGAAGCCGACAAGGCCGTCATTGTGGGTGGGGTCGGAGCTTTGCGGGCGCAACGAACCTTGGTCGTTGAGGGTTTCGTACAGGTACTCGCCACCCAAGGTAAGCACATGTTCTGTGCTGCCCATGGCGAACGGCAGGTTCACCTCACTGCTCAGGCGTGTGTTACGCAAACGGGACATGGCCCCACCTTCGTCGCTTGGGGCACCTTCGGTGCGGCCAGCCAAGCCCTCGTTAAGGCGCCAGTTGCGTACGTATTCGTAGGCCAGTGTGGTCTTGCTGGTACCCCAGGTGAAATCACCGAGGTGGGTCAGGTCATAAGTACTGCGCTGCATCACGTTGGTTTCGTGGCCGTAGAGGCTGGAGACGAAGTCGACGTCTCCGCCGCCGTTGCTGTTCATGGTGTCGCCGGCAAAAATGTTGCCCTGACGGCTGTAGCCGGCACTGGCTTCGAGGCGGTGCTCGTCGTTCAGTTTCCAGCTGAGCAGGCCGTTGATGTCCTTGTTGCGAACGCCTTCTCGCCCCGCAACCAGGGCGCTGGTGGCATGCCCGGCGTTGATGTCCAGATCGTCGGCGTCAGTCTTGGCCAGGCCACCGTACAGGCGCACACCCAGGTTATCGGTCAGGCCGCCACCGAGGTTGAAGTTGGCTCGCCGGCTGGCGCCTTCTGCGCTGTCTTCGGGCAGTTGCGTGTACAGGCTGACGCTCCCTTTCAGCTCGTCGGAAGGACGCTTGGTGATGATATTGACCACCCCGCCCATGGCGCCGGAGCCGTAGCGTGCGGCGGCCGGGCCACGCAGGATCTCGATGCGCTCGACCGCTTCGGCCGGCACCCAATTGGTTTCACCCCGAGTATCACGGTCACCGTTCCAGCCATAGCGCACAGCGTTGCGCGCGCTGGATGGCTTGCCGTCGATGAGGATCAACGTGTTCTCCGGGCCCATGCCGCGCAGGTCGATCTGCCGGTTGTTTCCGCGTGCGCCACTGGCACTGTTGCCGGTCAGGTTAACCCCGGGCTCGCGGCGGATGATGTCGGACAGGTCATTGGCCGGTGGGTGGCGCTTGATGTCCTCGGCCGTGATGATCGACGTGCCCAGGGCCTGTCGCGCCTCGCGCTCGGCGGTGATCAGGGTGTCCTGGATCACCAGCGCGTTGTCGGCGACGGGCGCTTCCACTACCTCACCCGCACGCAGCTCCTCAGACTCTGCCGCAGTCGCCAGCATGGACGGCGACGCCAGCGCGACGAACGCCAGGGCCAGGCTGTTGGATGAAGTTCTGCACTGCATGGGTACATCTCCTGCGATTCATGAGCGAAAAGGCACATCCCTGTCGGAAACCGGGAGCCCTCGCCCACCGGCCCCGCACTCAGTTTGGCGGCCAACAGGGGTGGTAAATATAGAGAGTCGCAAATGCGAGTAAATCTTATTTACGAAGTTTACATGTTTGTAACTGAACTTTGCTGAACCGTGATCTTTGGCACAGCGAGGCTCGCGAGCCTCCCTGTGGGAGCAACGGTCTTGCTCAACATTTGATAAGCCTTCGCGCTCGCCTGTAGGAGCGGGTTTACCCGCGAACACCGGCGAAGGCACCCTATGACGGAATGACCACCCTGCATTCATGGACAGTTCAGTCATGTCCGCAGGCTGTTGCTGCCATCCACCTATCCGATTTGCATCCTGTGTGCAGGCATCTACAGTTTCGACGTACAACGCTGCGGAGAGACCAGATGCGTGGCGATGACAACAGCTGCGCGAACACTGCCAAAAGCCCGCCGAAGATGCCCCGCAGTATCTGGGCGCTGGGCTTCGTGTCGATGTTGATGGACATTTCCTCGGAGATGATCCACGCCCTACTGCCCCTGTACATGGTCAGTGTGCTCGGCGCTTCGGTGATAGCGGTGGGGCTTATCGAAGGAATCGCCGAGTCGACTGCATCGTTCACCAAGGTGTTCTCTGGCGCCCTCAGCGACCGACTGGGTAAACGCAAGCTGCTGACAGTGATCGGCTATGGCCTGAGTGCGCTGATGAAGCCGGTATTTCCCATGGCCCCCGGACTTGAGTGGCTGACTGCGGCACGCTTCGTCGACCGTGTCGGTAAAGGCATTCGGGGGGCACCGCGTGATGCACTGGTGGCCGATGTTACGCCGGTCGAGCTGCGCGGCGCGGCGTTCGGCCTGCGTCAGGCGCTCGATACCGTGGGCGCTATCCTCGGGCCATTGCTGGCGATCGTGTTGATGTGGCTGACAGCGAGCCATTTCCAGACCGTGTTCTGGGTAGCTATTATCCCGGCGTTCGTGGCGGTGTATATCCTAGTTGCCTTCGTTCACGAACCTGAAGCCTCAGCTATGGGGCGTCCGGTACGCTCACCGTTGGCACTGCACGCGCTGCGGCGCCTCGGGCCGGTCTATTGGCGCCTGATCGGTCTGGCCACGTTGTTCACCCTCGCCCGTTTCAGCGAGGCGTTCTTGCTGCTGCGGGCTCAGAACATAGGCCTGACACCGCTGTGGGCGCCGGCGGTACTGGTATTGATGGCGATGGCCTACTCACTGTCGGCCTACCCTGCCGGCGTGTTGTCGGACCGAGTGGGGCGCCGTGGCGTGCTGATGGCCGGGCTAGGCCTGCTGATCACTGCCGACCTGCTGCTGGCCCTTTTGCCAGGATGGGTGGGGCTTGCCTTTGGGGTAACGGCCTGGGGCCTGCACCTGGGCTTCAGCCAAGGCATCTTCTCTGCCATGATTGCCGACAGCGCCCCCGCCAACTTGCGCGGTACCGCCTTCGGCCTGTTCAACCTGCTGACCGGTGCGGCGCTGCTGATAGCCAGCGTGGTTGCCGGATTGCTATGGGAGAGTGCGGGGTTCCAGGCAACCTTCCTGGTGGGTGCAGGGTTTGCCGTCACCACCCTTGCAGGACTGACGCTGCTGCGCTGAACCTGGCTAGCCTGGCGGTTCACGGCTGCGGCGCACGCAGGTTGAACAGTTCCATCCTGTAACCCGAACGCTCCCGCCGCAGAGGCCGAACGCCTGGCCAGGGAGCGCCGCCTGCCGGTGAAGGCGTTCGAGTGGTTCGGGTCACCAAGGATGTCGGCAATGCACGCAGTGAAGGGGCCAAGCTGATCGCGATGCTGGATGGCGATCTCCCCCTCAAGCCGAGCTAGGCCAGCGCAGCCTCCTGCTCCAGCAACGACCAACCGCCATGCCCATCCACCTCAAGCCGGTGAGTATGGAACGCTGCCAGCGTGCTGCGGTGGCCGACACTGACCAGCAATGCACTTGGCATTTCCGAGCGCAACAACGCATACAGGGCATGCTCGAGCCCCTCATCCATCGCCGAGGTGGACTCGTCGAGAAACACCACCTCAGGCCGGTTGAACAGTACCCGGGCGAACGCCAGACGCTGCTGCTCGCCCACCGAGAGGATGTGTGACCAGTCACAGCTGACGTCCAGACGCTCGGCCAGGTGGGCCAGGTTGACCTGGCGCAATGCCTGCTGCATGAGCAACTCATCCTTGGAATTGCTGGCTGCCGGGTAGGCAATGACGGTACGCAAGTCACCCAGCGGCAGGTACGGGCGTTGCGACAGGAACAGTGCCTGATGCCCCGTTGGCCGCCTGACCTTGCCTTCGGCATACGGCCAAAGGCCCGCCAGGGCACGCAGCAGCGTGGTTTTACCACTGCCCGATGGCCCTTTGATCAACAACGCCTGACCGGCGTGCAGGCTCAGGTCCAGGTCGGCGATAAGGGCATGTCCGTCCGGGCGCAGTACCTGTAATCCCGCAATCTGCAGCGCATGCGCCTGGTCTTCGGTCGTGACGCGCGGCAACGCACTTGCCTGCTGGTTGGCATCGAGAAAGCCGGTGAGACGGTCAAGGGTCGCGCGGTACTGCGCGAACGCATCGTACGACTCACGGAAGAACGACAAAGAATCCTGCACCTGCCCAAAGGCCTGGGAAGTTTGCATGACGTCGCCCAGCTTGATCGCCCCACTGAAGAAGCGCGGCGCCTGAAGAATGAACGGAAACACAACGGCCACCTGACTGACACCCAAGTTGAAGCCACTGAACTTCAAGTTCCGGTACACCAATGCCCAGGCATTCACGATCAAGGCAGCAAAACGGCCGAGCAACGTGCCCCGCTCGACTTGCGAACCTTGGTAGAAGGCAATGTTCTCGGCGTTCTCACGCAGACGCATCAATGCGTAACGGAAGTTGGCGGTGAGTTTCTCGTTGAGGAAGTTAAGCCGGATCAACGGGCGCCCAAGACGGAAGGCGACCCAAGTGGCGACGATGACATACAGGTAAACGGCAAATACCATCGCCCGAGGGATCTCTACGCCGGCCACCGTCAACGGTGCCGACAACCCCCAGAGGATGCCGGTGAACGCCACCAGCGAAACCAGCGCACTGACTGCGCCTAGGGCAAGGGTGACCGAGTTGGTGACGAAAGCGTTAACGTCCAGTTCGATACGTTGGTCAGGGTTGTCCACTGGCTCGGCAAGGAACTGGCCACGGTAATAGGCATCGCCCTGCATCCAGTCGTGGGTCAGGCGCTCGGTCAGCCAGACCCGCCACTTGATACTGAATGCCTGGCTGACATAGAAGGTGAACAGCGAGCGCAGCACATGGATGGTGGCCAGCACCCCGAAGACGCCGAGCAGATACCAGAACGCCGCCTGGTCAAGGCCCTGCAAGGCGCTGTAGAAGCCGTTGTACCAAAACGAAAACAGCACGTTCAGGCGAACCGAAAACAGCGTCAGGACCAGCAGCAGGGCAAACACCAGCAACGGCCGCCAACTGCGCCTGAAACTGAAATAGGGCCCGGCAAGCTGCCAGAACTGGCTGCCCCAGCGTGTACAACTTACGGCCAGAGTTGCGGCTGCGGTGAAGCTGACAAGGGTGATGAACGAGGCGATTGCCAGCCAGCTTAGGCTCTCTTGCAGGGCCTGATGCCAGTTCATTTCCATGGTAAGTATCCGTGCTGAGTATTTCCGCGAGCGTAGCATTACGCTGTCATTCGTCAGGTATAAATGACGCACATTTCATGATTTGTAGGAGCGGGTTTACCCGCGAACACCGGCAACGCCGGTGCCATTTACGAAGCTGCCTGCTCCCGGGATTCAAGCAAGCCCAGTTTTTTTGCCCACAAAGACAAAACCCCTACCTGCATGTGCAGATAGGGGTTTTGCGAAATGAATCTTGACGATGACCTACTCTCACATGGGGAAACCCCACACTACCATCGGCGATGCATCGTTTCACTACTGAGTTCGGGATGGGATCAGGTGGTTCCAATGCTCTATGGTCGTCAAGAAATTCTGTTGCCAGAATGTCCAGATGGACAGCCCAGCGAATTCGGATATGCGATATTTGCGAAGCTCTTGTGTAAAGCACGAATTTTCGGGTCTTTCGTCTTCACCACCACAATCTGCGTAGCAGATTGCTTGGGTGTTATATGGTCAAGCCTCACGGGC
This sequence comes from Pseudomonas sp. USTB-Z, assembly GCF_019691255.1. Taxonomy (NCBI): domain Bacteria; kingdom Pseudomonadati; phylum Pseudomonadota; class Gammaproteobacteria; order Pseudomonadales; family Pseudomonadaceae; genus Pseudomonas; species Pseudomonas sp. USTB-Z. Next base: position 395,947 of record NZ_JAECZP010000003.1, read on the forward strand.
AATTAGTATTGGTTAGCTCAACGCCTCACAGCGCTTACACACCCAACCTATCAACGTCGTAGTCTTCGACGGCCCT